>NZ_LT607803.1:2414752-2716596 GCF_900090195.1 Variovorax sp. HW608
CAGGAAGCAGCACGGCCGCGAGGCCCGCGCGCTGGGCGGCGAGCACTTTCTCCTTGATCCCCCCGACGGGCAGCACCAGGCCGCGAAGGCTGATCTCCCCGGTCATGGCAATGTCGTGCCGCACCTTCCGGTCGGAGAAGAGCGACGCCAGCGCGATGAACATGGCGACGCCGGCACTGGGCCCATCCTTGGGCACCGCGCCGGCCGGGATGTGCAGGTGCACGTCGCTCGCGTCGAACACCTCCGGCCGAATGCCCAGAGCCGCCGCGCGGGTCTTGGCCAGCGTGAACGCGGCCTGCGCGCTCTCCTTCATGACATCGCCGAGCTGTCCGGTCAGGTGCAGCTTGCCGGTGCCCTGCATGCGCGCGGCTTCGATGAACAGGATGTCGCCGCCCACCGGCGTCCAGGCGAGACCCGTGGCCACGCCGGTGAGGCTGCTGCGAAGCGCGGCCTCATGCTCAAAGCGTGCAGGGCCGAGCACAGCGTCCAGTTCGGCCGCGTCGACGCTGACCGACGGCACCGCGCCTTCCGCCACCTGCATCGCCGCGTGCCGCATCACGCGACCGATCTCGCGCTCGAGCTGGCGAACGCCGGCCTCGCGCGTGCGGTTGGCGATGATGTCCGCGATGGCCGCTTCGGTCAGGACGCACTGGTCCTCCTTCAGCCCGTTGGCCTCGCGTTGCCGGGGCACGAGGTAGCGCCGCGCGATGTTCAGCTTTTCTTCCTGCGAATAGCCGGGCAGTTCGATCACCTCCATACGATCGCGCACGGGCGCGGGCACGTGATCGATCACATTCGCGGTGGTGATGAAGACCACCCGGCTCAGGTCGAACGGGATGCCGAGGTAGTTGTCGCGGAAGGTGCCGTTCTGCTCGGGATCCAGCACTTCGAGCAGCGCGGCCGACGGGTCGCCATGCGCGCTGGCGCTGAGCTTGTCGACTTCGTCGAGCATCATCACCGCATCGCGGGCCCCGGCACGGCGCAGGCCCTGCAGGATGTTGCCCGGCAAGGCGCCGATATAGGTGCGGCGGTGCCCGCGGATTTCCGCTTCGTCGTGCACGCCGCCGAGCGATACGCGCACGAAGGGCCGCTGGATGGCGCGCGCGATGCTCTGGCCCAGTGATGTCTTGCCGACCCCGGGTGGACCCACGAAGCAGAGGATGGGCGCGCGCCCCGCGGGGTTGAGCTTGCGAACGGCGAGGAACTCGAGCACGCGCTTCTTGACGCTTTCGAGGCCGAAGTGATCGGCCTCCAGCGTCGCGCGCGCCGCCGCAAGATCGATCGGCGCCAGGACCGGACTCTTCCATGGGAGCTCGACCATCCACTCCAGGTAGGTGCGCAGCATGGCGTACTCGCCGCTCGTGTCCTGCATGGAGCGAAGCCGATGGAGTTCCTTGCGCGCGTGCGCCTGGGCATCGGTCGGCATGCCCGCCTTGGCGATGGCTTCGTCGATGCGCTGGAGGTCTTCCGCGTTGGCATCGTCTTCGCCGAGTTCGTGGCGGATGGTTTCCATCTGCTGGCGCAGGAGGAATTTGCGCTGCGTATCGCTGATCTGTTCCTTGGTGCGTTCCCCGATCTCCCGGGACAGGCGCACCACCTCCAGGCGATGCGAGAGAAGCTTGAGCAGCTTCTCCACCCGCGGCACCGTGGCCACCATCTCCAGCAGCTCCTGCTTCTCGTTCACCTCGACGTCGATCACGCCGGCCACGATGTCGGAGAGCGCCGAAGGGCCGCGCGTGGTCTGTAGCGCCTGCACGAACTCCGAAGGTACGCTGGGAAGCAGCGAAAGCAGTTCGATGGCGCGCTCGCGCAACTGCAGCTCCAGCGCTTCGGCCTGGGGGGAGGTGTCGGCGTCCTGGTCGATCTCGGCGATCCTCGCCGCCAGGAAAGGGTAGCCGTCGCAGGGCTCGACCAGACGGAAGCGCTGGATGCCCTGGCACACCGCATGGTGCTGCCCCTGCTCGGGTTCGACATGGTGGACGATCCTGGCGAGGGTCCCGACTGCGTGGAGCGAATCGAAGGTCGGCAGTTCCTCCTGTGGATTCTTCTGCAGGACGACACCCACCGGAATCTCGTTCTCGAGCGCATGCCTGAGCGCGGCAATCGAAGGATCGCGCCCGACGCTGATCGCGGTCAGCGCATGCGGAAACAGGACGAAGTTCCGCATCGGGATCAGCGCCACCACGCCGGGGGGCAGACCGGGCTGCTCGGTTGTCATGGCCTGCCTCCGGAGAGGGTCCGGCGTGCTGTCAGCTCGCGCCGTGCGTCTCGCGGCCTGCGGCGTGCGCGAGTGGGAGACGCTGTGCGATCTCGGCCGCGCTCAGGGCGGTGAAATCGTTGTTCAACTCGACGCCGATCTTCTCGCTGACTGCTGAACTCAACTGTTGCCTGAGCTCGCCTAGGAAGGGTTTCGCGGCCAGGATGGTTAGCGAATCGAATTCCTGGGCGGCAAGACCCTTTTCCAGGCGGTCCGCCAATGCACGCGCGAAGCGCACATGTTCCTTCCGGCGGATGTCGTTGCGCGCCTCGAACCGATCGTCGTGGTGGTCTCGCTCGCCACCTCCCTGATCGCTCGCGGCGAGTTCGCCGGGGTGCACGCGACTTTGCGTATGCGTCAAGGTCTCGACTGGCTCCAGTCCGCCATTGCCGGCACCTTGGCGAAAGATGCGAGCGAGCGAGGCGTTGGCCACCACGATCCATTGGCTCTTCATTGCTGTCTCCTGTTGCTGCAAAAGGCTCGCCGCGGTCAGCGGCGGGCGACGAGGATGCCCACGATCAGGCCAGTGAGCGCCAAGGCGGCCATGACGGGGTAAGGGTGCCGGTGCATGGTGCCGTCGGCTGTGTGCATTGCCTCGCGCGCCTTGCTGATCGCGCCGCCGCGCATTTCGTCCAGACGCTCGCCGAAGCCGTGCAGGACATTGCCCCACTTGTCCGTGGCGCCTGTTACAGATGTGTCGGCGTTTCGAGTCGCTGCGTCGTACATGGACTGTGTCCTTCATAAGGTGAATGGATCAGCCCATGTTAGGAACCGGACTCCCCAGCGGATTGACCCATGTCAAGTGTTCGCTCGATGCCGGCTCTCGATGCCCTCTCAGTGCGGCATGCTTACGCGCACGGCGGGCCAGGCGACCTCCACGCCGATCATGGCGCGCGCGTAGAGGTAGTTGAGGCGTCCGCGTTCGCTGAGCGAATCGATATCGACGTGCCCCACTCCGTCGCATGGGAAGCTGTAGGACCGCCGATTGGAATACAGGGCATCGAAGCGGAGTTCGTAGGCGCCGTCGGCAGGTGGGTTGGCCATAGGATTCTCCTGATTGAAGTGATCCCGTAAAGTCAATCTAGTCGGTGCGCATGGCCGAACGGTCAACGGCGAGAAACGGAAGGCAACACTGCGTGAACGATCGATGTCCTGTCGCAATGAGTTTGTGGGTGGAGCCCGGCGCTGATTGATCTTCGTCATGGCGTGTCCGGACGCGCCGCCTAAAGTGGGAACCCCCATCACATCACTCACGGAGATCCCATGAACATCGCCAGCTTGTGCCGCCGCGAAGTCGTTGCCGTTCCCGCAGCGGCCTCCCTCCCGCAAGTCGCAGCCCGCATGTCGGAAGAACATGTCGGTTCGGTCGTCGTGGTGACAGGGGACGACCCGCCACGCGTCACGGGCATCCTCACCGATCGCGACCTGGCGCTCGATGTCGTCGGCAGCGGTCAGTCGGGCAGCAATCTGAGCGCGGGCGATCTCGCCAGGAAGTCGCTCGTCGCGGTGCCCGGCAGTGCCAGTGTCCAGGAGGCCACTGCCACCATGGAAAAGGCCGGCGTGCGTCGGGTCCTCGTGGTCGACGACGCGGGCCGGGTGACCGGGCTCGTGGCCGCCGAGGATCTGATGGCGGCCATCTCCGACGAACTGGCCCAACTCGCGCGTGCTCTGCGAGGTGGGATCGAGCGCGAGAAGAGCGAGCGCAAGGCGGCCACTGAGCCAGCCGGACCCCGGCCTGTGTTTCCCTCGTTCGGAACCGCGGTGCAGTAAGCCCCAGCGCCGGCCGGGGCACCGGAGGTCAGTCGATCATGAGGTCGTTGACCACCGAGCTCACGCCGGGCGCCGACCAGGCCGCGCCCTGCACCGCGTTGAGTTCCGCCCAGGAGTGGACCCTGCCTTTGAGGCGGACCTCGGAGCCCTCCACCGTGACCTGGATGTGGCCGGCTTCGCGGTCGGCCTGGCGCGACAGGGCGTCGTGAAGCCGCTTCTCGATATCGACCACCTTCACCTTCGGAATGATCCTGATCGCGTTCGTGACGCCGGTGACGCCCATCAGGTTGCGCACCGCCTTCTCGGCGGCCCGGCGCTGGTAGTCCCACTCGACTTCGCCGTTCAGGGTGACCCAGCCGTTCTCGACCTCCGGCTTGATCGTGGCGGCCGGCACGAGCGCCGACCATTCGAGGCCGCGTTCGGCCGCGAGGGCGATGTCGGCATCGCTGCGCGTCGCGTCGTCGGGCAGCTTGACGGTGATCTCCACCGCCAGTGCCTTGACCCCCTTGACGCGACGGGCCGCGGATTCGGCGGCGTGCTTCTCGGCGTGGCTGGCGACGTGGCCCGTCAGGGTGACGATGCCGTCCGCGGCGATCACCCCGATCTGGGTCGAGTGGATCGCGGGATCCCAGTCCAGTTCGGCCTGGACGTCGCTCCTGAGTTGTGCATCGGATCGCATGTGACTTCCTTTCGTTGAGTGGTCGCGGCCGGTCAGTCGGGCAGGATGGGCCAGTAGAGGGTGGCGGTGACGGCTTCCCTGCCGATGTGCACGTTGATCGTGCGGGCCAGGCCGCGGTAGGTGGCCCGCACGCGGTAGGCGCCGGGGTTCAGAGCAACGTACAGCAAGGGGCCGCAGTCCTTGAAGGGACCATGGGTCCGCCCCCGCTCGACGGGCTCGACGACGACGTCGACGCCCGAGAGATAGGCGCCGGTGCCCGCCTCGGCGAAGGTGAGCCGCAGGTTGTAGAGGCTGCGGCTCAGTTGCATGCGGTGCTGGTCTTCCTCGCCGATGCCGCCGCTCACGTGCGTCCCCGGGGGCAGGAGAGGCGATGCAGCCGCGGGCGCCAGGGCGCCGGCACAGAGTGCGCCCACGAGCCATGCGGTGGCGAAGCGGGATGCGGGCATTCGCATGATGCGAGCCGTCCGCTCAGCGAAGGCCCTCGGGCACGAAGGTCCGCACGAAGTCCAGCGCCGAGACGACGCCGGCAATGCCGTTGCGGTCGCTCACGGCCACGTGGTGGATGCCGCGCTCGACCATGAGCGCGGCCACCATGGCGACCGGTGTCCCGGCGTCCACCACGACCGGCTTGTAGGTGCACATCTGCCAGGCACGGGTCGTGGCGGGATCGCGGCCCTGCGCGTGGAAAGCCACGAGATCCGAGGCGCTGATGATCCCGGCCACCTCGCGATTCGTCGGCTCGAGCACGGGGACCCAGGTCAGGTGCCGGCTGGCGAGCAGTGCCTCCACCTGGGCCACCGTGTCGTCCATGCCCACGCTGACGACGGGACGCTGCATCAGGGAGGAAATGGCTTGGCTCATGTCGACTCCTCAATGCGCCATGAGGACCGGAAGCGTCATCGAATCCAGCACGGTCCGCGTCGCGCCGCCGAGCAGCAGCTCGCGCGCGCGGCTGTGCCCGTAGCAGCCCATGACGAGCAGATCGGCATCGCAGTCGGAGGCGATCGAAAGGATCGCCTCGCCGTCGCTGTCCGGCGCGAGCCTTGCGTGCTCGTGGACCCGCTCGATGCCGTGCAGGCGCAGGTAGTCGCGCACGTCGATGGGCACGGAATGCCACTCGGCCCCGTCTTCCTCGACCAGATGGACGTGGTGTGCCTTCTGCAGGAAGGGAATCGCCGCCGCGAGCGCGCGCGCGCACTCGCGCGTGGGCTTCCACGCCACCAGTGCGCTGTCCGGCGAATCCGCGATCTCGCCGGCGAAGGGAATGATCAGCGCCGGACGCCCGCTGCCGATCACGACCGATTCGACGAAGTCGGCAGGAACGTCGAAGCCGGTCGCATCGGCCGGATCGCGCTGGCCCAGAAAGAGCAGATCGGCGAGCAGCGCCCGGCGGGTGAAGGTCTCGATGACCGGATCGCCGTCCAGTTCGAGCCATTCGCAGGGCTGGTTCGCGAGGGCGCAGGAGCGATCGTAGGTCGCCAGCGCACGTCGGCGGTGTTCGGCCTCGATGCGCGCGTCCGGCGGCAGCGGCGGCATGCCGGGGCCCACCGGCAGCAGGGGCAGGTGGCTCGGAGCGACTGCAAACAGTGCGCTGACGCGGGCCCGCCAGGCGAGCGCGAGTCTGAGCGCGAGGTTCATGCGCACCGCGGCGCGTGCCGTGCCGTCCAGGTGCACGAGAAGGGATTGAAACGCGGTCATGGTCCTTTGCCCGTCTTTCCAGACACGCCTCGTTGTTCGGCTATTCGATCGACAGTGCCCCGGTCGGCTGGTGGATGCGGACCGCCTCATGGACCAGCCGGAGCCGGCCATGGGTCAGCTGCGCCAGGCGGATGGCCTCTTCGAGTCCGTGCTGCGAGACCGGGCTGCCGTCGACGGGGACCAGGATGCGTTGGTACATGGAACCTCCTTGGGTCCAGTATCGAAAGGGCAGCGAAGGAAGCACTTGATCTGGCGCAAACGACGGTCATCGGGTGCCCCGACGAAGGATTCAGGCGCTGCGCAAGGCGTCGACCAGCACGGCCTGCATGATGCGGCGGTGGTCGTCCTGTGCGGCTTCGTCGTCGACCGCCACGTCCCCGATCCACAGCACCCAGCGGCCGGGCCCGGAGGCGTCCGCGACCGCGGGCATTTTTTCGCCGCCGCCCCCGGCGCGGGTCTTCGTGAGGATCGCGACGCCCATCGCGCGGGCCGCGGTCGGAACATCCGGGCCCGCGGCCTGCGTCCGTTGCCGGTTGCGACGTGCGGACTTGACGCCGCTCATCAATATCGATGCGTCCTCGACCCGCTGCGGTTCGAGCAAGCTTGTTTGATCTGCGTCATGCGGGGCGCCCACTCGCAGCCTAGAGTCGCAGCATGAAGCTCGATCCCTCGTCGGCGGATGTACGCCCGGGCGACTCCGGCCCGCGGGTCGCCGCGCAGTCGACGCCGCCGGGCCTCGCGCAGCCGCCGCATCCGGGGGTGTTCGCCCTGATCCGGCGCCGTGCACCTGCGGCGCTGGCCGTGCTGGCGCTCGTCGCCTTGGGGCTCTGGTTCGGCCCGAGTGTGCTGTGGGGGCCGCGTGTCGCCGTCACGCCGGTGCTGCGCGGCGACTTCGTCCAGTCGGTGGTGGCCAGTGGCCATGTCGAGGCGCCTCACCGGGTCAGCATCGGCGCCCAGCTCGCCGGCGAGGTGAGGGCGGTGCCCGTGTCTGAAGGGCAGGAGGTCGTGGCGGGCCAGGTGCTCATCCAGCTGGTCGACGCCGAATGGGTCGCCGTCGCCGCGCAGGCCGACGCGGCGGTGCAGCAGGCCGAAGCGCGCCTCAGGCTGCTGCGCGAAGTGCAGGCGCCGGTGGCCGCGCAGGCCTTGCGGCAGGCCGAGATCGGCGCGCAGAACGCGCGTGCGCAGTGGCGCAGGAACGTGGCGCTGCGCGAGCAGGGCTTCATCGGCCAGGCCGCGCTGGACGACTTGCGCAAGGCGGTCGACCTCAGCGAGGCGCAGGTGCTCACGGCCCGAAGCCAGCTCGCGAGTGCGCAGCCCGGCGGCGGCGACCACGCCGTGGCGACCACCGCCCTGGCCGAGGCGCGTGCCGCTGCGACGGCCGCGCACTCGCGTCTGAACTACGCGACGATCAAGGCGCCCGTGGCCGGTACGTTGATCGACCGCTCGGTGGAGCCGGGCGATGTGGTGCAGCCCGGCAAGGCGCTGATGGTGCTCTCGCCGGCGGGCCAGACGCAGCTCGTGGTGCAGATCGACGAGAAGAACCTGGCCTTGCTCGCGTTCGGGCAGCAGGCGCTGGCGTCGGCCGATGCCTATGCCGACCAGCACTTCGCCGCCGAGCTGGTCTACATCAATCCCGGCGTGGACGTTCAGCGCGGCTCGGTCGAAGTCAAGCTGGCCGTGCCGCATCCACCGGCCTACCTGCGCCAGGACATGACCGTGTCGGTGCAGATCCGCACGGCTTCCCGCAGCCAGACGCTGCTGCTGGCGAGCGATGCGGTGCGCGATGCCGATCGCGGCGAGCCCTGGGTGCTGAAGGTCGATGGCCACCACGCGAGGCGCCAGCGCGTCAAGCTGGGCCTGCATTCGGGCGGCCAGAGCGAAGTGCTCGAGGGACTGCAGGCCGGCGACCTGGTGGTGCCGGCGTCGACGCCCGACATCGCCGACGGCGCGCGCCTGCAGCCCCGCGTGCGGACCGGTTCCGCCTCCTGACGGTTCGCTCGCCATGAAGCGCGGTCTTCCCTTCGAATGGATCATCGCAGCGCGTTTCCTGCGCGAGGGACGCATGCAGACGACGCTGATCATCACGGGCATCGCGATCGGCGTGGCGGTGATCGTCTTCATGTCGGCGCTGCTGGTCGCCCTGCAGGCGAATTTCATCCGCCGGGTGCTGACGGCGCAGGCGCACATCCAGCTCTTGCCGCCCAAAGAGGTGGCGCGCGTGCTCGAGCGGGGCGGCCGCGAAGCAGGGATTCATGACGATGCCATCGTCCAGGCGCCGCTGCAGCGGATCAAGTCGATCGACCAGTGGCAGTCGATCGCGGCGCAGATCCAGGCGATGCCGGGCGTCGTGCTGGTCTCGCCGTCCGCGAGCGGTTCCGCGCTGGTGGTGCGCGGCGACGCGAGCCGGGCGATCACGCTGATCGGCGTCGACCCGCAGGTGTATTTCCGCATCGTGACCGTTCCCGAGAAGATCGTGCACGGTGCGCCGCGCCTGACGAACACCGACATCCTGATCGGCATCGACCTCGCCAGCGACCTCGGCGTCACCGTGGGCGACAAGCTGCGCGTCTCCACCGCCGCCGGGCGTGACAACACGCTCACGGTGACGGGGCTGTTCGACCTCGGCAACAAGGGGGCCAACCAGCGCACCACCTACGTGGCGCTGCGCACCGCGCAGAGCCTGCTGGGCCTCGTCGGCGGCGTCTCGAGCATCGACGTGACCGTTCGGGACGTGTACGCGGCCGAGGACATCGCGCGCCACATCACGGGCGCCACCGGGGTGGAGGCCGACAGCTGGATCGCGACCAATGCGCAGTTCTTCACTGCCGTCCAGGCGCAGAAGACCTCGAACACCACGATCCGCTTCTTCGTGGGACTGTCGGTGGCCTTCGGCATCGCGAGCGTGCTGGTGGTGTCGGTGGTGCAGAAGTCGCGCGAGATCGGCATCCTGCGGGCGATGGGCATCTCGCGCGGCCAGGTGCTGCGGGTGTTCCTGCTGCAGGGCGGCCTGCTCGGGCTCATGGGCTCCCTCGGCGGCTCGGGCATGGCGCTGGTGGCGCTGTGGCTGTGGCAGCGCTATGCGCGCAATCCCGATGGCACGCCCTTCTTCCCGGTGGAGATCGAGCCCGGCCTGTTCCTCCTCTCGATGCTGCTGGCGACCCTCACCGGCCTGGCGGCAGCCTTTGCGCCCGCGCTGCGAGCGGCGCGTCTCGATCCCGTGGTGGCGATCCGTGGCTGAACCGGTGGTTCGCATGCGCGGCGTGCGCAAGGCCTTTCACGTCGGCCTGCCGATCGAGACCGAGGTGCTGCACGGCATCGACCTGGACCTGGTGCCGGGCGAGTTCTGTGCCGTGATGGGCCCCTCGGGGTCGGGCAAGAGCACGCTGCTGAACATCATCGGCCTGCTGGACCGTCCGACCGCCGGCTCGCTGCGCATCTGCGGAGAGGAAACCGTGGGCCTGGACGACCAAGCGATCACCCGGCTGCGTGGGCACGGCATCGGCTTCGTCTTCCAGTATCACAACCTGCTCTCGGGCTTCACGGCCCTGGAAAACGTGATGATGCCGATGATCGGCAGTTCCGGCTTCAGCGAGCGGAGCATGGCCCGGCGGGCGGCGGGATTGCTCGACAGCGTCGGCCTGTCGAAGTGGCGTGACAACCTGGCCACCAATCTCAGCGGAGGGCAGCAGCAGCGGGTGGCGGTGGCGCGCGCGCTCGCGATGAATCCGCGCCTGCTACTGGCCGATGAACCGACCGGCAACCTGGACAGCCAGTCGGCCGACGCGGTGTTCTCGCTCTTGCACGAAGCCAATCGGGAGGAGGGCATGGCGGTCCTGTTCGTCACCCACAACGCGGTGCTGGCCGAGCGCTGCGACCGCATCGTGCGGGTCGTTGACGGCCGCCTGGTCAACCCCGCGTGATGAGCGCGATCAGGGCGCCTGACGCGCGCCCGCGGCTCATTCGATCGCCAGCGCGCCGCTGGGCAGCGTCACGCGAAGCGGCTTGCGCCCGGCCTCCGCCTCCGTCTTTTCGCCCTCGGTCGGCTGCTCGATCGCGCGCACCAGCAGGATGGGGACGGGCGCGATGCGCAGGATCTGCTCGGCGCTGCTGCCGAGGAACAAGCGCTTCGCCCCGCGGCGGCCGTGGGTGCCCAGCACGATCAGATCGGCCGGCCAGCTCGCGGCCTCGTTCGTGACGAGCTCGGGCACCGAGCCGTCGAGGTTGTCGCGCAGTATCGGATGCCAGGTGGGCGGACATTCGCTGCCGGATGATCTGGATCAAGCCGCATCGGCCAGTGCCGCGCTTGAGCTGCGTCAACCGCGATCGCGGCCTGCGCGCCATATCAGGGCCTCTGTTCAAGGACACCCCCCATATACCAGCAGATTCTCACGACGAGCTGTCTGCCGCCTTCGCGATTCGATCGACCCAGGGACGGCAAGGCCCCGCGCCGCGCTCACTGCGTGAAGGCCCGTGTCTTGACGCGCATCACGCTTTGCCTGAGTTGAATGGTGCCGCTTGCTGTCTGAATTGCGATGAATCAATCGAGGCGGAGTCACCTCCTCCTACGATCTCTTGCACGTGCAGGCGCTGCGCGCCTCGCGGGATCGAATCGGCAGATGCAACGCCAGTGGAAAGGTCGATCATGAAGACAGATGCCCAACTCAAGAAGGACGTGGAGAGCGAACTCGAGTGGGATCCGGCGATCAACGCAGCCCACGTCGGGGTCATGGTGGAGAACGGCGTGGTCACGCTCACCGGGCACCTCGGCACCTACGGGGAGAAGTTCCTGGTGGAGCGCGCGGTCCAGCGCGTGCAGGGCGTCAGGGCGCTTGCGCTCGAGCTGGATGTCAAGCTTGCGCCGAGTCACCAGCGAAGCGATTCCGAGATCGCGGCCGCTGCGGAAGATGCGCTGACGTGGAGCGCGCAGGTCCCTGCCGGCATCAGCCTGAAGGTCGAGCAGGGATGGGTCACGCTCAAGGGCGACGTGGAGTGGGAGTACCAGCGCAATGCGGCGGCGCGCGCCGTGCGCTCGCTCAAGGGGGTGGTGGGTGTCAGCAACAGCATCGTTCTGAGGCAGCGTGCCGCTCATTCCAATGTGGCGACCAAGATTCGCGAGGCATTGGTTCGCCAGGCCGAGAAGGAGGCAGAGGACATCGACGTGGTCATCGATGGATCCGAGGCGACACTGCGTGGCACCGTCCACTCGTGGGCGGAGCGTACGGCCGCGCAGGCTGCCGCATGGTCCGCCGTGGGCGTCACGAGTGTCGTCAACGAACTGAAGGTCGCGAACTGAGGTCCTGCGGCCGAGCTCGAGGCCATGCCGCCCGTCATGCCGCCGCCGATCGATCCCTGGCTCTGGGGGACGATCGCGATGGACGTTGCGATGGCGTCCCACGCCAGTCGCGACGCCCTGGAGGAACGGCGCCGGCAGCGCCTGCGCCGCCTGCTGGCCTGGGCCAGGGAGCGCTCGCCGTTCTACGGGCGTGTGCTGCGCAACCACGATGTCGACAGGGTCCGCCTCGAAGACCTGCCGGTGGCGAGGAAGTGCGAGCTGATGAGCCATTTCGACCAGTGGGTCACGGATCCCGCGATCCGGCTCGACGGCCTCTGCCGCTTCGTCTCGGATGCCAGCCGCATTGCCGAACCCTTCCTGGGCCGCTACCTGGCGTGGGAGAGCTCCGGCAGCAGCGGCGAGCCGGGTGTCTTCGTCCAGGACGATCTCGCACTCGCGGTGTGCGACGCACTCGACGCGGTACGTGGGCCGATGTCCCGGGCCATGCGGCAGCTCTTCGGCCCCTGGGCGTGGGGCGGGCAGATCGCGTTCGTCGGCGCGACGAACGGCCATTTCGCGAGCACGGTCTCGATCGAGCGGCTGCGGCGGCTCAATCCCGTGCTTTGGCAGCGCTTGCGCTGCATCTCGTTCATGCAGCCGACGGAGGCCATCGTCCGGGACATCGATGCCCTGGCGCCGACGGTCATCGCCACCTATCCGAGCGCGGCGGTGCTGTTGGCTGAAGAGCGGCTGGCCGGGCGGATGCGTACGGCCCTGCGCGAGGTGTGGACCGGTGGCGAGGATCTGTCGCCCGCCAAGCGCGACTTCATTCGCCGCGCCTTCGACTGCCGGCTGATCAACAGCTATGGGGCCTCGGAGTTTCTGTCGCTCGCCTTCGAGTGCGAACGGGGCGCCATGCACCTGAACTCCGATTGGGCCATCCTGGAATCGGTGGATGACCGGGGCCGCGCGGTGCCGGCCGGCGAAGCCGGCGCGACGGTGCTGCTGACGAATCTTTCCAACCACGTCCAGCCGATCATCCGATACGACCTGGGCGATCGCATCGTCGTGCATGCGGACCCATGCGCGTGCGGCTGCCATCTGCCCGTGATCGAGGTACAGGGTCGTTGCGAGGACACGCTCTGCCTGGGCAGCGAGCGCGCCGGTTCCGTCAAGGTGCTCCCGCTCGCATTGAGCACCGCGATCGAGGAGGGGGCCGGGCTGTTCGATTTCCAGCTCGTTCAGAAGGGGCCGTGCGATCTCCTGCTTTGCACCGGATCGCGCAGTGCCGATGCGGAACTCGCGCTCCGGAGGGCGCAGCGCGTGCTGGGCGAGTTCCTGCGATCGCAGGGGGCGACGGACGTGCGGATCGAGTGCCGATGTGGAGAGCCGGGGCGCGTCGGCCGCAGCGGCAAGGTGTCGCGGGTGGTGGGCGCTCCCGCGCCGTCGTTCAGTGGTTCTTGAGCACCCGGCCGATCGCGCGTTCGAGCTCGGCGCGGGTATAGGGCTTTGCCAGCACCTCCCACCCCATCGGGTCGTCGAGCAATTCACCGGAATAGCCCGACATCAGGAGGATCGGAAGGCCGGGGCGTCTCATGGCTGAGCTTTCCCTGGCCGCCTCGATGGACGATCCGTCCGCCACGGGCCGCTGTGGCGAGCAAGGAATTCTTGGCGGGTGGTGCAGCGCGGCACTTGCGTTCGATCAAGTTTCGCGCGGGGGAGGGCGCCGTCGGGCGACTGGACGGAACGCGCGTTTGCGACGCATCATCGAATCCCCTCCATTCGGGGACTGCCATGCCCACCGAGGCCACCCCTCTTGCGTCGCCGGCGCCAATGCTTCCGGCACAGCCGATCAGCGTGCAGGTGCTGCAGGAGAAATACGCAAAGGGCGAGGAGCACAGCGCCGCCGATGTGCGAGCCCGGGTCGCCCACGCGCTTGCACGGGCGGAGACGCTCCCGAGCCGCGTGCAGTGGGAGGCGCGCTTCCTGCAGGCGCTCGAGGTGGGATTTCTCCCCGGCGGGCGCATCCAGTCGTCCGCCGGCACTGCGTTGTCGACGACACTCATCAATTGCTTCGTGCAACCCGTGGGCGATTCGATCGCGGCCGAGGAGGACGGCCATCCCGGCATCTATGTCGCCTTGATGGAGGCCACGGAGACGATGCGCCGTGGTGGCGGTGTCGGCTACGACTTCTCGCGCATCCGCCCGGCCGGTGCGTGGGTCCGAGGCACCCAGTCCATCGCATCGGGTCCCGTCTCCTACATGCGCGTCTTCGATCGCTCCTGCGAGACGGTGGAATCGGCGGGTGCGAGGCGAGGGGCGCAGATGGGCGTGCTTCGCTGCGACCATCCGGACATCGAGACCTTTGTTCATGCCAAGGACAAGGGCGATCTGTCCAATTTCAACATCTCGGTGGGGGTGACCGATGCCTTCATGAAGGCGGTCGAGGACGACGCGCCATTCGAACTCGTGCACCGGGCCGAACCCGGTCCCCGCTGCCGTGCCGAGGGTGCGCATCAACGCGATGACGGCTTCTGGGTCTACCGGACGATCCCGGCGCGCGGGCTCTGGGAGCAGATCATGCGGTCGACCTACGATCATGCCGAGCCGGGTGTGCTCTTCCTGGACCGCATCAACCTCGACAACAATCTGTCCTACTGCGAGACCATCGCAGCCACGAATCCTTGCGGCGAGCAGCCGTTGCCGCCCTACGGTTGCTGCTGTCTCGGTTCGATCGACCTGACGCGCTTCGTGCGGTCCCCATTCGAAGCGGCTGCGCGCTTCGATGAGGATGGCTTCGCGCGCCTCGCCGCGATCGCCGTTCGCATGCTCGACAACGTGCTGGACGTCACCGTCTGGCCGTTGAAGAGGCAGCACGACGAGGCCCGCGACAAGCGGCGGATCGGATTGGGGTTCACGGGTCTGGGCGACGCGCTGGTGATGCTGAATCTGCGCTACGACACGGCCGCCGCACGCGATGCAGCCCGGCGGATCGCAGAGGTCATGCGGAACGCGGCCTATGGCGCATCGGTGGACCTCGCAGTCGAACGCGGCGCCTTCCCGCTTTTCAATGCCGACCTGTACCTCGGCCGTGGAACCTTCGCCTCGCGATTGCCTGCTTCGCTCAAGGCGCGCATCGCCGTGAAGGGGATCCGGAATTCGCACCTCCTGTCGATCGCTCCCACGGGCACCATCAGCATCGCTTTCGCCGACAACGCGAGCAACGGGATCGAGCCCGCGTACGCCTGGACTTACAGGCGCCGCAGGCGCACGCCGGACGGCGCTTTCACGGAGCATCCTGTCGAGGATCACGCCTCGCGCCTCTATCGGCACCTCAAGGGCGGGGGGGCGCCGCTGACACCCGCCTTCGTCACCGCGCTTCAGATCAGCGCAGAGTCGCATGAGGAAATGGTTGCTGCGGTGGCGCCGATGATCGACGCCGGAATCTCCAAGACCGTGAACGTTCCCGTCGACTATCGCTACGAGGATTTTCAGGATCTGTATCTGCGCGCCTGGAAATCGGGCCTCAAAGGTTTGGCAACCTACCGGCCGAATCCGGTGCTCGGCGCCGTGCTCAACGCGGCGCTAGCCCAGCGGTGCGACCGCATCGTTCGGGTCGTCGACGGAGGTCCGCTCAATCCCGTGTAGCCAGTGCGATCAGGGCGTTGAACATGAGCCAAGTCACCGCTGCACCCAGCAGAGCAAGCGTCGCGACAACCGTCAACGGGTAGGAGAAGGCTCCCCGAGCGGGCGATGCTCGCAACGACGGCGGCGCTGTGAGTTTCACGATCTGCCCGTCATATTCGCAGCCTCGCCTGCGCCACAGGTCCGGAAGCCGAACAGTGAATAAGCCGGGCAACGCCCCGCCAAGCCCGTCAGCAGGGGTACGAGGCCGATGTAACCCCATGGGCCTACTGTGCCTGTGAAAGCCAATCCGACGAGCAATAGTCCCAACGCGATGCGCAGCACGCGGTCGATGGTCCCGACATTACGAGTCATGGTCATGGCTCCTTCTTGTTTCGATGTCATCGTGCGCCGAAGCGGCCTTCGACTCATTGAGGCGGATCAATGTTTGTGGCCAGATGGCTGAAAGCGCGTCATCCTCGAAGCGGAGGACGGCGCCGAAGCCCTGACCGACGTCTCAGGATGCCGCATTGCCTCCGAGCCTGCCGCCCATGCGCTGGCGCAGCTTGTCGCGAATGGCCCCGACCAATTCGTCCGTCTCAACGGGGCCCAGCTTTTCGTAGACCTTGTCGCGCATGATGAATCCCAACATCAGCATGTCGCGCAGCTTCTTGAACGCCCTGGGGTTCTCGCGGCCGCACACCGAGTCGTTGTTCTGCAGAATCGCCTCGATCACGCCCGGGTCCAGCAGCTTCACATCGCAGATCGCGGCTTCGCGCACGATCTCGTGCATGACGTCGTCGATCTGCTGAGTCCATGTTTTCAGGTCATCGAGCTTCTCGGTCATGTCGTCTCCGTTCTTTCGAATCAGGCTCTCGATTGCATCGCGCGTCTGGCCGACGCGGCTTGATCCAAATCAATCGTCGACGCTGTGCGCCCGCCCTGGGCCCTGCAGCCGTCGACTCAGGGCATGTACTTGCCGCCGTTGATCGACAAGGTGATGCCGGTGATGAAGCCCGCGTCCTCCGATGCGAGAAACACCACGGCGCGCGCGATCTCGGCAGCCGTCGCGAGGCGGCCGACCGGCACGGTCCTGAGGATTCCCGCGAGCACCTCGGGCGACACCGCGCCGACCATGGCTGTGTCCGTGTAGCCGGGCGCGATCACGTTGGCCGTGATGTTGCGCGAGGCGCCCTCCAGGGCGAGGGACTTCGTGAAGCCGATCATCCCCGCCTTGGTTGCCGCATAGTTGCACTGGCCGGCCTGCCCCGCGAGCCCGTTGACGGAACCCATGTTGACGATGCGTCCATGGCGGCGCTCCCGCATGCCTTCGATGACAGCGCGGCACATGTTGAAGCAGCCACCCAGGTTGACGTCGATCACTTCGCGCCAGTGCGCGTCCGACATCTTGTGCAGCATGGCGTCGCGGGTGATGCCGGCGTTGTTGACCAGCACGTCGACGTGGCCGAGCTCGGCTTCCACGCGGGCCACGCCCTCACGGCATGCGACTGGGTCGGCCACGTTCCATGCAAACGCAGGAATGCCCGTGCACTCGGAGAGGCGACTTGCGTCTCTTCATGGGGGGCAGTGCGAGAGGCTGATATGACCGCGCGCCGGCGGGAGGCCGCTCGCTTGACCTAGCGCAAGCCCGGAGTCGAGAAGAAGGCGAAAGATGTCAGCAGGAGGTGTCTTTAGAGATGTCGGCCAAGAAACTGCTGTTTCGCGAGGAGGCTCGCGACAAGATCCGCCGTGGGGTCGATACCCTGGCCGAGGCGGTCAAGGTGACGTTGGGGCCAAGAGGGCGCACGGTGGTGCTCGACCGCGAGTTCGGCGCGCCCCAGATCGTCAATTCCGGCGTGGTCGTCGCGAAGTCGATCGAGCTCGAGGACCGCTTCGAGAACATGGGCGCACAACTGATGCGCGAAGTCGCCGCGCGCACCAGCGAGATGGCCGGCGACGGCACCACGACGGCCACCGTGCTGGCGCACCGGCTGGTGCAGGAAGGCTTGAAATACCTGGCCGCCGGGATGAATCCGATGGAACTCAAGCATGGCATCGAGCAGGCCATCGACGTCGTCGTCTCCGAGCTCAAGAAGATGGCGCAACCCTGCGCCACATCGCAGGAGATCGCGCATGTCGCGGCGATCTCGGCGAACAACGACCGCTCCATCGGCGAGCTGGTCGCGCAGGCGATGGACAAGGTGGGTCGCGATGGCGCGGTGTCCATCGAGGACGGGTCCGGCATCACGAGCCAGCTCGAGACCGTGGAGGGACTGCAGTTCGATCGCGGCTATCTCTCTGCCTATTTCATCAACAATCCGGAGCGCCAGACCTGCGTGCTGGAAGACGTCGCGGTGCTGCTGTACGACCAGAAGCTCTCCGGCCTGCAGGAGCTCGTGCCCTTGCTCGAGTCGAGCGCGAAGGGCGGGATGCCCCTGCTGGTCATCGCCGAAGAGGTGGATGCCGATGCCCTGGCGACGCTGGTCGTGAACAGCATCCGCGGTGTGCTCAAGACCTGCGCCGTCAAGGCGCCGGGCTTCGGCGACAGGCGCAAGGCGATGCTGGAAGACATCGCGCTGGTCACCGGCGGGCAGGTGGTCTCCGCCGAGCTGGGCCTCACGCTCGAGAAGGCGAAGCTCGAGCACCTCGGCCGCGCCCGCCGTGTCGTGGTCGACAAGGAGAGCACGACCATCGTCGGCGGGGCGGGGGATGCTTCCGCCATCCGCGACCGCATCGTGATGCTGAAGAAGGAGCGCGAGAAGCTTGCCAGCGACTACGACCGCGAGAAGCTGGACGAGCGCATCGCCAAGCTGTCGGGCGGCGTGGCGGTGATCAAGGTCGGCGCCGCCACGGAAACCGAGCTGAAGGAGCGGAAACTGCGTGTCGAGGACGCCTTGCACGCCACGCGCGCGGCGATCGAGGAGGGCATCGTTCCGGGCGGCGGGGTCGCCTTGCTGCGTGCACGCAAGGCGCTGCAGGGCGTGACGCTGCCCACGCTCGACGAGGACTCGGGCCTGAAGATCGTGGTGCGCGCGCTGGAGGAGCCGATCCGCCTCATCGTTCTCAATGCGGCGCAGGAACCGTCCATCGTTCTGGACCGCGTGGATGCCCATGCGCAGCCGAGCTTCGGCTACAACGCGGCGCGCTGCGAATATGGCGACATGCTTGCGATGGGGGTCATCGACCCGGCCAAGGTGACGCGCCTCGCGCTGCAGAACGCGGGTTCCATCGCAAGCCTGATCCTCACGATCGACTGCATGGTGGCCGATGCGCCGAAGAAGGAACTGCCGCCGCCCGCCGTGCCTTCGCCCGACATGTTCTGAGGCGGTCACACGGTCGCTGCGTTTTCCAAAGGAGCCCAGCATGGACAAGACTCTGGTCGTCTTTTATTCGTACAGCGGCGTATGTCGCCGTGCCGCGCAGCTGCTCGCGTCGCACCATGGCTGGCCGCTCGGTGAGATCCGCGACAGCCATCCGCGGGCAGGGTTCATGGGGGGCTTACGCTGCGTGCTCGATTCACTGCTTCGGCGCCGGCCGGCGATCCGGTACGAGGGGCCCGAGCCCTCGGACTTCGACGCGGTGGTCATCGTCTCCCCGATCTGGGCCTACCAGATGGCGGGGCCGATGCGCACATTCCTCACTCAGAACGCCACGCGCCTGCGGCGTGTCGCGCAGATCACGACCATGAACGCGGCCGGTGCGTCGAACGCGGTGGCGGAAGCCACGCGGCTACTCAAGGGCGCCCCAATTCTCACGGCCGAATTCCTGGTTCGCGAGATCGAGGATGGCAGCGGCACGAAGCGCCTCCTCACCTTCGGTGACGCACTGGCGTCAGCCTCGCTTGCGCAGCCGCTGCAACACCGCGCGCTGACCGAGGCAGACGTATCGCAACCCCTATCTCAGTGAGCACACGCCATGAATATGCAAGACCTCTGTCGGCGGGAGTTGGTATCCGTCAATGCCGATGCATCCGTGCAGGACGCAGCGCGCGCCATGCGCGAGAACCATGTCGGCGCGCTTGCCGTCACCGACCCCTATGAACCAGGAAGGGTGATCGGGATGATCACCGACCGCGACATGGTGATTGGCCCGCTGGCCGATGGGCAGTCGCCCGCTGGCCAACCGGTGGGCGCGCTGTGCGGCACCGAGCTTGCCGGAGTGCGCGCGACCGCTACGGTGCCGGAAGCGCTCGCGGTGATGCGCAAGGCCGGTGTCCGTCGACTGCTGGTCAGCAACGACGATGGGAGCATCGCCGGTCTGGTATCCCTGGACGACCTGCTCGACGCGATCGCACAGGAGTTCGAGGCCCTCGCAGGGGCGTTGCGTTCCGGCATCGCCCGCGAAGCGGCGCGAGGGCAGGGTCCGCAACAGCAAAAGCCCCTCTACATTGCCCGCAACGAGCATTGAGTTCGGCGGAAGCGCTTCGGATGAGCCGTCGGGCCGCTCCAAGGCGAATACCGCAGCGCTGCTGCGCGGAGGCTACCCAATGAGCCACTGGGATGTCTTCAACGGCGATGCAGACGGCATCTGCGCGCTGCACCAGTTGCGCCTCGCGCAGCCGCGGGCAGCTACGCTGGTCACCGGCGTGAAGCGCGACATCTCCTTGCTGGAGCGCGTTCGGGCGGTGGCGGGCGATACCGTCACGGTGCTGGACGTGTCGCTCGATCGCAACCGCGAGGCTTTGCTGGCGCTGCTCGCTCCAATACTTCGACCACCACTTCGCGGGCGAGATGCCGGCGCATCCGCATCTGCAGCTGATCATAGACACAGCGGCCGGTATCTGCACCAGCCTCCTCGTGGACCGTCACCTCGCCGGCGCGTATCGCGCCTGGGCTGTGGTCGGCGCGTTCGGCGACGACCTGCCGACGCGGGCGAGCGCACTCGCCCGCAGTCTCGGCCTGGATGACGCTTCTGTGCGGTCTCTGCGAGAACTCGGTGAAGGCATCAATTACAACGCGTATGGCGGGAGCGAGGAAGATCTTCTGCTGCCGCCTGCACGCCTGTACGAGCGAGTGCGGCCCTATCGAGACCCGCTTGATTTCATCAAGGACGAACCGCTTGCCAAAGACCTGGCGTTGCGTCGGCAGGCGGACCTGGTCTGTGCCGAAGCGGAGGCCGAGCGCCTGGTGCTCCCGGGCGGCGAAGTGCACCGGTTGCCTGACGCACCGTGGGCGCGGCGCGTTCTCGGCACCTACGCCAACACGTTGAGCCAGCGTGAGCCGACGCGCGCGCATGCGGTGCTGCGGCCGGACAGTGCAGGAGCCGCCGTGGTAAGCGTGCGTTCGCCGCGCACGGCACCGGCCGGAGCGGATGTGCTGTGCCGCGGGTTCGGAGGCAGCGGCCGAGCGAGTGCTGCCGGCATCGATCGCCTGCCGTGTGCACGCTACGAGGCCTTCATCGAGGCATTTGCGCGCGCATTCCCCGGCGAGCCGGGTTGAGCAAGCGACCTCCGGCCAGGACTCATTGGATGAGTCCCGTCCGGCCGATGCTCTGTGCCAGCGCGATGCGCTGCGTCGGCTTCAGATCGAGCGCCTGGGCGAGATTTCGCCGGTCGATCAATGCGCGGACCACCGTCGCCAGCCCGGCAGCTGCGCAATAGAGATAGACGTTTTCGGCGATGCATCCGGCGTCCACGCCGGCGAGGAAGACGCGGTCCTCTTCGCGCGCATCGTGCATGCGTTCGAAGTCGGCCACGTACACCAGGTTCAGGGGTGCCGAGCCGACGAAATCCTGCACTCCGGTGGCTGCCCGCAAGTCGCCAGCCTTGACGAGGTCCAGCCGATGGGCCTGCCCGTCATAGCGCCACGCGCCCTCGGCCATCACGGCATACACGAGCACTTCCTGCCATCCGCGCGCCGAAGGGGCGGTGCGCCCGCCGGATTCCGGGCGGTTCACGCCGAATGCGGCCCAGAGCACGGCGGACAACTCCTCCAGCGACAGCGAATCCGGCAGGAAGATGCGTGTGCTGCAGCGTCGCTGCAGTGCCTCTTCGAGCGTGGCAGCTTGAAGCCGCGGCGCCGGCAGCGTGAGCATGTCGGAGTCGAGATTGAGGGGCAGGATCGACATCGAGATCTCCTGCAAAGCGGAAACCTCAACGATGCCGCATCCGATCAGCAGTCCGATTGAGCTAGCGCAACTGCGGGCGCTGCGACGGGTTGCACAGTGATGCCATCGCAGGAGCCATATCGTGCATCACACCGACCGACAAGGTGGCGCCGGCCGCGCAATCGCCAGCCCGGACTGCAGTCCCTTGTTGGCCGATCTCTACCAACTGACCATGTTGCAGGCTTACTGGCAGCAGGGAATGGCTGGCACCGCGACGTTCGAGATGTTTTCCCGAAGGCTGCCAGATACGCGGAACTTCCTGCTTGCCGCGGGGCTGGAATCGTTGCTCGACTGGCTGGAGGACCTCCACTTCACGCATGACGAGATCGACTGGCTCGCAGGCACGGGGCGCTTCTCGGAGGTGTTCCTCCGGACGCTGCGCGATTTCCGCTTCACGGGCGACGTCTGGGCAATGCCAGAAGGTACGCTGGCGTTTGCCGATGAGCCGTTTCTGCGCGTCACCGCACCCCTGCGTGAAGCGCAATTCATCGAAAGCCGGGCACTCAATCTGTTGCACTTCCAGACAGTGGTGGCGAGCAAGGCTGCTCGCTGTGTGCTGGCGGCGCCTGGCAAGCAACTGGTCGACTTCGGGATGCGTCGGTCCCACGGGGCCGAAGCAGGCCTGCTGTCTGCGCGCGCCAGCTATCTCGCCGGCTTCGATGGGACCGCGACCTTGCTCGCCGGCATGCGCTTCGCGATTCCGCTCTTTGGCACCATGGCTCATTCGTTCGTTCAGGCGCACGACAACGAGATGGACGCGTTCGAGCGCTTCGTACGCGCGCAGCCCGCCAACAGCATTCTCCTGATCGACACCTACGACACGGAGGCCGCCGCGCGCAAGGTTGTGGCGTTGCAGGCGCGGCTGCGCGCGGAAGGCCTGTCGATTCGTGGCGTCCGGATCGACAGCGGCGACCTTGGCGAACATGCTCGCCGTGTACGCGCCATCCTGGACGCCGGTGGCATGCAGGGGACGACCATCCTGGCAAGCGGAAATCTGGATGAGTGGCGTTTGGATGCCCTGGTGCGTCAAGAAGCACCGATCGATGGTTTCGGCGTGGGCACTCGCATGAACACGGCCGCTGATGCACCTTTCCTCGATTGCGCGTACAAGCTTGTTTCCTACGACGGAGCCCCGCGGCGCAAACGCTCCGAAGGCAAGGCGACCTGGCCTGGCGTGAAGCAGGTCTACCGTCACTTCGCACACAGTGGCAGCATCGAACTGGACACACTCGCACTCGACGGTGAGCCGCAGCAGGGAGTTCCCTTGCTGGAGCAGGTGATGGCGGCCGGCAAGAGAACATCGGCGTGTCGGCGCTTGCATGAGGCCCGGCGGCACGCGCGAGAGCAGGTCTCGGCATTGTCGCCTGTACTCCGTGCGCTGCACCCCACGTCGCGGATGCCGGTCGTCGTGGCGCCAAGACTGCGCGCGCTGGCCGCGAGCATGAACGGGGGCTGAGCATCGTGCGAGAGCCATCCCTCGAGACAAAGGTTGCGGCGTTGAGAGACGGCCGCCGCTATCCTGACCCAGTGGATGAGGTGCGCGCCATCGAGACGCACATGTCGTGGGTCTTCATCGCAGGTGACCATGCGTACAAGCTGAAGAAGCCCGTCCGGAAGGATCGGCTGGACTTCCGCTCGCTCTCCGCACGGCACTTCTACTGCCTTGAGGAACTGCGCCTGAACCGTCGCCTCGCTCCCGATGTCTACATTGACGTGGTGCCGCTGTGCGAGGACGCCGGAGGCGGTCTGCGTCTGGGCCAGCACGGCCGGGACCGCGTCGTGGACTGGCTCGTGAAGATGAAGGCCCTGCCTGCTCAAAAGATGCTGGACGCTGCTCTGCACGACCGAACGGCCACGCAGGACCAGATGAAGGCGATCGCCCGGTGTCTCGCCGATTTCCATACGACTTGCGGTGTTGCGCCTTTCGGGGCGGCTGCATACCGCGCTTTGCTGCGAAGGGAAATCGACGAGTGCGAACGCGAACTGTCGATCCCGCGTTGGCACCTGGCAGCGGGCACGGTGCAGGCGCTATGTAGGGCTCAGCGCCACTTCGTGGAGCGGAACGCAGCGCTGCTCGATGTGCGATTGGCAGCGGGCCGTGTCGTCGAGGCGCATGGGGACCTGCGGCCCGAACACGTCTATCTGGGCGAGCCGCCGGCGATCATCGACGCGCTGGAATTCTCGGCGGAACTACGCATGCAGGATGCGATCGACGAAGTGGGCTTCCTCGCCCTCGAATGCGAACGACTGGGAGCGCCCGTGTTGGGTGAGACGTTGATCGGGTCCTATCTCGGCTTCTCGGGCGACGCGGTGCCGCGTGCGCTCATCGAGTTTCACCAGAGCTGCCGGGCGATGTCGCGCGCACGGCTGGCCATTGCGCACCTGCATGAGGAAAAGTATCGCGACTCGCCCAAATGGCGGCGGCGCGCGCAGCAGTATCTTGACCTCGCCGCGGGTCACATGGCGGCGTGCAAGCGCAACATCGCAATGCAGCGGGAGTCAAAGCAGCCTAGGAAGCGAGAAGTTGCGTGATGGAGCCGCCTGTCGCCAGCCGCCGGATGGCTTCGGCGAAGAGGGCGTGTGTCGGGAGCACGACAAGCTTGTCTCTCACCGGGCCCTCAGGCAGACGTTCCGGCGGCACAGTGTCGGCGATCACGATGCTTGCCAAAGCGGGGCGATCCAGCGCGCTCGCCGCGTTGCCGACGAACAGCCCGTGTGTTGCTCCAGCGTGGACCGAGGCCGCCCCCAACCTGGCACAGACTTCCGCGGTACGAGCGATCGTGCCACCGGTGCCGATCAGATCGTCCACGATGATGGCGAACCTACCACTGACATCGCCCACGAAGAGCTCGCCACTCACGACGCCGCCGCTGCGGTGCTTTTCGGCAAAGGCCGACCCTACCGGTCGGCCCAGCGTCTGCTCCAGCCGAAGCCGGAACCGCTCCGCCCGCTGGATGCCTCCCGCGTCAGGTGCAACCACCACCGCCTCGGCGTTCCCAATTCGCGGCGCGAAGTGCCGCACCAGCAGGCCGGTTGCCTCCAGATGGTCAGTTTGGCAACGAAATGCATTCTGGTACGCGGAGAGGTTGTGCACGTCGAGCGTCACGATCCGATCAGTGCCGACCGCCTCGAACATGGTCGCCACGTAGCGCGTTGTGACAGGGTCGCGCGGCTGGCTCTTGCGGTCCTTGCGCGCGTAGCCCAGATAGGGGACAACCGCGGTAATTCTTGCGGCGGACGCATCGCGCAATGCGCCCAGGAGGAAGAGTAGGCGGCAGAGCTTGTCGTTCACACTGGCGCGCGCATCCGAGTGAAGCGATTGCAGCACATACACATCGCGGCCGCGTACGGAGCAGAGCGGCCGAGACTTGTGCTCACCGTCTTCGAACTCGCGCTCCTCCAGCGGCGATAGCGCGAGATCCATGTGCTTTGCGACCGCCTGCGCCCAATGCAGCGTTGCAGCCGGTGCGAAAAGGCAGGGTTGCGCGTTGTCCATATGTGCAGTCTGCGCGGGGACGACCCGTGTTCGGCCGACTCCGGTTCTGTCTGATCTCGAGCCGCCAACCCGCCTCCGCGGGCCGGGGCTGGAACGCCCGCTTACTCGATGACGATCTTCGAGGCGGTGGCGGGGGCCTTCTTCGGGAGTTCCAGCGTGAGCACACCGTCGGCGTACTTCGCCTGCACCTTGGTGTCGTCCACGTCCTGGCCCAGGCTGAAAGTGCGCGAGATCGAGCCGTAGTAGCGCTCGCTGCGCAGGACCTTGTCGCCTTCGCCGCGGGTTTCCTTCTCGCTCTTGGTCTCGGCATCGATGCTGACGATGTGGCCGTCGACCTTGATGCTGATGTCTTCCTTCTTCACGCCGGGGATGTCGGCCTTCACGTTGAAGGCCTTCTCGTTCTCGGTCACGTCGATGCGCATCTTCAGTGGGGCGGGTTCGCCCTCGAAGACGGTGGGAGGGAAGAAACGGCGCAGCGCCGTTTCGAAGTCGTTGCCGAACACCGGGTCCAGCAGTCGCAGATTGCTCATGGTAGCTCCTCGGGTCAAAAAGCTGACTGATCACGCGTGGGCCATTGCACCACGCGAAATTCAATGTAGGCCGCTGCAAGAGCAAGCGGCTTGATCTGGCTCAATCGGATCGCGCGCTCGGCGTGCCCGTTGACGAAGTACGGCGCTATCGGAGGCTCGCCGAGGCGGCCCTCAGATGCGCAAGCGGACTTGCCCGGCGCGCAGTACCCGCTCGTGGTCGATCGCGACCCGAAGGTGCAGGTGCCTCTGCTGTTCTGGCGCTCGGAATTCGGCGAGTACCCAGGGCGCATGGTGGCCGGCGTGGACGCATTGGCTGCGCGGGCACTCGAGCGGAGAAACCGCGGCGAGGGCCGTCCGCAGCGTCACGATCGACGGACGGATCGTTCCCGCGCCGGGCTCGTACGTGCGAGAGTCATAGCCGGCGCGTGCCGGGAATCATTCAGTTCCGATCTGGCCCGAAGCTTCCGACAGGGACGGGCGACGCACCGCGACATAGACCAGCCGCCGGTCGCGCATGACGAGCAGCGCGACATTGCGGCCGGGGAGCACCTTCGCCACGGCGCGCCGGTAGTCCTCGACGCGGTCCAGCCGTGTTTCGTTCAAGGCCACGATGAGGTCGCCGGGGCGCAGGCCTTCGCTGCGCGCGGCGCCCGTGGCTTCCCGGACCATCAGGCCGCCGTCGATGCCGAACTGGGCGCGCTGCGTGGCCGGCAACTCGCCCAGCGTCAGGCCCAGGCCATCGGCCCACTCGTCCAGGCTCTCCGGTCGCAAGGTACTTTCGTGCGTCACGCTTTCCGAGAGAACGACCGGGATCGGAACCGGTCCGCCTTGACGCCAGACCTCCAGAAGATGGCGACTGCGGGGCGGCTCGGCGGCGATCCGCTGCAGAAGGTCGGTGAAGCGGGCGACCGACACGCCGTCGAATGCGGTCACGACATCACCGCGTTTCAGGCCGGCCGCCTGTGCGGGACCGCGCGCATCCACGCGCACCACGAGGGCGCCTCTGGCGTCGGACAGGCCGAAAGCCTGCGCCAGCGCCGGGGTGACCTGCTGGAACTCGGCGCCGATGCGCGCCCGGCGCACATGCCCGCTCGACTTGAGTTCCATGGCGACCTTCATGGCGACGTTGATCGGCACCGAGAAGGAAAGCCCCATGTAGCCGCCGCTGCCGCTGTAGATCAGCGAGTTGATGGCAACGACCTCGCCGCGGCTGTTGAACAGCGGGCTGCCCGAGCTGCCCGGATTGATGGCCACATCGGTCTGGATGTACGGCACGCCGGCTGCGCCGATGAATCGATCGACGGCGCTGACCACGCCCGCCGTGACGCTGCCGTGAAAGCCGAAGGGGGCGCCGATGGCGGCAACCCAGTCGCCGGGAGAGAGCGTGGAGGAGTCGCCGATGGGAGGCGGCGTGAGGCCCTTGGCTTCGATCTTCAGCAAGCCGACGTCCGTGGGACGGTCGATCCCGACCACGCGGGCCAGGTAGATCCCGCCGTCATCGAGGCGCACCCGGACCTCGTCGACATTGGCCACCACATGGGCGGCGGTGAGGATCAGTCCGTCGCTACTCAGGGCCATGCCGGAGGCCAGGTCGCGGATCTGGCTGATGCGGGCTCTGGCCGGCAGCGGCCTTGCGAGCCGATCGGCAAAGTCCATCTCGGGTTCGAATTCCAGGTCGCCGTCGTCCATGCGCTCATCGGGGACTTCGCGCCCGATACGCAGCGTGGTGATGTCGACCACGCTCGTACGGCGGCTCGCCACGAGCGAAGAGAACGCGGGCGCGGTCGGCACGGCGTATTCCGCCGCGGCGGGCGAGCCGGCGAACTGGGCGGCTGGACCCGGGCCCCTGGATGCGCAGGCACAAAGCAGGCAGGTCGAAGCGAACAGCGCGAGGCGCAGGCGGAGCCCCGAGGCGCGCATGCCGACGGAAGAGACTTTCATGATCTTTCCATCGTCATGGGGAAGCACGCCGGCGGCATTGCGCTGAATCAAGTCGCGCAAGTGCACGAGGTGCACGAGGAATCGCGGCCCGAGTGCTGAGTTGACGCGGCGCAAGGCGCCGCGCCGAACCAGGGCGCAGACTGCCGGCGACCAAAGCGTTGAAAGGAACGGCCGTGCAGACCCCGAAGTCCATCCTGCTCCATCTCGACAGTTCGCCGCGCGCCACGGTGCGGATCCAGCTTGCGCGATCCTTGGCCGATGCCTTCGAAGCGGAGGTCACGGGCTTGCCCTGCACCCTGACGGCCCTGATGCGCTATCCGTACGCATTGAGCGCGGCGCCGGATGCGATCTCCATCATGAAGGAGCTCGACAAGGAACGCCGGGACAAGGCACTCGCCCTCTTCGTGGATGCCGCTGCCGGCTCGCCACGCCTGCATTGGGAAGAACCCATCGGCGACGAGCCCTGGGCGTTTGCCCGGCGGGCGCTGTATGCCGACCTGCTGGTCCTCGGCCAGCGCAATGAAGAGGATCCCGACGCGGCGGACCTGCCGCCGGAGTTCGTGTCCAGCGTGCTCGTCGAATGCGGCAAGCCCGCGTTGATCGTGCCCTACGCGGGAACCGTGGCGGCGGTCGGGCAGACCGTCCTCATCGCCTGGAAGGAAACGCGCGAGTCCGCTCGCGCCGTGACAGCCGCGCTGCCCTGGCTCTCGCGTGCGCGCTCCGTGCAGGTGGTGGCTTACGGCGAGGCGGCCGAAGCTTCACTGCGCAGGCTGCAGACCTATCTGCGGACGCAGGGCGTCGATGCCTCGGTACGAACGGGCGGGGTGGACGACGGCGAGATCGGCGAGCGCCTGTTGTCGCTCGCGGCCGATGTGGGTGCAGATCTCCTGGTGATGGGCTGCTACGGTCACAGCCGCGCGCGCGAATGGGTGGTCGGCGGCGCCACCCGTTCGATCCTGCAATCGATGACCTTGCCGGTGCTGATGGCGCATTGATTCATTATTGGCAGAGGGGATCGCATGCCCTGGACAACGGACCGCTTTCCCCCTGCCATGGCAGCGCTGTCGCCGGCGGCACGTGCCAAGGCGATCGAGATCGCCAATGCGCTACTTCTCTTGGGACATGAAGAAGGGATGGCGATCCGGATCGCCATCGCGAAGGCCAAGGAATGGGCGATACGTCACGGAGTCGACTTGCGCAGTTGAAGTTGGCGGCTGACGTCAGGTTGCAGACACGTCCGAGACCGCGGCCGGCAGCGTGAAATGATCGGTTCCGAGCACCACTGGCTGGGTCGGCTCACGACGATGGTGATGCAGTGCCACCTGTTCAATCACATCGAAGTGGTCTCTGCAGGCCTGAACGAGGCTGTCGCCGCCGCCAGTGGCGCCGAACAGATCGCGCAAGGTGTCTTCCGAGATCTCGGCGATCACTCGACGGCCACTGCGCCCCTCAGGATAGATCGGGAACAACACGCTTGCTCGATCGAAGCAATAGATCGCATCGGATTCCATGTTTGCGTACCCCAAAACGAAATGATCAAAGGGCCTCGTGCGTGCAGTTGGGAAGGCTTCCAATTTAGCGTTTGCAGATGATTTCGGGCCAAAGGGCGCCTCCCTCGGGGCTGTAGCGCCAGATGATCTTCCTGACCTTGGCCTTGCCCTTGAAGGCATCGTCCACATTGGCGTCTTCCGGAATCACGATCGTCTGTCCGACTTCCGGCAGCCGGCCAAGATACGGATGGTGAGACGTGCCAACCGGGAGTTCGAGCGGTGTCGCGGATCCCGAATAGATCGTGAGTCGCATGATGGCGTGCTCCTAAGGTCAAATGTCGAGGGGGACTCCACCACCGAATCGCGCGGCCCATCGGTCCCAAGCGTCCTGGCAGAGGGCGACGAAGGTTTGCGTCAACTCGCCCATGGCATGAAGCTGTGCCTGCTGGAGCTTTTCCGCCGAATCCTGAAACAAGCGTTGCCACCCAAGTGCGGAAAGCAGAAAGGCATCTTGAGGACGCGGCTGAGGCGATTCAGATTTATGCATAAGGACCCTCTTCGCACGGATAGCTTTCAATGCGCCATGAAGCCATCCTAGGCGCGTTGGTAGGGGCACCTGTTGATCTGCGTCAATGCAGCCGGGGAGCCTCGAAGGCGACCCGGGTGTCGCCGTCACACCAGCCTTCGATCCAGCATTTGATCCAGCACAAGCCGGTGCGCAGTCGTCGTCCTACATTGGTCTGCCGCGAGGCCTCGCGCCGCGCGTGCCTCATGTGAAAGGAGCGTCATGAAATCCGATGCATTGATCCGAGCCGATGTATTGGCCGAACTCGCCTTCGACCCCGCGATCACGTCGACCGATGTCGGAGTGATCGTGAGGGAAGGGGTGGTCACACTGACGGGCTCGCTCACGAGCTACGCGGAGAAGCGTGCGATCGAGCGGGCGGTCCAACGGGTGCATGGCGTGCGCGCCGTCGCGGTGGAGATGACCGTCAATATGCCTAGCGGCCGCGAACGCACCGACGCTGACCTCGCAAGTGCGGCCGAACGTGCACTCCAATGGCATGTTCTGGTGCCTGACGGCAAGGTTCGTCCGCTGGTGGAGAACGGCTGGATCACGCTCGAGGGCGAAGTCGAATGGGCCTACCAAAGCCACGCGGCGGAGACTGCCGTGCAGTCTCTGGTGGGTGTCGTTGGCATCACGAATCGGATTTCGGTTCGCGCGCGCTTCGGTCCGGCCGACATCCAGAGGAGCATTGGGCAGGCACTTCTGCGCCAAGCCTACCGAGAATCACAGCACATCGACATCGCCGTAGACAACGCCGTGGTCACCCTGACGGGCAAGGTTCATTCGTGGGCCGAGCGAAGGGCTGCGCAGGGTGCAGCCATGTCCGCACCGGGTGTCGAACGGGTGATCAACCACCTGCTGGTGGAAGCCTGAGCGACCCGCGGGAGGCCAGTCCATGTCACGAGTCACATCAGAAGACCGCGAGGCGCTGCGCAGGCAGCTTGAAGCGCTGAAGCACCGTGCGCTGGACGAACTGCGCCGGCGCACCGACCCGATGGACGCGATCCCGGAACGGGTCTCATACGAGCACGAGGTCCACAACAATGCGGAGGACGCAGAGGGGGAGCGCAGCGAGGACCTGCGCTTCGCCGAGATCGACATCGATCGTCAGCGCCTGCAGGAAATCGAAGAAGCCCAGCGGCGGATGATGCAAGGGAGCTACGGCGTGTGCATCGAATGCGGCGAAGACATTCCGCGGGAGCGGCTCATGGCCTACCCCACCGCCCTGCGCTGCAACGCGTGCCGAGTTACCTGGGAGAGAAAGCGCCGCGGCTGAATCGAAGCTGGACGCCAAGGTCGAATCGGCACACAAGGTCAGAAGCTCGGTGGCATGATCGGCCTTCAGATCGGCCGCGTCAAACTACCACTGCGCCACCGGTCGAACAGGTCAGGACGTGTTGCAGCCGGAGAGCAGCAAGAAGAAGGAGCCGCCGGGCATCTCTGGCTAGCGCATATACGCCAAATCGCGCACATCCAGCTGGAATGCAGCCCTATCCGCACTGTGCAGCGGCGGCCGCTGAACGGGGCTCGAGTGATCTGCATCATTTCGGGCCCGAGCGCGCTACCTAGGCTGAAGGTCTTCCAAGAATCGCCCGGAGCGCCCCCGCGGCATCCAGTTCACGTTCCGTCCTGCGCACCGCGCGGCGACCGCCCGAGCCGCTGCTCGACCTCGAGCACCTCGCGCAATACAGGAAGCAGCGTATCGGGCGTGACGCTGATCGAATCGATTCCCAACTCGACCAGCCAACGGGCCAGCTCGGGATAGTCCGAGGGCGCCTGGCCGCAGATGCCAACGTGCCGCCCGTTGCGCCGGCCGCCAACGATGGCCTGTTCGATCATGGCCTTCACGCCTTCGTCGCGCTCGTCGAAGTCGAAGGCCACCAGCTCCGAATCGCGATCGACGCCCAGCACGAGCTGCGTCAGGTCGTTGGAGCCGATCGAGAAGCCGTCGAAGAGAAGGGAGAACGCGTCGATCTGGAGCACGTTGTTCGGGATCTCGCACATCACCAGGATCTGCAGTCCGCCGACGCCGCGCTCGAGCCCCAGCGCGGCCATCGCCTGCAGCACGCGCTCGGCCTCCTGCACGCGGCGGCAGAAGGGGATCATGAGCTGCACGTTGACCAGGCCCATCTCCTCGCGCACGCGGCGCATCGCCGCACACTCCAGCGCGAAGCCCTCGGCATAGGCCGGATGCGCGTACCGCGACGCGCCGCGAAAGCCGATCATCGGGTTCTCCTCGTGCGGCTCGAACCAGCGGCCGCCGAGCAGGCTCGCGTACTCATTGGTCTTGAAGTCGGACATGCGCACGATCACCGGCCGCGGATAGAAGGCCGCCGCGATGGTGCCCACGCCTTCGGCGAGCTGGCGCACGAAATAGTCCGCCGGCCGCTCGAAACCCCGCGTCAGGCGGGCGATGCGCTCGCGAACCGCCGCATCGTCGATCTTCTCGGGGTGCAGCAGCGCCATGGGGTGGGCCTGGATGTGTTCCGCGACGATGAACTCCATGCGCGCCAGACCCACGCCATCGGCCGGCAGCAGGCCGGTCTGGAACGCAAGGTCGGGATTGCCGACGTTCACCATCACGCGGGTCCGCGGCCGCGCGAGCCGCGAGACGTCGGTGGTCGTCGTGGACCAGGGCAGGGCGCCTGCATAGACGTGCCCCACCGCGCCCTCGGCGCAGGAGACCGTGACCTCGTCGCCGGTGCGCAGGCGCGCGGTGGCGTTCTCGCTGCCCACCACAGCCGGGATCCCCAGTTCGCGCGCCACGATCGCGGCATGGCAGGTACGCCCGCCGCGGTTGGTCACGACGGCGGCAGCGGCCTTCATCACGGTGCCCCAGTCCGGCATGGTGCTGTCGGCCACCAGCACCTCACCGGGGCGGAAGCTGGCGAGCTGCGAGACATCGTCGATCACGCGCACCTTGCCCGAGGCGATTCCGCCACCCACGGCGCGGCCGGTCACCCGCGGTTCGCCGTGGTCCTGCAGGCGATGCTGCTCGACCAGGCCCAGCGGCCGCTGCGAGACGACTGTCTCTGGCCGGGCCTGCACGATGTAGAGGTGGCCGTCCACGCCGTCCTGGGCCCACTCGATGTCCATCGGCATGGACTTGCCGGCCTTGCGGCTGTAGTGCTCCTCGATCCGGATGGCGGCGTCGGCCAATTCCAGCACCTGCTCGTCGCCGACGCACAAGCGCTCACGGTCCTGCGGAGAGGTCGGCACGTTGCGCACGGTCTCGCGGCCGGCGACTCCGGTGGCGTAGACCATGCGCCACTCTTTCGACCCCATCCTGCGCCGCAGCACCGCGCGATGGCCCTGGGCGAAGGTGGGCTTGAAGACGTGGAACTCGTCCGGATCGACCGTGCCCTGGACCACGTTTTCGCCCAGGCCCCAGGCGCCGGTGATGAAGACAACGTCACGAAAGCCGGTCTCGGTATCGAGCGTGAACGCCACGCCGGCGGCTGCGCGATCGGCGCGCACCATCTTCATCACGCCCACCGACTGGAACACCTTGAGATGGTCGAGGCCGTGCTCGGCCCGGTAGCTCATGGCGCGGTCCTTGAACAGACTGGCAAAGCAGCGTCGCACGGCATCGAGGAGGCGGGCCTCTCCCGAGACGTTCAGGAAGCTTTCGTGCTGGCCCGCGAAGCTGGCGGCGGGCAGGTCTTCCGCCGTGGCGGAGCTGCGCACGGCGAAACTCGCATCCGGCCCGTACTGCGCCAGCAGCCGCGCATGCGCTGCGGCGATCTGGTCCGCCAGTTCGGCAGGCAGCGCGGCGCCGTAGACGATGTCCCGCGCGCGCGCGGCGCGGCGCGCCAGTTCGTCGACGTCGCGCGTGTCCAGCCCCTGGAACAGCTCGCGCAGGCGCGACCAGGCACCGGCCTCGTCGAGCGTACGGCGGTAGGCGTGGGCGGTGATCGCAAAGCCGTTGGGCACCCGCACGCCCTGGGGCGAGAGCTCGCGGTACATCTCGCCGAGCGAGGCATTCTTGCCGCCGACCTGGGCGACGTCGGCTGCGCCGATATCGGCGAACCATCGGATGAGGTCCATGGGTGTTGCCTCCTGCTGCGTGCAAGTGATTTCATCGAGTCCGGGCTTCGTTCCGCAGTGCGCGGCGCAGCACCTTGCCGACGGGGGACATCGGCAACTCGCCGCGGAACTCGATGTAGCGCGGCTGCATGTAGGTGGCCAGGTACGTGCGGCAGTGCTCGCGAAGCGCATCGGCGTCGAGGCCGGGGTCGCATTTCACGACGAACAAGGCAACCGCTTCGCCGGTCTTGGGGTCGGGAACGCCGATCGCGCCGACCTCCTTGACGCCGGGATGGCGGCGAACCACCTCCTCGATCTCGGCCGGGTAGGCCTTCAGGCCGGAGACCACGACGATGTCCTTGCTGCGGTCGACGAAGCGCAGCTCGCCGCGCTCGTCCATGCGGCCCAGGTCGCCGGTGCGCAGCCAGCCGTCGGCGGTGAACACGCGGGCCGATTCCTCGGGCGCGCGCCAGTAGCCGGGCATGACCTGCGGTCCGCGCACGCAGATCTCGCCGACGGTGCCGGCGGCCACGGCCCGCCCGGCATCGTCGAGGACCGCCACCTCGGTCAAGGGCAGCGGCTGGCCAAGCGTGCCGCTGAAGCCGGAGGCGTCCGCCGGGTTGGCGCTGACGATCGGCGCGGCCTCGGTCAAGCCGTAGCCCTCGACGATCGGCACGCCGGTGGCGGCCTGCCAGCGCTCGGCCACCTCGGGCTGCATGGCCATGCCGCCGGCCACGGCGAGCTTCAACCTGCCCCGGTTGGCGGCACAGACGGCGTCGAAGCCCGGCGCGTCCAGCAGCGCCCGGAACAGCGTGTTGACGCCCGTGATCGCGGTGAAGCGGTGCTTGCGCAGTTGCGCGACCAGGCCGGCCAGGTCGCGCGGGTCGGCGATTAGCAGGTTGTTGCCGCCGAGCCTGAGGAAGAGCAGCAGGTTGGCCGTCAGCGCAAATGCATGAGAAAGGGGCAGGATGGTGACGACGGTCTCCTCGCCCTCCTTGAGCCGGCTGCCGATCCAGCCGGTGGTCTGCTCTACGTTGGCCACCATGTTGGCGTGAGTCAGCATGGCGCCCTTGGGGCGCCCGGTGGTGCCGCCGGTGTACTGGAGGAAGGCGAGGTCCTGGCCGCGCAGCGCCGCGTCCGCCGGCGGGTGCAGGGCGCCTTGTTCGAGCGCCTCCTCGAAGCGCTTGGCGCTGGGCAGGTCCCAGGCCGGCACCTTGCGGCCGAGGCGCCGCGCGGCGAAGTTCACCAGCTCCTTGCGCGGATGCGGGAAGAGGTCGCCGACCTGGGTCACGATCACGTTGCGGATCGGCGTTTGCGGAAGGGTCTTCAGCAGCGTGTGCATGAAGCTTTCCAGAACGACGATGGTGCTCGCACCGGAGTCGGCCAGTTGGAACGCCAGCTCCGAGGCGGTGTACAGCGGACTGATGTTGACCACCGTCATGCCCGCGCGCAGTGCGCCCAGGATGGCCACTGGCGACTGCAGGGTGTTGGGCAGCATCACGGCGACGCGATCGCCCTTGTCCAGCCGCAGCACCTGCTGCAGGTAGCCGGCGAAAGCCGCAGTCAGCTGCTCGAAGTGGCGAAAGCTGATGGTCACGCCCATGGAGGTGAAGGCAGTCTTGTCGCCGAAGCGCCGGCAGCTGGCTTCCAGCAGGCCGGCAAGCGAGGGATACGCACTCACGTCGACCCTGGCAGAGGGAGAGGCGAACGCAGGCTTGTTCATGGTCAAAGGCTCCGCGCGACGGTCGCTCGCTTCATGTCTTGGCTGCTTCGCGCAGACCCTGACATTCAGGGCGTACTGCGGGCCCTCGCGGCGGTCTGCGATCGGAATCGGCGCGTCCACAGACCTGCTCGCCGGACAAGTTTGGCTACGTCGACAACCGTGCCGCGTGGGCGCAGGTTCAACTTGTTCCGGACGCCACGGACGCCGCTGATGCTGAGCACTATGTCTTCCGCGAGCGACCGGTCAGAGTCCCATTCGACTTCTCCTCCCAGGGGTGATGAGGCCGTCTTCGACATCGAGCAGCAGAGCCTCTTCCGGTATCGCGCCATTGCGTTCCAGCCCCCGCACTGCGGCCAGCGCGATCTCCCGATCTGAGTCGAAGTGCGCCGTTCCAGCACGATCCTCAAGGGCGAGGACAAGCGCACGCACGCCCTTGACTCTGTGAACGGCGCGCTCGAGCGCCAGCCTTTCCGCCCAACCTTCCACCCGGCCCGTGAGCGTCGCGACGCGATCGCAGACATCCACTCCGAGATGAACTTCCCGCGTGCTGCCTTCGCGACGCAGCGCAGCCAGTATGTTCTGGCGCAATGTTTCATCGGAAGACTTGACGTTCGTTTCCATGACCGCGTTCCCATCTCAAGGACGGCGCTGAACAGCGCCGCAAAGCTACTCCAGCGTGGCGTGCGGGATTTGATCTGACGCAAACCATGCTTCCACAGCGCTCCCGCGGACGCTGGGCAGGGAAGCCAGTCAGAACTCGATCAAGCGGGCGAGCGTGTCGCCGGCGGCGAATTTCTCCCCCGCGGGTATGACGATCTCCTCGACCATCCCTGCGTGCGGGGCCGCAATGTCGATGCTCTCTCCCAGCACGCACACCTGCGCCAGCGGTTGACCCATCCGAACATGATCGCCTTCGCTCACATGCCAGGAAGTCAGGAGCGCCTGGTCGCCAGCTTCAATGGCCTCACTCAGCAGGCCATCGAGAACAATATCTGTCATGTAAATCATGCTATGCCGCGACACAGGACGCGCCTTGCGCTGCGTCAATTCCTGCGCGGGGGCCCAGGCGTCTGGAGTACCGCCGCCGCGATGGGCGCCGCTGCATGCCTTGACCCGCATCAGTTCGCGAGGGCAGCAGAACCCTACAGTGAAGCATCTTTTCGGACCCACACGGAGGCGCACATGGACCTTGGAGATTTCATCGAGATCGCGAAGGAAGCCATCCTCGCTGAGGCAGTTGCCTATGCGCGCACCCTGCCGGCTTTGAAGGGTTGCACCGAGCTGCAACTACGTGATCATCTTCCAAAAGTGCTGCAGGCCATCTGCGAAGATCTTCGCGCCTCCCCGCGCAGAACGGCGATTGCGAAGTCGCGTGGGCAAGCTCCGGGGCGGCAGAGGTCGGCAATCCGTCCCGACGGCAAGCAGCGTTCTCCGAGGCTCAGCATCCAGAAACGTGTTGCCGAGTACAGGGCGCTCCGATGCTCGGTTCTGCGTCTGTGGGGCGAGGCCTGCCGTCTGAACGAGAGCTCTCTTCGAGAGATCGGCCGTTTCAATGAGTCGATCGATAGAGCTGTTGCTGAATCGGTGGAGGTCTTTGCCGCGGGCGGAGCGCATCCGGCGTCTTCGGTTCCGCGCAAACGCGCGACAGGCCGCTCATCGGCAAGCCGCCAAACGCCTTCGCGGAAGGCCTCAAGGCCCATACAGCGCAGGGCGCGGAAGTGATGAAGGCACGGCTGGAACGGAGGCGGAGTGCTGCGCTCATTTGTCGAAACAGGTCACGACGGCTTCGGCCGACGGGCAGATCGATGCTGCGCTTTCACGGGTTGCCTCCTTGTCGCCCGGGGTTGGAGACCTCTGCCGGGTGCCAGGGCAGGCCGAGGGCGGCGGCCACCGGGGCGCAAGCCACATGGCCCTCGCAGATGTTCAGCCCGCTGCGCAGGTGCGAATCGCGCGCAAGCGCATTGCGCCAGCCCAGGTCCGCGAGCGCGCACACGAATGGGAGCGTCGCCTGCGTGAGCGCCAGCGTGGATGTGCGCGCCACCGCGCCCGGCATGTTTGTGACGCAGTAATGCAGCACACCGCATTCGCGGTAGACGGGATCCGTGTGCGTCGTCGGGCGCGATGTCTCGAAACAGCCCCCCTGGTCGATCGCGATGTCCACGACCACGGCACCGGGGCGCATGCGTGCGACCGTGGATCGGTCCACCAGCCGGGGTGCGGCGGCCCCTGGCTCCAGCACCGCCCCGATCACGAGGTCGGCCGCGAGCACGGATTCTTCGATGCTATCGCCATGCGCGATGCGGGTCGTGATCCGGTTGCCGTGCGCCTGGTCCAGCTCGCGCAAATGCTGCACGCCCCGGTTGAGCACCGTCACGCGGGCCCCGAGTCCGATCGCCATCTGCGAGGCATTGCGCCCTGCGGTGCCGGCCCCGAGCACGACGACGTGTCCGGGCTCGACGCCGGGCACGCCCCCGAGCAGCACGCCGCGACCTCCACGAGGCGATTCGAGATACGCGGCCCCGACCTGCACCGCCATCCGGCCTGCGATCTCGCTCATCGGCGCGAGCAGCGGCAGGGTCCCGCCAGGTCCGGTCACCGTCTCGTAGGCAATGGCGACCGCCCCGGAGGCAAGCAGTGCTTCCGCCTGCGGCCGGTCAGGCGCGAGGTGCAAGTAGGCGAACAGGATCTGCTTGGGCCGCAGCCAGCCGCGCTCGTGGGGCTGCAGTTCCTTCACCTTGACGATCAGCTCGGCCTTCGCGAACACGTCCGCGGCGGACGGAACGATGCGAGCCCCCGCTGCGGCATATGCCGTGTCCGGCATGCCGACACCCTCGCCCACGCCTTGCTCGACGAGCACCGCATGCCCGCGGGCCACCAGCTCGCGCACGCCGGCGGGCGTCATGCCGGCGCGGCGCTCCTGATCCTTGCTCTCCTTCGGGACTCCGACGTGCATGGCTCATCACTCCGGCGAATGCGTTCCGGCCAAGCGTAGGCTGCCGCCGTTGAGCGCGGTTGACGAAGCGCAAACCCGCGTCGTGGCCTTTGCCCATCATTGCGCCAGGAGGTGATCGATGGACCATCCCGCCACCGCGTTGCGCCAGCGGATCCACAAGGACCCGCGTTCGTTGCGGCCCGCGCCGCACCTGCTCGATTACGAGGCGACTTGCGCGTCCTTCCGCTGGGAAGATGCACGCGGGCTTATGGACGGACTGCCGCAGGGCGGCGGCCTCAACATGGCGTACGAGGCGGTTGACCGGCACCTCCAGCACGGGCGCGGCGGCAAGGCCGCGATCCGCTGGATCGGCAAGGATGGCAGCCGGCGCGAACTGGATTTCGCTCAGCTGGCGGCCGAGACCGCACGCTTCGCGAACGCGCTGCGATCGTTGGGCGTCGAAGCAGGTGAACGGGTCTTCGTGCTGCTCGGACGCGTGCCCGAACTGCATGTGGCCGTGCTCGGGGCGCTCAAGGCGTGCTGCGTCGTCACGCCGCTCTTTTCCGCCTTCGGGCCGGAGCCGATCGCCACGCGCGCCGGCGCCGCGGACGCCCGCGTCGTGGTCACCACGCCGGAGTTGTACCAGCGCAAGCTGCTCGGCCTGCGCGAGCGCCTTCCAGGGTTGCGCCATGTGATCCTGGTGGGCGATGCGCCGTGCGAAGGCGCGGGGCTGGCGCGCTGGAGCGAGGTGGTGGCAGGCGCGCCGCCGAGTTTCACGATACCGCCCACCGAGCCGGAAAGCATGGCGCTGCTGCACTTCACCAGCGGCACCACCGGACGGCCCAAGGGGGCCGTGCATGTGCACGAGGCCATCGTCGCCCATGCGGTCACGGGCCGCTACGCGCTGGACCTGCACGACGACGACGTCTTCTGGTGCACCGCCGATCCGGGCTGGGTGACGGGCACCAGCTACGGCATCCTTGCGCCGCTGGTCAACGGCGTCACCAGCGTCGTGGTCGAGGCGGAGTTCGACGCGCAGGCCTGGTACTCGGTGCTGGAGCGCGAGCGTGTCACCGTCTGGTACACGGCGCCGACCGCGATCCGCATGATGATGAAGCTCGGCGCCGATGCCGTGCGCTGCCGTGACCTGTCCGCGCTGCGCTTTGCCGCCAGTGTTGGCGAGCCGCTGAATCCGGAAGCCGTCGTCTGGGGGTTGGAAGCCTTCGGCCGGCCCTTCCACGACAACTGGTGGCAGACCGAGACCGGCGGCATCATGATCGCCAACTACGCGGCGCTCGACGTCAAGCCCGGCTCCATGGGCCGGCCGCTGCCGGGGATCGAGGCCGCGATCGTCCGCCGCACTGCCGCCGGCCGCGTGGAGCCGGTGGAGACGCCCATGACGGACGGCGAACTCGCACTGAAGGCGCCGTGGCCGTCGATGATGCGCGGCTACCTGCACGAGGACGAGCGCTACCGCAAGTGCTTCGCCGGCGACTGGTATCTCACCGGCGACCTCGCGAAGCGGGATGACGAGGGCTACTACTGGTTCGTCGGCCGCGGCGACGATGTCATCAAGTCCGCAGGCCACCTGATCGGCCCGTTCGAAGTGGAAAGCGCCTTGATGGAGCACCCGGCCGTGGCGGAAGCCGGGGTCATCGGGAAGCCCGACCCGGTGGCGGGCGAAACAGTGAAGGCCTTCGTGGCGCTCAAGCCCGGCTGGGAGGAGGGCGAAGCGCTGCGCCGCGAACTCCTGGGTCACGCGCGCAAGCGCCTCGGCGCAGCGGTTGCACCCAAGGAAATCGACTTCCATCCCGGCCTGCCGCGCACGCGCAGCGGCAAGATCATGCGCCGCCTGCTCAAGGCGCGCGAGTTGGGGCTGCCCGAAGGCGACCTCTCCACGCTCGAAGGAGATGCGGCATGAGCCGCCGGGCCGCCCCAAGGCGAATACCGCAGCGCTGCTGCGCGGAGGTTACCCAATGACCTCCAAGCTGCACCTGGACAGCGTGCATCTGCACGGCCTGTACCGGGAGATGTTGCGCATCCGCCGCTTCGAGGCGAAATGCGTGGAGCTCTATCAGGCGCAGGAAATCCGCGGATTCCTGCACCTCTACGATGGCGAGGAAGCGGTTGCCGTCGGCGTGATGTCGGCGCTGCAGCGGCAGGACGCGGTGGTCGCCACCTATCGCGAACATGGCCAGGCGCTCGCGCGCGGCGTTCCCATGGACCGTCTCATGGCGGAGATGCTCGGCAAGCGCGAGGGCTGCTGCCTGGGACGCGGCGGCTCGATGCACATCTTCGACGGGGAGCGCCGGTTCTTCGGTGGCAATGCCATCGTCGGCGGTGGGCTGCCGGTCGCCGCGGGCATCGCGCTCGCGGATCTTCGCCTGGGCCGCAGCGCCGTCACGGCGTGCTTCTTCGGCGAAGGCGCGGTGACCGAAGGCGCGTTTCACGAGACCATGAACCTGGCCTCGCTCTGGCGGCTGCCGCTGTTGCTTGTGTGTGAGAACAACCTCTATGCCATGGGGATGCCGATTGCCGACGCGGAGGCGCAGACGGCTGTCTATCGCAAGGCCGAGGCCTACCGCATGCATGCCGACAGCGTCGATGGCATGGACCCGGTCGCGGTCCAGGCGGCGGCGGCCCGCGGGTTGGAGCACGCCCGCTCGGGGCAGGGGCCCTTCTTCATCGAATGCCGCACGTACCGCTTCCGCGCCCACTCCATGTTCGACGCGCAGTCCTATCGCTCGCGCGAGGAGGTGGACAACTGGAAGCAGCGCGACCCCATCGAGCGCCTGCGCCGCTGGATGCTGGAGAATCACCACGCATCGCAGCCGCAGCTGGCCGAGATCGAGGAGGCCGTGGAGCAGGAACTGGCTGCCGCAGTCGCCTTTGCGGAGGCGGGCACGCTCGAGCCGGTGGCGGACCTGGAGCGCTTCGTCACGATGGACAGCGTGCCGCAGGGGCTTGCCCAATGAGCGCGCCGCACCGCATCACCTACCGCGAGGCGTGTCGCCAGGCGCTGCGCGACGCGCTGCGGGCCGACCAGCGCGTCTTCCTGATGGGCGAGGACGTGGGCAAGTACGGTGGCTGCTATGCCGTCACCAAGGGCCTGCTCGAGGAGTTCGGGTCGCAGCGCATCGTCGACACGCCATTGGCGGAGAACGGCTTCGTGGGCATGGGCATTGGCGCGGCGCTCGCAGGCCTCAGGCCCATCGTGGAGATCATGACCTGCAATTTCAGCCTGCTGGCCCTCGACCAGATCGTCAACAACGCGGCCACCATCCCGCACATGTCTGGCGGACAGTTCGCGGTCCCGCTGGTGATCCGGATGGCGACCGGGGCCGGACGCCAGCTTGCGGCGCAGCATTCGCACAGCTTCGAGGGTTGGTATGCGCACATCCCCGGCCTGAAGGTGGCGGCGCCCGGCACGGTGGAGGACGCACGCTTCATGCTGGCCGCGGCGCTCGCCGACCCCAACCCCGTATTGCTGTTCGAGCACATCGGCCTGTACGCGATGGAGGAAGAGATGGATGGCGGCATCGATCGCGTCGACCTGTTGCGCGCGCGGGTGCGGCGCCCGGGTCGCGACGTGACCATCGCCTCCTATGGCGCCGGGCTGCAGAAGTCGCTGGAGGCCGCCCGGCGCCTCGCACAGGAAGGCGTGGAGGCCGAAGTGATCGACCTGCGAATGCTGCGGCCACTTGACGACGAGACCGTGGCCAGCTCGGTCGCGCGCACGCACCGCTGCGTGATCGTGGACGAGGGATGGCGCAGCGGCTCGGTATCCGCCGAACTGGCCGCGCGCCTCGGGGAGAGCAGCCTCTACGAGCTCGACGGACCGATCCGCCGCGTCTGCAGCCGGGAAGTGCCGGTGCCCTATGCGGCGCACCTGGAGGAAGCGTCGCTGCCCCAGGTGCAGCAGGTGTTGGATGTCGTGCGCGGCCTGCTTGCGAAGGGTTGAGCATGCAGGAATTCCGCATGCCCGCGCTGGGCGCCGACATGGAGATGGGCCGGCTCGTTCAGTGGCGCGTGCCGGCCGGCGCGCACGTGAAGCCGGGGGACACCGTCGCGGTGGTGGAGACGCAGAAGGGCGCGATCGACGTCGAGATTTTTCTCGATGGCGTGCTGGAGGACCTCGTGCCGATTGGCACGGAGCTGCCGGTGGGCGCCGTGCTTGCGCACGTGCGCGGGCTGGGCGAAACACCGGGTGCGGCCGCGCCGGCACCCGCGCCGCGGGCCGCCCGCGTGCGCGCGAGTCCGGCCGCGCGCCGGCGTGCACAGGAGCTGGGGGTCGATCTGGCGGCAATGGCCGCGAGCGGGCCCGATGGCGTGATCGCACTCGCCGACGTGGAACGTGCCGCGCAGGCGCTGCGCGCGCCGGTTGCACGGCCCGCGCCCGCCGGGTTCAACCCCGTCCAGATGCGCGCGGCCATCGCCGCTGCCATGGGCCGCTCCAAGCGCGAGATCCCGCATTACTACCTGACGCAGGCCATCGACTTCGGCGCCGCGCAGCAATGGCTCGCGGCGTACAACCAGCAGCGCGAACCTGCCGAGCGCCTGCTGGCGGCGGTGCTGCTGCTCAAGGCCACGGCTCTCGCGTTGCGCGAGGTGCCGCAGTTAAATGGCTTCTGGCGCGACGGCGCGGCGCAGCTTGCGCAGGCCGTCCACCCCGGCTGGGCGATCTCGCTTCGCGGTGGCGGCCTGGTCGCGCCGGCGCTGCACGATGCGGATCGGGCCAGCCTGCCCGCCTTGATGGCGGCGTTGCGCGACCTCGTGCAGCGCGCGCGCAGCGGCGGCCTGCGCAGTTCGGAGCTGAGCGATCCCACCGTGACCATCACCAACCTCGGCGAGCGGGGGAGCGACAGTGTGTTGGGCGTGATCTATCCACCGCAACTGGCGCTCATTGGTTTCGGAAGGATTGCCCCGCGACCTTGGGTGGCCGACGGGCAGCTGGTCGTCCGGCCTGTCGTGCAGGCCAGCCTGGCCGCGGACCATCGCGCAAGCGACGGCCACCTCGGCGCGCGATTTCTCGAACTGCTGGACGCGGCGCTGCAGGATCCTGCGGCGCTGGCAAGGAGTGCCCCATGAACGTCACGCAAGCCCGCGCGCTGGCCGCCGAAGTGCTGGCCGGCATCGCGCCCGAAGCGGACCTCGCCACCGTCCGCGAGGACGAGGACCTGCGTGCGGCGCTGGACCTCGACTCCATGGACTTCATGAACTTCGTGATCGGCCTGAGCGAGCGCACGGGTCGCGCGATTCCCGAGGCGGACACGCCCCGTCTGTACACCTTGCGGGGCCTGCTCGCCTACCTGGGGGCGCTCTGAGAGATTCCCCGATCGCAAACTTCCTGCAAGGGGTTCAGCCATGTATCAGCGAATACTCGTTCCCATCGATGGAAGCTCGACCGCAGCAGCCGGACAGCCCTATGACGTCTTTGCGAGCGACGCGCTGCCGGCCATGGGGGCGCCCGTCGCGATCTCCATCGTGCGTTCGGCTGGCAGATGGAAGTACTCGGCCGCAGGCTCGCACGCCGCCGACAGCGCCGCGAAGAGCCAACGGCGCCACCGTGGCCAGCCACGCAGGGCGCCCTTGGGTAGGACGCGATCGTCGATCACGTAGTAGCGACTGGTCGCGGGGTCCAGCGCGAGGCCACGGATCCGACTGAGCGCACGCGGCACATCCGTGTCGTCCTTGAAGCCGTAGCAAAGATCCACAACCAGCACGCCAGGCGCCAGCGGGGTGATCACCACCGCTTCTTCTGCGACTGCGACATGCGGCACGTCTTCAACATGCGGCCGGACCAGCAGAACTCGCTCTGGCAGTCCTCGGCAAAGAGAAAGAAAACCAGCGAACGCGTAGGCGTCGATGTATCCGAGCGGGCAGACGATCACCGCCGTGCCCGCCTTGCGGCTGATGCGTTCGAGATCAAAGGATTGCAGGAAGTCGAGGGAAGCGGAGATGTGCAGGGTCGATCTGACCGCCACACGTCGAAGGCGGGTCGCCCAATCGTGAAGGACAACGGCGATGTCGATCACGTACATAGGACGACGTGCGCTATGGAGGTGCCCGCTGCTAGGCGGTTGCGGTGTGTTCCCGCCTGCGACCGCTTCCGACCACCCCGGCCAGTGCCTGCATCTCCTCAGCCAGCACCTCGAACAGGTCGTCCAGGGTGACAATGCCGACCAGGACACCTTGTGGCGTCGTCACGGGCATGCGCCGGATGCGCTTGCGCCGCATCGTCTCCAGCACGTCGAGCACCGAGTCCTGTTCGCGGGCCACCGCCGCATCGGCGCTCATCGCTGCGGCCACCGTCATGACGCGGGGGTCCAAATCCTTGGAGACGATGGAAGTGACGATGTCGCGGTCGGTCAGGACGCCGGTCACGACCCGACCGGGATCGGCCTCTTCGACCACCACCAGGCAGCCGACGTTCTGCTGGCTCATCAGCCGGGCTGCCTCGGCCAGGCGCATGCTGCTGTATGCGATGGTCACGATGCGGGTGCAGATCTCGCCCGCGGTGAGTCGTTGGTACACCGCGATCTCCCGCTACTCGCTCGGGCCCCAGGCCAGTTCCGCCTCGAGGTCTCTTTTCAGGTCTGAATCTGTCTTCACGGCGAGATCTCCTTGCAGGTTGCTCGAGCCAGCGATCCGGCGAATTCCCCGGGCCGATGGCTTGATCAATCTACGCAAGGCGAAGGCAGCCGCACTTGATGCGCATCAATCCAAGGTCTTCCGTGCGCACTAGAGTCGCTCCTGCAGAATGGGAGAAGACCATGCCGCTGTTCCTGATGCAGACCGGGTGTCCTCCAACGCGCTCCACCAGCCCAAATCCCTGCAGACCCTGGAGCGCCATGTCGCGGACCGCATCGCCGAGCACTGCCCCTGGGGTGAAATGGATCGCCAGCTACGCTGTCCTCGGCCCGTGCGACTACATCGATATCTTCGAGGCACCCGACAACGCGGCCGCCACGCAGGTGTCGATACTGATGCGAACCTACGGTTGCGCGGATTCGCAAGTGTGGCCGGCCCTCGAGTGGTCCTCATTCAAGCGGCTGCTGGCGGACTTGCCGGAGGTGCCGCCCGCATCCCGGCCGTGAGGGCTTAAGGTGCATCCGCTCGAGGCCACGATGTGGCGGCGTGCCCGCGATCAGCGCATTGCCGCGCTGCATCTGCAGCAGCGAGCGCGTCGGGCTGCGGCGCAGCCACGCATTCACCGCTTGCGTGACTGTGTCTCGCGCCGAGGCCGAACTGGGGGCCGGTGCGGCGGACCCGACGACGACCTTCGTCGGCGCACTGACCATCCCGCTCAGACAGGGCGTCGAGGCACTGCTGATCGTGGTTGGCATGCTGGCGTTTCTGCGCAAGGCCGAGCGGTCGGACGTGATCGGCTACGTGCACGGGGGGGTCTCGGCGCTGGCCGCCGGCGGAGCGACCTGGGCCGTTGCGACCTACGTCGTGAGTATCAGCGGCGCCAGCCGCGAGGTGACCGAAGGCGTGTCTTCGCTGTTTGCGGCAATCGTGCTACTCGGCGTGGGCTTGTGGATGCATCAGAAGAGCAGCGCCGGGCGCTGGCAGGCGTATCTGAAGGACAAGCTGTCGTCGGCGATGTCGCGCCGCTCGGCCTGGGCGCTGTTCGCGCTGCCCTTCATCGCGGTGTACCGCGAAGTGTTCGAGACCGTGCTGTTCTATTCCGCGCTGGCCGTCGACGGCAACGGGCACGCACTCGCGGCCGGGCTGCTGTGCGGTGTGCTGATCCTGGCGTTGATCGCCTGGGCGCTGCTGCGCACCAGCGCACGCATGCCGATCGGCAAGTTCTTCTCGATCAGCTCGGTGTTCGTTGCGGCGCTCGCGGTCGTGCTCGCCGGCAAGGGCATGGCCGGTCTGCAGGAGGCCGGCTGGCTCTCTGCGAGCCCGGTGGCATCGAGGTGCTGGGCGCCTTCCCCTCGGCAGAGACCTTGCTCACCCAGGCCCTTGTTCTCGCCGTCGCCCTGGTTGGGTTCTGGGTCAACGCGATGGCCGGACGGCGAGCCGTCGTCGCCCACTGCGCACACCTGAGTAGCCAAGTGCGTCATCGCTACTGACGGATCGATGTGAGGGGAGGCGAGGGCGACCGATCGACCGAGATAGGCGAACGTCGCGCGATTGCCTTGATCCACATCAAAGGTCAAGGTCACCCCGGGGGCCATTCTGCGTTGAACATATCCCCGGATGTTTGTCGTGAAGCTTCCACTCCCCATTAGTTTTCGGCCGGTGTCCTCTTGATGGTTTACTGGGTCGGACTACCGCGGCCCAGGTCTTGAACGACGGTGTCTCTGAAGGGCGAAGCACGGGGTGACCGAGTCGAAGATAGCGGAGGGCCCTTGAGCACGACAACCCAGGCAATCCCAGACGGCGATGTAGGCAATGGCGCGGCTACCGCCGAACTGCCGCGATTGCTCCAGATCCTGCGCGCACTGGCCGGTGCGGGGTGGACACACTATGTGGAGCGGTTGCGTCTAAGACATGCGGTGTTCGACGCCGCCTCCGAAACCGAGAAGACGAGCCTGCGCGACGCGAAGCGGTTTCGTGAAATGCTGGAGGGGCTTGGTCCGGCATTCGTCAAATTCGGCCAGCTTCTGAGTTTGCGGCGGGACATGCTGCCTGAGCGCTGCATCGACGAACTGCAGAAGCTCCAGGACGACGTTGCGATATTTTCCGGCCATGAGGCGCGCGCCATCGTCGAACGCGAGCTGGCCAAGCCTGTCGTGGAGTTATTCGCCGAATTCGACGAGACGCCGCTTGCCGCCGCATCGATCGGCCAGGTTCATACCGCTCGTCTCAAGGACGGCACCAGGGTCGTGGTCAAGGTACAGCGCCCCGGCATCGAGCCTGTCATTCACGCCGATGTCAACATCATGCGCTTCTTGGCTCGCCGCCTTGAGTTGCACGTCCCGGAAAGCCGCCGGTTTGGTCCATCGAATCTGGTCGAAGAGTTCGCCCGGCTCATCAGCGACGAACTTGACTATCACATCGAGGCGCGCAACGGCGACCGTCTGCGCGAGAACTTCAAAAAAGACCCTGACGTATTTATTCCACGTATCTACTGGGATCTAACCAGCCGCCGCGTCCTGACGATGGAGCGCAGTCTCGGCCACAAGCTCGCGCAACAGCCCCCGGACTTGCCGGGCGGTCGGCAAGTCGCAGAAAAGCTGATGCGGTCATTCCTGAAGCAGGTCTTCGAGGACGGGTTCTTCCATGGCGATCCGCACCCTGGCAATGTGTTCCTGCTCGACGACGGCCGCCTGTGCTTGCACGACTTCGGCATCATGGGCGAGACCTCAGCGCACGATCAGGAGGTGCTCGGCCAGCTTATCCTGGCTGTCAGCTCGGCCGACGTTGCGTGGATGGTGGATGCTTATTTCGAGATGGGCATGGCTGCCGAGGGTGTCGACCGCCAGGCGTTTACCCGCGATGTCACCAAGGCGCTCAACGCGTATTACGAGGCGGCCGGAAAGGGCTATTCGTTTGGCGAGATCGCGCGGCAGTTCGCGCAACTGAGCCAGCGTCACCAGATCCAGCTGCCTCGCCAGTTCCTGCTGGTATCGAAAGCCTTCATGCTGATCGAGGCGCAAGCGCTGACGATGGACCCGAGCTTCAATGCGCTGGCTTCATTGCGCGAGTACGTGCCGCGCTTGCTTCGCCGCCACGCTTTGCAGGGTCTGAATCTTCCGCTTGCGGATTTCAGCCGCGGCTTTCGCACACTGCGCTCACTGCGCCACGCTGTGGCAAGCCTGCCCGACATGCTCAACCGCGCGGTCGAGGTCCTGAGCAGCGGAAGAGCGACGCTTCACATTGAACACGATCAATTGCAGGGCTTGGAAGGGCACATCGATCGGGCAAGCAACCGTTTGAGCCTGAGCTTGATCATCGCCAGCCTTGTCATTGGCTCGTCCATCGTCATGACGTTCCACAGCGGGCCGCATTACTGGGGGATTCCGCTCCTGGGACTTGCCGGCTTTGTGGTTGCGACCGTCATGGGGCTTGCGTGGGCCATCGCCATTCTGCGGTCCGGAAAACTGTAGTGGCGGCAGGAGGCGGTTGGCCTAGAACACGCTCAATGTTCCACTTACCAGCTCGTTGACCAGGTCAGGAATCGCGGTCAACTGTTGTTTGGTCATTTCAACGATTTGGTGCTGGCGCGTGAGCGAGAGGCCCCCCTCAGCGACGACGTCGATGGCCGCCAGTTGAGGCTGGTCGATGCGCCGGCCGATTGCCGAGAGTAGCCGGACCGTGACGGCGTCGATGCCATCGACATCGGCATGGATGCGACCCGCCAGCCGATGCGCGAGTACGTTGTAGAGCTTGCCGACATGCGCTGCCGGATTCTTCCCTGCGGCCGCCTCCAGCGACATAGGCCGGTAAGGGGTGATCAGGCCATTGGTGCGGTTTCCCCGGCCAACCTCACCGTCGTCGCCGTGCTCCGCGCTCAACCCGGTAACGGTCAGATAGATTTCGTTTTCGTGGTGCGCAGTCGGGTCGTCGAGCGTATTGACCTCGATTTCGCACCCGGGCAGGTGTTCGGCAAGGTAGTCGACAATCCGCCGCTTTAGCGTGAAATAGTCCTCGACGCCTTGCACGTATCGGTCGACGAACGCAAGCGCAATCGTCAATCGCAGACGCGCATCGAGGCGGCTGCCCATGATCTTGTAGTCCAGTCCGGCGGCCTCGAAGGATTTGCGGAATTCGCTGGAGCGCAAGGTCTTTGCGGCGCGGAGCACCGCGTTTTCGAGTGGAGAGAGCGGGGCGTAACCGACCCCGAAGGACGTGTCATTGGCGAGCGGGAGCGGGAGCGGGGAGGGCGATGTGACGCGGCGAAGGTTCGGGGCCGAGGGCCGTAGGATCACCTCTATGCCAATCGCATTGCCGATGTTGCCCAAGGTCTCGACAAGGTAACCGCGAACCGCTTGCTCGACGACCGTCTGAATCGGTACCGACGGCAGCTCGGTCACAGGTCCAGAAATGATCAGCCGCATGGGGCGCACCAATTCGCCACCACCGAATCTCGCTTGGCTGATCCCGCCGATCAGTAGCGCCTTGTCCAGATTGAAATGCTGAATGGCGCCATAGGTCTCAAGATAGGCGCGGCATGCCGCGCGAGCGGCAGCCTCGACCGCGCCATCACAAAGACTATCCGGGTGGCCGATGCCCTTGTGCTCGCACATTTCAGTCCGAGTGGACCACTGCATCGGAGCTGTCGTGACAGAAAGTGCAGCATCTTCGGGACTTGGCATGACGGCGCTCCCACTTCTCATGTCATTCTATTCATCTCGCGTCGCAATCGATCCACAGTCTTGCGGTCAACGTTTCCGGCGGCAGCCGCCTTCGGCTTTGCTACATCCGAGTGCCAGCGAGCGCTCCAGGTCATGCCAGCCCTTGACACTGCCACGGGGGCAAGGTTTATCTTGGCGAAATTGGGGGCGAACTGCCCCCGGCCTAGGTGTGTGATGAACGCTCGACGGGATGGCGCGCTGAGCGCGTTAGCGCGCGGCGCATTGATGCTCTACGAACGAGCCTTTCGGATGGGCGAGTACGAAGCCGCCGAGCACCTGCTCAACGCGCTGGAAGAATTGGCTCGCGACGACCGAACGTGCTGCGCAGTACGAGATGACGCATACCTGTGCATCTTGAAGGTCATGGTCAGAGCCGACGCAAACCGACGAAGCGCGCCGGGACCCGGGGCTTCGCGTCGCAAATTGCCAAGGTGAACTTCGTCCGAGCCCAACCTAGGCGGCACGATGACCTCGTCATAGACGCCGCGGCCTTGCAGGACGCGTTAGTCGCACAACTCGACGATGACGCGGTCCTGCACCCCCTCGACGCGGATGTGCTCGCGCGCGTACTTGATCTGCCGCTTCGCCTCGCTTCAGGCGCAGCTTGCGGCAGATGCGCTCGAAGGTTGCAAGAGCTCGCGTACCGCAAGTGCGAGATCCGGGGCGACGGAGATGGCATTGGAAGGGTGGGCGATCTTGTCGCAGCTTACGATGCAGCGCCTCCAGCCGCCGTGAGGACCTGCGCTGCGTTGCCCGAGAAGACGGCGTGAACCGCGATACACACCGGCTTGTCCAAGCCCGCGCGACGCAGGTGGTCGATGGTTTCGATCATTGTGCGGCTGGTGGATACGATGTCGTCGACCAGTACTGGCGTGTGCGTGCGCCAATGTTCAACATCGGGCACCGAGACGTCGACCTCGCGGTCGCCCTTGTGCATCTTACGAAGCATCACCGAGCGGGCCTCGGTGCGGCGGGCGACGTCGGCTACCCACTGTCCGCTCTCTTCGTCCGGGCCCACCAGCAGCGGACGGGTGACATTGGAGCGAATCCACGTGGCCAAGGCCGGTGCAGCGTGGACGTTGCGCGGCGCAATAGGGAAGGCCTGTGATAGTTCGGCGATGCGGTGTAGGGGTGGGTCGACCGTCGCCAGTCAGTCGATACCGCTCGATAGCCAGGCTGCGAGGTGCCGCGCGCTCACTGTCTCGCCAGGGCGGAAGCGAACGTCCTGCCGCTTGTAGGCGAGGTATGGCGCAATCAGGCCGACGCTGGCGGCGCCGCTTTCGCGGGCTGCCGCGGCCAGCAGTAACAGCGATACAAGCTTGTCGTCGGGCCGGTCCAGGGTACGCACGACGGCGACCTGTCGGCCCTGCACCGCTGATTCGACGCGTACATAGGACTCGCCGTCGGGAAACCGCCGCACGATCGCCGCGCCGGCCTCGGCACTCAGGGCCGCGGTTAGTCTCCCGGCCATCGGATCATTGCCCTGCAGCGCCAACAGGAGCGGTGTCATCGCGGCTCTCCCACGTCGATCAGCGGGTGAGCCTCCAGATAGTCCAAGGCGTAGTTCAGTTCCCCGCGGGCTTCGGCGTCCAACGTGAACAGTGGCATACCGCGTTCGACCCGGTCGCCGGCCCTGCCTGGGCCGTCGCCAGCACCGGCTCCAGTGCCATGCCGCAGATGGGGCAGTGGCCGGGCCCCATCTGCCGCACCTGCGGGTGCATCGGGCAGGTGTACTCGACCTGGCTTGGGTCGGCCGCGGGCGCCGCCGCATGAATATTCACGGCTCGGTTGGCGGCAGCCACGGAGGCATAGTGAGCGTGCTCGTGCCCCGAATGGTCGTGGCGCGCAGAGCTCGATGAGGGCATGAGGGATTCCTTTTCTTGTTCTCCTCGACGCATTTCAATCCTTCTTGTCTTTCTCGTCGGCTTGCTGGTGACTGCCGTGACCGCCGCCATGGTGATGGCCGAACAGATGCATCAGCGGGCATGCCAAGAGAATGAGGTAGGGAATCGCTTGCCTGACGTGGGTGAGGTGCCCGGTGAGCAAGTAATAGACGCCGACCGCACCAGCCACGAGCATGAAGATGCCCAGCGGCGAGCGCCAGCGCGATGCGACAGGTCCACGTCGACCTTCGCGCCGGAGTCGATCGAGCGAACGGCCCTGGTGATGGTGCTGGCGCAGTTGCCGCAGCTCATGTCTTCGACTCGATAGGTGAGCATCGCAAACTCCTTTGCCGTTGATGCGGCGACTTTGAACCCTCCTACCGTTGGAAGGTCAATGCGTTTGGTGCGATCGCCTTGATGCGCATCAAGCGAGTCGATGGACGACGCTGCGATCCTGCGAGGGCACAAGGAGCCCAACATGCGTCTCATCATTCTTATCGCTGCTTCGGCGGTTCTTTCGACGGCTGCCTTCGCCCAGTCGTCGGAAGCGGACCGCACCACCCACCATCCCTCCGCGGCGACTACGAAAGCGCGAAAGCCCGCGGCCAAGTCGACCACGCCTACGCCATCTCAGATGAACATGCAGATGAAAGCCATGGAGGAGATGCACGCGAAGATGCTGGCCGCCAAGACACCCGAGGAGCGACAGGCGCTGATGGCCGAGCACATGAAGGTCATGAACAATGGCATGGCCATGATGGGTCAGATGAGAACAGGCAAGCCCGGCTCCGGCATGAGCGGCATGGGCATGGAGGGCGTGGGTGCCATGCACGGCGACCACGAGATGATGTCCAGGCGGATGGACATGATGGAACACATGATGCAGATGATGGTGGACCGCGAGTCGGCGCCCGCACCGGCGACCAAGTGAGTTCAGGTGAGCTGCCTTCCAGCGCGATCTCGATAACTTGATTCAAATCAACTGGCATGCACATCGCCGGGCCGATACTGAACATGTGAATCTTCCACCGCAGGCGGTTTGAATTGCCTGGGGAGGGCCCTCCATGTCAGACGGATCGGTAGTGGCTTTGGCGGATCAGCACCCGGGTGCCGAAGGGCTTGCGCCGCCACTTCAAGGCAAGACCGGAAGCTCCGAGCGGGTGCGGGACCCGGTCTGTGGCATGGACATCACGCCAAATGACGCCACCCTCAGCGCGGAGGTTGACCTCCGGCCCTACTGGTTCTGCTCCCAGCACTGCAAGGATGCCTTCCTCGCCAATCCTGGGGCCTACCTTGCCAGCGTGCCTGCAGCCAGCGGTACCAAACAGCTCGCCAAGGACCCCATCTGCGGGATGATGGTCGACAAGGCCACGGCACTCTCGGCCGAGCGCGGCAATCGCAAGTACTACTTCTGCAGCGAGAGCTGCCTGCGGATCTTCGAATCGCCGGAGAGCGAATTGAAGGCCATGAAGACGCGCGTAACGATTGCGCTCACCGGCGTGCTCGCGCTCGCCGTTCTGCGTGCCGGTGCTTTCCTGGCCTTGGCTGCCGGCGCAACGCTTCTGACCTGGGCGCCGATTCCCGCGCTGCCGTGGTTCACCTGGGGGATGTGGCTCTTCCTGCTGGTAACCCCGGTGCAGTTCATCGGTGGCTGGAGCTTCTACAAGGGAGCGTGGAATGCCATCCGGACCCGCAACATCAACATGGACTTCCTCATCGCACTGGGGACGTCCGTGGCGTACTTTTACAGCGTCGTGGTGCTGTTCTTTCCGAACTGGCTGCCGGTGAAGGTCGAAGAGCGGGACATCTACTTCGAGGTATCCGCGGTGATCATTGCCTTCGTGCTGCTGGGCAAGTACATGGAGGAAATCATCAAGAAGAAGTCGTCGGCAGCCGTCCGGCGCCTGCTTGATCTTCGGCCCGCCGTCGCGCACGTACTGCGCGATCGCAAGGAAGTGGAGATCCCCGCGGAGAGCATCATGGTGGGCGAAGCCGTCATCGTCCGCCCCGGCGAAAAGATTCCCACAGATGGCAAGGTGATCGAGGGTGAATCCAGCGTCGATGAGTCGATGCTGACCGGCGAGTCGATGCCGGTGGAAAAGAAGCCCGGCACGGCGGTCATCGGCGGCACCCTGAATCGCAGCGGCGCCTTCACCTTCCAGGCGACGAAGATTGGCGCCGATACCGCGCTCGCACAGATCATCAAGATGGTCGAGGATGCCCAGGCCAGCACCGCGCAGATTCAGCGGCTCGCCGACCAGGTGACCGGGTACTTCGTCCCTGCCGTGGTGTCCGTTGCCCTGCTGGCCCTGGTCGGATGGACGGTGGCCGGCCAGTTCCCGCAGGGGCTGCTCGCATTTGTGGCGGTCCTGATCATCTCTTGCCCCTGTGCGCTGGGCGTCGCGACACCGGCCGCCCTCATGGTTGGTGTCGGCAGGGGAGCCGACAACGGCATCCTGATTCGAGGCGGCGAAGTTCTGGAGCGCGCCGAGAAGCTAACCGCCGTTGTCTTCGACAAGACAGGCACGATCACGCGCGGCGAGCCGACCGTGACCGATGTCGTCCCGTTCACGGGCCAGGAGGAAGCGGAACTGCTGACGCTCGCCGCCGCCGTCGAAGCCGGCTCAGAGCACCCGTTGGGCGAGGCCATTGTTCGCGCCGCCCAGCATCGGGATCTTCCCATCCCCAAGGCAAGCGGCATCAGTGCGCTGTCTGGCATGGGCATCCAAGGCCAGGTCGACGGAAAGCAGGCCTGGCTGGGCAACCGGCGTCTGTTTGCCAAGCAAGGCATCGCAACGAGCCAAGCCGAAGCGGTACTCGGCAAGCTCGAAGCCGATGGCAAGACAGCCATGCTGGTCGGCCGCGGTACGCAACTGCTCGGCGTGGTGGCCGTGGCCGACACGGTGAAACCTGAAGCCGCCGAGGCAGTCGCCGCACTCAAGGCACGCGGCGTCAAGGTCGTGCTGCTGAGCGGTGACAACCGCCGAACCGCCGAGGCGATCGGCCGGCAGGTTGGCATCGAACATGTCATTGCCGAAGTGATGCCGGAAGACAAGGTCGAAACCATTCACGCATTGCAGAAGCAAAGGGAGGTCGTAGCCATGGTGGGTGACGGGGTCAACGACGCCCCAGCACTGGCTGCCGCCGACATCGGCATCGCCATCGGGTCCGGCTCGGACGTGGCCAAGGAAACTGGAAGCATCATCCTCATACGCGATGATGTCCGTGACGTGGTGACCTCCATCCTGCTTTCCCGCGCGACGATGCGCAAGATCAAGCAGAACCTCTTCTGGGCGTTCATCTACAACTCGATTGGCATCCCGGTCGCTGCGTTCGGACTGTTGAACCCCATCTTCGCGGCGGCGGCCATGGCGCTGTCCTCGCTGAGCGTGGTGGCCAATTCGGCATTGCTGAAGCGCGTCCGTCTTGCTCAAGTGAGCAAGGAGGCAGCATGAGGCACATCGTCGCATGGATCTGCTCAGCCCTCGCAACACTGCTTGCGATCGCGATCGTGTACTGGTTCGGAGTCTCCCCGCTCACGATCCTGCTCGCAGTCGTCCTGCTTTCCTGCCCCATCGCTGCGGTGTGGGTCACCTGGCGCCTTTCGCGGCAGTGTGAGCGAGACATTCAACAAGCGGTGGAATGCGAGTGTCAGGCCCGAGCCGCGGCTACAGACCCAAATTCCAGATAGATCGTCTTCGTCGGAGGAAGGTATGGATTACGACCACGACAGTCATGAGCATCCGGACGTTACCCAGCGGAAGATCTCCAGGTCGAAACTGGTCACGATTGGCTTTCTCCTCGTGATCGGCTACTTCCTCTGGACGGAGCACCGGGCGCACGTCATTCAATTCCTGCCCTTGCTTCTTCTGGCTTCGTGCCCGTTGATGCACCTGTTCATGCACCATGGACATGGGCACGGTCAACGCCAGGAAGGAGGCGACACCCGGGACACCCGGGAGGACGGCAATGTCAAAGGAGAACTGCGATGAGCCACGACGCCCAATCTGGCTATGGCCTTTGGTCGCTGGTGATCATCAACTCGGCGGTCTTCATCATCTTTGCCTTCAGCTTCACCAAGCCGAAGACCTCGCGCGACTGGCGCTCGTTTGGCGCCTTCTCCGCTTTCATTGTTGCGCTGTTCACGGAGATGTACGGCGTTCCGCTGTCCATCTATTTCCTCTTGCCCTGGCTCTCGGCGAAGTTCCCTGGCATCGACTTTCTATCCCATGACGCCGGCCATCTTCCGGAGATGATTTTCGGCTGGCGCGGAAACCCGCATCTGGGGCCGTTTCACCTCGCCAGCGACGTCCTCATCTTCGGCGGCTTCATCATGCTGTCGGCGGCATGGCGCGTCCTCTACCAGGCGCAGCAGCAACACCGCCTGGCCACGACGGGCCTCTATGCCCGGATGAGGCATCCCCAGTACGTTGCCTTCATCCTGATCATGCTTGGCTTCCTGCTGCAATGGCCCACGATACCTACGCTCGTGATGTTTCCCATCCTGGTCTGGATGTACGTCCGCCTTGCCAAGGCAGAGGAGCAGGACGCGCTCGCTGAATTCGGCGAGGAATATGAGGCGTACCGAGGCAGGACCCCTGCCTTCATCCCGCACTTCGGCGGCGGTGATGTTCTTCAAACCAAGCCTCGCCGAGGCTAGCTGCAACTGAATTCGGAGGCAGCCATGAAACCCCTCAAAACCGGCGTGATTCTGTCGAGCACGGTCGTTGTGTTTTATGCCTTGTGCACCGTGGTCTGGATAGCCTTTCCGGAGTCGTTCATGAGCTTCATGAACGCGCTCTTTCACGGACTTGACTTCCGGCGCCTGGAGACTGGCCAAGCGCTGTCCTGGTGGTCCGTCGTTTACCCAGCCGTTGTGTTTGCCGTGTGGTTCTTCGCTGCTGGCGCCTTCTTCGCGTGGCTCTACAACCTGCTGGCGGGTGATGACAGGTCGCACGCGTGACCAGGCCGAGGACTTCCCCGACCATTCAACAGGCTTCCATGGAACCGCGTCATCAGTTTTCGCTTTGGTATGTATTGGCTGCACTCACGGCAATACTCGTTTTTCAAAGCGTCTCGACCTCATCTCACGTCGAGACGCTGCCTTACAGCGACTTCAAAGTCCTGCTAAAAGCCGGCAAGCTCAGGAACGTTGCGCTCGGCGAGACTGCCATCACGGGGACGCTGGATACCGATGGCATCGAAAGCCTGCTTGCAAAGCAACAGGTCGACGAGATGCTGCAGCAAGGCAAAGGGGACCACGCCTTCTCCACCGTCCGGGTCAATGACCCCAATCTCGTTCAGGACCTGGAAGCCGCCAAGGTCCGATTCGTGGGCCAGCTCGACAACAAATGGATCGGGGTGCTGCTGTCGTGGATCGTGCCGGCAATGCTTTTCCTTGCTGTCTGGAGCTTTCTCATCAAGCGGGTAGGCGGCGGCGTTGGCGAAATGATGGGCATCGGCAAGAGCAAGGCCAAGGTCTACATGCAGAAGGAGACCGGCGTGACGTTCGCGGACGTTGCCGGTATCGATGAAGCCAAGGAGGAGTTGGCCGAGATCGTCAACTTCCTGAAGGACCCCCAGCGCTACCGGAGTCTTGGCGGCAAGATTCCCAAGGGGGTGTTGCTGCTTGGGGCGCCTGGAACTGGCAAGACACTGCTGGCAAAAGCCGTGGCCGGAGAAGCTGGCGTGCCGTTCTTCAGCATCAGCGGTTCGGAGTTCGTCGAGATGTTCGTGGGGGTGGGTGCCGCTCGCGTTCGCGACCTCTTCGATCAGGCCGAGTCCAAGGCGCCCTGCATCATCTTCATCGACGAGCTCGACGCGCTGGGCAAGACCCGTGCGCTCAACGTCGTATCGGGCAACGACGAACGTGAGCAGACCTTGAACCAGTTGTTGGTCGAGATGGATGGCTTTGATACCAACAAGGGGGTGATCATCATGGCGGCCACGAACCGCCCCGAGATTCTGGATCCCGCGCTCCTGCGCCCTGGGCGGTTCGATCGCCACGTCGCATTGGACCGACCCGACCTGAAGGGCCGCGAGCAGATCCTCAAGGTTCACGTCAAGAGTGTCGTCCTGGCGCCCACCGTCGACCTGACCAAGCTGGCGGCCCGCACTCCCGGGTTCGCCGGCGCCGACCTCGCCAACCTCGTCAACGAGGCCGCGCTGCTGGCAGCTCGCAAGGGCAAGAAGTCGGTGGAAATGGTTGATTTCGAGGAGGCGCTGGACCGCATCGTTGGCGGCCTCGAAAAGAAGAATCGCGTGATGAATCAGCAGGAGAAGGAGACCATCGCCTACCACGAAGCCGGTCATGCCATCGTGGCGGAGTTGCGTCCGGGTGCGGACCGCGTCTCGAAGGTTTCCATCATCCCGCGAGGTATCGCCGCCCTGGGCTACACGCAGCAGACCCCGACCGAAGATCGCTATCTTCTGAAGCACAGCGAGCTCCTCGACCGGCTCGATGTTCTGCTCGGGGGACGCATTGCGGAGCAATTCGTTTTCGGCGATGTCTCCACTGGCGCTCAGAACGACCTCCAGCGTGCAACCGACATGGCCCGCCAGATGATTACCCAGTTCGGCATGAGCGAGAAGCTCGGCCTCGCTACCTACGAGGACACGCCCAATCCCCTGTTCGTGGGAGCGGGCATGATGCCAAGAGATCGCAAGGAATACAGCGAGGGTACGGCACAGCTGATCGATGCCGAAGTCCGGCAGCTTCTGGCTGACGCGAGCAAGCGGGTGCAGCAGACGCTGCTGGAGAACCGACAGAAGCTGGACGCACTGGCGAAGCTGCTGCTCGAACAAGAGGTCGTGGACCGGTCCGCCTTGGTCTTGCTGCTCTCGGGCAAGGTCACGCCGCTGCTACCCGGGAAGCCGGCGACCCGTGTTGCCGGCACATCCGGGTCGCAGAAGGGGAGTCATGAGAATGACCGCCAGTAGGAAAGACACTCCCGCCGAGAAAAGCGTCCTCTCAGGATCTGCTGTCACGGCTGCACTACGCGTACAAGGATTCGGAGCTGATACGGCCAAATCCGGAGGTTGTGTTTCCCTATGCCGAAGAGCATCTCCTGAGCGGGGCCATTGCGAAGTAGCGCGGTAGTTCAAGGAGGCGGGGCCGGCTCCGAACTCTTTCGCCCGTCCCTTCACTTGAGATAGCTGCGTACGATCGCTACCACTTCCTCGATCTGCTCATGACGCTGTTCATCCGTGATGTCCGGCGCGCCGACATGCTCGCGAAGCTGGCCTTCCAGTACGTCTGCCATTAGCCCGTTGACCGCGCCTCGGATCGCGGCAATCTGATGTAGCACCGCTACGCGATCGCTGTCTTCACCAGCCTCCACCTTGCGCTCCAGCGCCTCAGTTTGGCCTTTGATTCGACGAATGCGCGTGAGAAGGCTCTTCTTAACGCGAGGGCTCCGAGAAGGGAATTGCGCCGGAATTTGTTCATTGGGGATCTGCCTTTGCTCAGTCCTTGGAGGGAATCACGGGCAGCAGCAGGAACGATGGGTGTCGCTCGCCCGAATGCAGCGTCACCTGCCCGCCAAAGCGCTCGGGGGTGCGGTCCTTCGGATGGTCGTGCAGCAGCACCGACGAGCCGCGCATGGCCTTGCCATAGAGTTCAGGGTGGGGCCCTGGCAGGTCGTGCTCGAAGTCGGAGCTGCCCACGGTGAGGACCAGTCGGTAACCCTTCGGAAAGACGAAGCACATCGGCCAGATCTCGACTTCCACTGCGTAGACTTCGCCTGGCCTCAGGTACTCGATCTCGTCATGCACGTGCACTGGTTGGTAGGGCTTGGAAGCCTTCGGATCAAGCTTTCGGTGTGACGCCCTCAGCCAGCCCTGAGCGAGAGGGGCGTTGAACTCGACCGCACCGACGACGAGGTGCTCCTTGCCGTCAGGCGCGAATGCGCGAACGGTCAGGAAAAGGTCCGCGTCGTGAGCCGTCGTCGAGATGTGCAGCGTGGCGGCGAGCGGACCCGTGATCTCGGTATCTTCAGCGAAAGGGGCGATGCTGAAACTGGCTTTGCCCTTCATACCGTCGAACGAGGTCTGCGTCTCCCCTTCAGAGGGCTCTGGCAGCAGACTCCGCTTGCCGGCATCGAGGTATGCACGCGTCCATTGCGTGCGCGCCAGAGGCCACTCGTGCTCGTCGCGGTCCACGAACCGATCCACATGGCGCACTTGCATCCGGATAGCGGCCTCGCGCTCCCATCCGTTGTCTTCGCCCTTGAGGAAGTGATCGAAGAACTTCTTCTGCAACGCGACGCCGTAGTCCGTATAGAAATGGGTCCAGTGCTCCAAGCCATGGAACTCCAGCCATTTCTGCCTGGAGCCGGCACCCAGGTAACCCTGCACGTTACCGCGCAGGTGCAGACCGTGGCCGCCCCAGTTGGCGCATGACAGCACGGGAACCTCTACCGCAGCGAGATCCGTGCGGCGGCTTTGAAAGTAAGGGTCCGTGATCAGCTCCGCGCCCAATTGCATCGCTTCGATGTCGACGCGATTCGCACGCAGTTCCTCTTCGCTCAGTTCCACAGGGCCGCAGAGCAGCTCGCCGTTGTTGGCGTTGACGCGGCCGCGCCGCCCGAGGCCATGCTGTACGTTTTCCACCTGCCTCGGGTACCACTCTTTCATGAAGGTGTTCAGGATCCCGCCGTGTCTGCACGCGTCCCGGTAGAAGTCCGAGAAGCCTTCGAAGGGGCAGATGGCCGCCAGGTGCGGCGGTCGCTTCGCAGCGACCATCCACTGCGTTGCACCGTAATACGACACGCCAGCAAGGCCGATCTTGCCGTTGGACCAGGGTTGCTGGGCGGCCCATTCGATGCAGTCGTAGAAGTCTTGCACCTCACGCGGCGAAAAGGAATCGACAACCCCCGGGGACCGGCCAGCTCCGCGGGAATCCACACGGATGCAGATATAGCCCATTGGCACCCAGCGCTCGGGATCAGCCGTTTCCCAATTGGCATATCGGCCCGAGCTGCCGCGCAGGATCTCGGGATGTTTCTCCGTGAGTCCCTTCCACTGCATGGGGTAACCCTCGCCGAAATGCAGGCCCTTGGCGTACGGGCCGTACGACATCAGAACGGGATGGCGGCCATCACCGTCCGGGCGATACACGTCGGCTCGAACCACTGAACCGTCGTCCATGGGGATCTCGGCATCCCAATCGATTTGCATGCTCTGTCTCCTGTGCGCCGGTCAAAACCGGCAAAGTGTTGTGAATGAAAGTTTCATACGTTGAAGGCTTAGCCAGCTACGGCGGCCCCGAGTCATGCGTGCACATCCGCGAGGGTGTGGGCGAAGCGTTGATAGGGGGACGAGCGGGCCGGGTATCGAGCCGCGTAATACATGCCCCGTGGCGACAGCTGCGGGTGGTCCGGGGTGCCGAGGCAGTAGGAGAATGCCGAAGGTCACACCGTCGCTGCCGCATTGGCGAGGCAGAGGCGGACCCCGCGCGGTCAAAGACCCCGAGCACGCACGCAAGCACTTTGTTCGGGAACCGGGAGATCCCGCGTCCTTCTGCGCAGCGCTGGGAAGCGCTGGCTGCAGAGCGCATCGTGAAGCCCAAGGGCGTACGACGATGAGCCACAGGCGCGGGAAGTCGGACTGCTGCGTAGTACCGAAGAAGCTGCCGAACAAGGCTGCGGGGGAAGCTCCTGCGGCGGCGGAGGTGGTGGAGGGAAGGCGGCAGGCCAAGGGAAATGCCATCGCGGCGCGCATGTCCCGCAGATCGGTGCGGGTCTATGACATGGGAACCGCGCTCGATGGCATACGACAGACGGCAAAGGGCCGTCGTGATGCGAAGTTCACGGGACTGCTGCATCACATCTACGCGGTCGAACGCCTGCGGGCGGCTTACCTCGCGCTCAAGCGCGACGCGGCCGCCGGGGTGGACGGCCAGACCTGGCAGACGTACGGACAGGACCTGGAGGGCAATCTCCTGGAGTTGTCCGAGCGGCTGGCCCGAGGGGGCTACCGGCCCCAGCCTGTGAAGAGGGTGTACATCGACAAGGCCGACGGCAGCAAGCGCCCGCTGGGCGTGCCGGCGCTGGAGGACAAGCTCGTCCAGCGTGCCACGGTCGAAGTGTTGAACGCCATCTACGAGCAGGACTTCCTCGGGTTCAGCTACGGCTTCAGGCCCGGGCGCAGCGCGCACAACGCGCTGGATGCCGTGGCGGTGGGTGTGGGCGCAAGGAAGGTGAACTGGATACTCGATGCGGACATCGCCAAGTTCTTCGACACGATCGAAAGGGACTGGCTGGTGAAGTTCATCGAACATCGCGTGGCTGACACGCGCGTGGTGCGGCTGATCAAGAAATGGCTGCACGCGGGCGTGCTGGAGGACGGCAGGCTCACGCAAGGTGAGTTGGGGACGGTTCAGGGCGGGAGCATCAGTCCGCTGCTGGCCAACATCTACCTGCACTATGCGTTGGACCTGTGGGTGAAGCAGTGGAGGGGGCGCCATGCCCGGGGTGACGTGATCGTCGTGCGCTACGCCGACGATTGGGTTGCGGGGTTCCAGTTCCGTGATGACGCCGAGCGCTTCCAGCGCGCGGTGGCCGAGCGGCTGGGCCAGTTCGGGTTGAAGCTGCATCCCGAGAAGACGCGGCTGATCGAGTTCGGGCGCTTCGCCCACGAGAACCGACGCCGCAAGGGACAAGGCAAGCCGCAGACCTTCGACTTCCTGGGGTTCACGCATTGCTGCGGGACGACCCGAAAGGGCAAGTTCATGGTCCTGCGACTCACCAGTGCCAAACGCCTGCGAGCCAAGCTGCAGGTGATCAAGCTCGAACTCAGAAGGCGCATGCACCAACCCATCCCGGAGCAGGGCCAGTACCTGCGGGCGGTGGTGACTGGGCATGCGCGCTACTTCGGCGTGCCGTGCAACGGCGCGCGGCTGAGGACATTCCGCCATCAGGTCGTCGGGCTGTGGCATCGCACGCTGTGCCGCCGCAGCCAGAGCCACGACCTGCCTTGGCGACGCATGTATCGCTTGATGGCGCGCTGGCTGCCTGTCCCGAACATCTGCCACCCCTACCCGAACCAGCGTCTGATCGTCATGACCCAAGGCAGGAGCCGTATGCGGTAGCTCCGCACGTACGGATCTGTGGAGGGGGTGTTGGGTGACTGACATTCCTACTCTGACTGATGGTCGGTTGCATTCACAAAACGTCTGTCTAAAGCGCTTGTTTGAATTGTCAGTACCGCACGCAGCGGGGTACATAGGATTTCCCCTAATCGGATGTTTCAAGCATCCGATTCAAATCAGGGGATATGAAAGCTTCGACGATCGATCCGAATGGAAATGCCGACGCGCGCGAGCGCATCCTGATTGCGGCGGAGAGCCTGTTCGCCCAGAAAGGCGTGGAGAAGACATCGACACGCGAGATCACGGCGCAAGCCGCAGTCAACGTCGCATCCGTCAACTATTACTTCCGCTCCAAGGAGGCCTTGGCCGAAGAGATCTTCGCGAGGCTTGCCGAGCGGGCTATGAACATGCGACTGGCTGACCTGTCTGCGTATATGCAGGCTGCGGAGTCCAAAGGGGAGCCAGTGCGTCTGGAGGCGCTCATCGCATGCTTCGTGCGCCCCTACTTTGAGCCGACGAAGACCGGGCAGCTGTTCGCGCGATTCATCCTGCAGCACAGGCTGCAGCCGAGTGCGATGACCAAGCGGGTCTATGACCAGTATCTGGACCCGTTCGCGCTTGAGTTCATCGACGCGCTATGCCGCACGGATCCGCATGTACCAAGAGCCGAATGGATCTGGCGATACACACTGATGATCGGGACCGTAGTTCTCGCGGTCACCGACACAACCGCTGACAACCGTCTGGCCACGTTGTCAAAGGGCATGGCCGACGCAGCACGCAGCGACGAACTGAAGCGCAATCTGACGGGGTTTCTTTGTGCGGCCCTCTCCGGTAAGCGCGCTTCCTGATTCCCCGCGGGCCGATGCCGGCACGTTTGCCCCGTCTCTCGTCGGGCTGAGACGACTTCGACCTCGTAGCGGGTGCAGACGACGACGCCGGATGAATCGAATGTCCGATTTGCCGGTCTGCGGGCCATGACTCGCCGTTCGCCGGTGACGCCCAATTCGCGTGTAAAAATGCCAGCCGTTGACGTGCAGCGAGATGTTAAACGCCCTCAAGGGATATCCAAATTAGTTCTAAGGTTCTAATATCCGGGCCGAGCGGGGAACCCAGACCCCGTTGTCCGACCCGAGGAGGAACCAGCAATGAAACATCTCGCGGTTAGCCCCTACGACGCCTGGGCCGAAGCGGAGCGCATCGCAAATCGCACCGAATGCGCACTCAGGAACGTCTTGCTCACGGGTCATACTCCGTCCGAGTATTTGCACGGACTTGTCAGACAGCGACGGCGCGACGCCCGCTTGATGCTCATTGTCTGGCTCTGGGACATTGAGGAGAAATGCTTGGTCGCCGAGCGGCCGTCCGTCGACTTAGGTCAAGAACCCCCGTTGCGGACCTAAGGCGGTCTTGAGGTCGCACCTTTCACGGTTTGAGCCATAGCCAATCGGTCCTGGGGTTCCTGCTGACTAGCGCGAGAAGACAGTTGCTTGGTCATGCCGTGTCTCCTGTCATTCCGCGGTCCTGCCCGAGGATTGCCGGGCGCACCGCGTCGGCGCTTGCTGGATTTGATCCGCCGCGCTTGCGCCTATGCGCTGGCGCCCAGGACAAAAAATTTCGGCGGCAAGCCGACTCTCTTTGCCAGAGCATGGTTGCGGGCCCGAGTTCCAGCCAGGGCATCGCGAGCGGTTCAATTGTTGCTCTACGAATCGACACGGGAGAGTTGCCGGAGGGCAACGGTCAGCGTGATCAGGAGGCGGCGTTCGCCGCTATCAACTTGGCCAGTCTTGAGTAGGTTCCGGTCGGCGATTTTCCGAACAACGGATCCGCGGACGATGGGGCTGCGCGGGCTACGACATCCCAGTCCTGCGCATTCAGCAGAAGTCTCGAGCGTGGAAGAACCTGTCTTTCCTCTGCCGCAATGTGATGCTCGTAGTAGGTGAGATACAGGGCCGCTGCCGCCTCCACGTTGGCGCGCAAGACGTAGGCATCGCTGATGACTTGGTTCAGGCGCGCAACAAGCTCTTCGCCGGCCGCCGCAATGACACGATGCTCCTGAAGCAAACGGTTGATGGGCAGTCGCATTTGCGGATCGCGCGCCACGAGGATCTCAAAAGCGGCGTCTTCCCGCGGATGGTGATAGCAATCTCCATACTCTCGCAAGTAGGAGACGATTTCGAGCATCAGCTCGTAGTCTGGACTCTCTTCGTCGCGAAATCGGGTGACCTGTTCGTCAAGAATGCTGAGAAGCAGAGAGAAATTTCCGTGGTCGGCATGCCATTGCGCGATCTGACTGGTCATGTGAACCTCCGTGATCTTCCGGGAGCCTTTGAAAACTCTAGGCGGCTCTGCCGCCGGGTGGTTCGACCCACTTCAAGACAACTGGTTCTCGTCTGAAGCGTGTGTCGCCGCCTCAAATCTCTACGGAGGTCGTGGCCCGCAAAGCAAGGCTTTTTTCAAACGGTGTCGAAGGCGATCTCGCGACGCGACCGCGGTGGAAGTAGACGGCTCGCCAAGGGAAAGGCGTGATACGAAACGCGTCGGGTTCATGATGAGTTCCGGTGACAGAGCAGCCGCTCGCGCCTGCAGAGTTCGGAGTGGGTTGCCACTGACGGATGGAAAAGTTCAACAAATCGTGTCAGCATTCCGGCCCCTTCGCGAGGGCAGACGCACCTCCGACCTGATGCTTTCGCGCTTAGCAAGGTGCGCGCGTCGGCGGGGGCGCCCAGATCCAGGACGCCATCATCGGCGAGGACAACGACGTGCCTCCCGGCGAGCGCATCGGGCTGGACCTAGCGCGCGACCGCGAGCGTTTCACCCTGACTCCAGGCGGCATCGTGGCGGTGCCCGCAGGCTTCTTTCCTCGTCATTCGCATCGCGCCTCGGGGGTACCAGGTCGGAGGCGTGCGCTGCTCGACTGCACTACCCAGCTCGACATGCTGGTCGATCAGGCAGCTGCGCTTTTGCCTCGAGCATCCGAGCCTGTGCCGCCTCAGCGCGTCGACCTGCCGGCCCGCGCATTTGAAACGCCGCGCCACAGTCCGTGGGGCGTCCGCCATCTTCCTTGATCCTACGATTGACGCGGCGCAAACCCCTGTCGCCTACGCGGTCCTAGTGTGATGTCCCGTTAATTCATGGCACAGAAGCTGCATGAGGCATCTTTGGAGATGCTCTGGCGCAAGAGAGCGCATCGGGCGTTGACCGAGCAAGAATCAGGCGCCGAGCAGGGTGTGGACCAGGATGGCCTGCATGATCCGGTGGTGGCTTTCCTGCATGGCGTCGCGGTCGATCGCCATGCCGCACGCACTAGAGATGCACGGCTGTACGAAGCAAAGGCGGCGGCACGCACTGAGTTGAAGGCGCAGGTACTGCAGGCTTGCGCAGCACCTGGCGCGGCTGTGGCGGCGATTGCGCGTGAGTTCGGGTTGAACGACCTGTCGCTTTTGGGCTTTGGGTGGCAGGAGCACAGGAGTGATTGAGGTGGAGACGTGGCGACACTGAGCGTGTCATCAGACCCGCCCGCAGGTACTTCTTGATGGAGTTGCGAGTCAGCCCGTGCGCCGGACCTTGCGATACTCCCGAGTTCGACACAAAGTGCCGTACCTCCTGCAGCGCCTCGGCGCTGGCCGCCTCGTGACGCTTGCAGAAGTCGAAGACGCTGGTGCGGCTCAGGCCCGTTTGCGGGATCAATAGCTGGCGTTTTCCATGTCCGCGCTGTACGCACCCACGCTGGCCGCGCCATTCAGTCGTGCGCGCTTGAGCAGCGCCTCCTGGGCTTGCAGCACGTTGGCGGGCCGGCCTTGCCAGGCCTGCAGCGCAGGCTCCTGAAGCGCGCGTCCATAGGAGAAGCTCAGATGCCACGGCTGTGGGCCCCGTCGGTTCAGCGCATCCAGATTGGCCGTCGCCTCGACTGGCGACTGTCCACCGGACAGGAAGTTGATGCCCGGGACCGCCGCCGGCACCGCCCTGCGCAGCACGCGGATCGTCTCCGAAGCCACTTCCTCGGGCGTTGCCTGCGGCGCGTGCGCCTTGCCCGGCACCACCATACTGGGCTTGAGCAACATGTGCTCGAACGCCACCCGATGGCGAGCCAAGGCACGGAAAACCTCGTGCAGCACAGCCTGAGTCACCTCCGCGCAGCGCGCCAGCGTGTGATCGCCGTCGATCAGCACCTCGGGCTCGACGATCGGCACCACGCCCTGGTCCTGCGAGACCGCGGCGTAGCGAGCAAGCGCTTCCGCGTTAGCTTCGATCGCTGCGCGGCTTGGCAAGGTGGTGTCGGAGACGTTGTAGACGGCGCGCCATTTCGCGAATCGCGCGCCTTGCTGCTTGTAGCCCTTGAGACGTTCGGCGAGCCCATCGAGGCCTTGCGTGATCTCATCGCCGGGTGCCAACGCGAGCGGGATCTTTCCCGCATCGACCTTGATGCCGGGCACGATCCCTTGTCGCGCTGCCAACTGCGGCAGCGGCTCGCCATCGTCCGTGCTCTGGGTCAGCGTCTCTTCGTACAGGATGACGCCGCTGATGTACCGGCAAAGGTCCGGCGTCGACAGCAACAGACTGCGATAAGCGCGCCGGTTGTCCTCGGTCGAATCCACGGCGATCGTCTTGAATCGCCTGGCGATGGTCGGTCCGCTTTCGTCGGCCGCCAGAATGCCCTTGCCTTTCTGAACGATCGCGCCGATGGTAGCTTGGAGTTCGTCGGGAGTGGACATCGGAATCCTCCGTACGGGACGTTCAGTCTCTCGCGGGAGGTGCTGCGACGCAAGTCCTTGTTGAACGTGATGCCATGCGACGCGGGCCGGTCCGGGCGCCGCGTTCGGGCGCGTCTGCACGGCTTCCCTGGCGCGCAAACATTGCGAACTCCAGGAGGGCGCGTGCAAGAGACGTTGTGTCAACCGTGTTTGACAGCCCTTGGCAGCGGCGGTAATTTTCGGCTCGTGAACTGCCGCAAGGCACCACGAGGCGTCTCAGCTCTTGAGAGGCGCACGAACTGATCCCCAAGATCGGTTCCAGAGCATTTCTATCACTGCAACCCGGACGGGGATGATCAGTTCCCCGTCCAGGCCTTCAGGCCAGGCATGGGTGCGCCGATCTCCTGTCCTTTTTTCTTTTGGAGATCATCATGGCAAATCACGTTCAACCCCAAGCTCAAGGTGCTGAGTACTTCAACCTCCACGTCTCCGGTATCGGTTACCTCAACCGTATTCGCTGGGTGGAAACGCGTCGCGGTGGCCGTCGCGCCGATCCGTTCCTTTCGTGTTCGATCAATGCACTGCATGGCTCCTCGGACGATCCGAACCGCACCTACTTCGACGTCAAAGTCAGTGGTGAGGACGCGATTGCTCTGATCGAGGAGTTGAAGCCGGCAGTCGATGCCGGTAGCAAGGTGTTGGTGTCGTTCAAGCTGGGAGACATCTACCCGCACTTGTACGAGCGCAAGGTCCGCGACCCGCAAGGCCGCGATACCGGCCAGTTCGAGCATGCAACCCTGATCAAGGGCCGGCTCATCCTCATCAACACCGCCAAGGTCGATGGGGAACTGGTCTATCGCCGCGAGACGGATGCCGACGAGGCACAGCCCGCACAGCAGCTCGAAGCCGACGATGCACTTGCGCCAGAAGCCGTAGAGCATGCACCGGCGCCCGCACAGCAACGCACCCAGCGCGTCGCACCGCGCCAGCCGATCGAACGTCCGCAAGGCCGTTCGGAACAGAACCGGAGCCAAGCTTCCCGCCGTACTTCGCAGTACGAAGAGGCCTGAGCACATCCACGTTCGACAACCCTCGAATCGCCGCAAGGCGCTTCGGGGGTTTGTTTTTCTTGCCCCTGTCGATGCTTGCTTCTCGCTCGTGTTCGCCAGTGCGCATTCGAATTTTGTGCGTAAAGGTATCCACTGATCGTTCCATGCGGATGGATCGGGTACCCGCGCATCCGCGCCGCCATCAGGCTTGCCGCAGGTCGGCTGGCGAGCGGGAGCCAGGCATGAGGACAGAACAAGCATTTCTCTCTCGCCGGGGCTTTCTGCGAGCGTCGGTCGGTGCACTGGTTCTCGCGACGAACGCATCGGGCGATGTGTTTGCTGCGGAGCCGATGAAGTATGGGGCGGACAGCATGCCGGGCGGTGTCGTTGACGATCCGCTCGTGTTCGTCCAGATCGCGTCCGATGGCACCGTGACGATCGTGGCCCACCGTGTCGAGATGGGTACGGGGGTTCGCACGAGCCTACCGATGGTGGTCGCCGACGAAATGGAAGCTCGTTGGGAACAGGTGAAGGTCATACAGGCCGTAGCCAACGAGGCGCGCTATGGCAGCCAGAACGTCGATGGTTCGCGCAGCATGCGTCATTTCTTCATGCCGATGCGCCGCGTCGGCGCGGCTGCGCGACAGATGCTGGAAGCGGCTGCCGCCGCGAAGTGGGGCGTCCCGGTCTCGCAGGTGCATGCCAACCAGCACGATGTCGTTCATGCTGCCAGTGGCCGTCGGCTTGCATTTGGAGAACTGGCGGCGGACGCAGCCAAGCAGCCCATTCCCCGAGGGGACGCCCTTAAGCTTAAGGCCCAGAAGGACTTCCGCTACATCGGAAAGGGCAAGGTCCATATCGTCGATGCAGCGGCAATCACCGAGGGCCGGGCCGCCTACGGCATGGACACCTGGATGCCAGGCATGGTCTTCGCCGTGATTGCTCGCGCGCCGGTGCTTGGCGCCAAGCTGCGCAGCTTCCGCAGCGAAAAGGCGCTTGCCGTTCCCGGCGTGCTGAAGGTTGTTCAAATTCCGGGCTTCAGCGGTGCGCCGGCCTTCCAACCTCTTGGTGGCATTGCAGTCGTGGCCCGCAATACATGGGCGGCGATGCAAGGGCGCGCGGCCCTCGAGATCGACTGGGATGACGGCCCCAACGGCGGCTACGACTCGATCGTCTACAGGAAGACGCTCGAAGCGGCCGTCAATGCGTCGGGCACGATCTTGCGCAATCAAGGCAATGCTCCTGAGGCTTGGGACAAGGCACCGGCCAGCAAGAGGTTCGAGGCGTTGTACTACCTGCCTCACTTGGCGCATGCGAGCATGGAACCGCCGGTCGCAACGGTGCTGGTCAAGGGCGACCGCTGTGAGGTATGGACTTCGGTCCAGGCACCGCAGGGCGCACTCGAGGGAGTGGCTGCTGTGCTGGGCTTCAAGGCCGAGCAAGTGAAGCTCAATCCGATGCTCCTGGGCGGTGGCTTCGGTCGAAAGTCAAAGCCCGACTTCGTCGCCGAAGCGACGTATGTCGCAAAGGCGATGCCGGGGACCCCGGTCAAGCTGGTCTGGACCCGCGACGACGACATTCGGAATGACTACCTCCACACCGTATCGGCGGAGCACCTGCAGGCTGTGCTGAAGGATGATGGACTGCCGGCGTCGTGGCTGCATCGCACCGCGGCACCCACCATCGCCTCGATCTTCGCCCAGGGCGCGAAGGGGCAGCAGCCCTTCGAGGCGGGGATGTCCGCGATCAACATTCCCTTCGACATCCCCCATGTGCGTATTGAAGGCGCCGAGGTGGAGGCGCATACCCGTATTGGCTGGTTCCGATCCGTATCGAACATCCCGCATGCCTTCGCCGTGCAGTGCTTCATCGCCGAACTGGCACACCGTGCCGGCAAGGACCACAAGCGCTATGCGCTCGAACTGCTTGGAGCGCCCCGCAAGATCGATCCCGTGGAACTGTCGGACCAGTTCAACTATTCAGAATCACCCAAGCTATATCCGGTGGATACCGGGCGCTACCGCGGCGTAATCGAGGCAGCGACTCGCGGTGCCAGATGGGGCCGCAAGTTGCCGCCGGGGCATGGCCTCGGACTGGCGTTCGCGTACAGCTTCGTGTCATATGCGGCTTCGGTCATTGAGGTCGCTGTCGACGGGCAAGGCAACGTGCAGGTCATCGCCGTCGATATGGCGCTCGACTGCGGTCCGCAGATCAATCCGGAGCGCATCCGTTCGCAGATGGAAGGGGGCGCCATCATGGGACTGAGCCTGGCGCTTACGGGAGAGATCAGCTTCGAGAACGGTCGCGTGAAGCAGAGCAACTTCCATGACTACGAAGTCTTGCGACACGCTGCTTCACCCAAGGTGATTCGCACACACCTGGTGAACAACGATTTCTCCTTGCCACCTGGCGGGGTAGGGGAGCCTCCCGTACCTCCGGTCGCGCCTGCACTGTGCAACGCGATCTTCGCGGCCACCGGAAAGCGGATCCGCTCGCTCCCGGTACGCCGGGTGACGTGACGGCGATTGAGGGAGCTGTGTGTCGACTAGCGTGCAGTCCCGCTGAGGCGCAGTGCCTGCACCACCAGGGAAAACGCCGGTGATGGTTGGCGGCGGCTGGGGTAGTAAAGGTGATAGCCCTCAAATTTCGGGCACCAGTCCTCCAGCACGCGCACGAGCCGGCCGGCCTCGATGTACGGCATCAGTTCATCTTCGGGCAGTAGCGCGACACCCAAGCCGGCCAGGGCAGCATCCACCTGCGGCTGCGTCGTGTTGAAGATCAAGGGTCCATCGACACGCACATTGATCTGCCGGCCACGGCGCTCGAAGTCCCAGACGTACAGCCCACCTGACGTGGGCATGCGCTGATTGATGCACGCGTGCGCCATGAGGTCGTTCGGTATCTTCGGAATGGGCCGGATAGAAAAATAATCTGGCGATGCCACCACCGCCAGACGCAGCGGCGGGCCAATGGGCACTGCGATCATGTCCTTGTCGATCGTCTTGCCCAGGCGCACCCCTGCGTCGAATCGATCGGCAACGATGTCGCGCAGGCCGTAGTTCACGTCGAACTCCAGCTTGATGTCCGGGTACTCGCGCAGCACCGGGGTGAGTCTGGGCAGCAGTACGTTGTGCAGCACGAAGTCCCCGCAGGTGATGCGTACCGTACCCGCGGGTTTGTCGCGCAACGCGGTCAGTTCATCCAGCTCCGCCTCAATTTCGTCGAATCGATGGCCAATGGCCTTCACCAGTCGCTCTCCGGCGGCTGTGGGCGAAACGCTGCGCGTTGTTCGCGTGAGCAATCGGATCTGAAGCCGTGTCTCCAGGCCGCTGATGGCCTGGCTGAGGGCCGACTGTGTCACTCCCAACAATGCCGCAGCACGTGTAAAGCTGCCTTCCCGGGCCACCGTGACGAAGGACAGGAGATCGTTGAGATTGCGTTTGACCATGCTTCAGTCTTTCAGAACTATTGTTTAGCTTAGCTTATATGGTCTTTAAGGATTAATTAGCTAGTCGGGCAGGGGTGCATTTGCCAAGATTCATGCACTGGCAAAGCTGGAGCACCGTCAGCCATGCCTTTCTGGACATCACCGCATCCCAATGACCACTCAACTACCCGCCGCCTCTCCAGGCGCTCCAGGCGTCCCTCACAATTCTCGAAAGCAATCCGCCTCCTGGAGCGGCGTGTTCGCCATGTCGATTTGCGCGTTCGCGCTGGTCGCCTCGGAGTTCATGCCCGTCAGCCTGCTCACACCGCTGGCCGCCGACCTGCATGTCAGCGAAGGAATGGCGGGGCAAGGGATTGCTATCTCCGGTGCGTTTGCCGTGGTGACCAGCCTCTTCATTGCGGTGCTGGCAGGCGCCCTGAATCGAAAGACGCTCCTGCTGTCGCTGACGGCGGCTATGGGCCTATCCGGTGCCATCGTTGCGCTGTCGCCAAACTATTTCACCTACATGCTGGGGCGGGCTCTGATCGGTGTGGTCATCGGCGGGTTCTGGTCCATGTCGGCGGCCACGGCCATCCGGCTCGTGCCTACGGCGCAGGTGCCGCGCGCGCTGGCCATCCTCAATGGCGGCAATGCATTGGCCACAGTGGTGGCCGCACCGCTGGGCGCTTATCTGGGCGCGGTCATCGGCTGGCGCGGCGCATTCCTGTGCCTGGTGCCGGTGGCCCTGACAACGCTCGCCTGGCAATGGCGCGCGCTGCCTTCCATGCAGGCCCCAGAACGCACGACGGGCACCGGCCAGGTCTTCCAGATCTTCGGGTTGTTCAAACGCCGTGGCGTCGGCTTGGGCATGGCAGCCAGCAGCCTCTTCTTCATGGGGCAATTTGCCTTGTTCACGTATCTGCGGCCGTTCCTGGAGACGGTCACACGCGTGCAGGTACCCACGCTTTCGCTGATCCTGCTGGTGATCGGCGCCGCGGGCTTCATTGGCACGTTGCTGATCGGCAAGGCGCTAGAACGGGGTTTCTATCAAACGCTCGTGGCCATCCCATTGGTGATGGCCACGATCGCCGCGTCGTTGATCACTTTCGGGAGCTGGATGGCCGTTGTCGTAGTCCTGCTGGCGATATGGGGCCTGGCCGGCACGGCCGCGCCGGTGGGCTGGTGGGCTTGGGTAGCGAAGACGTTCCCCCATGACGCCGAGACGGGCGGTGGTCTGCTGGTGGCCGTCGTGCAGATGGCCATTGCCCTGGGTTCTACGGCGGGTGGTCTGTTGTTCGACCGACAGGGCTATCAAAGCACCTTCGTGGCTAGCGCGCTCATGCTGCTGGTCGCCGCCGTTCTGACGGTCATGACATCACGCACGGAACCTCGGACGTGAACAACTTTTAGTCGAATAAATGCGTTGGTCGCTATCGGCGACTTCGGCGAGGAGGTGGGGAGTGTGGCGCGACGATCTGGGTGAGAAGCGCGCGACAAACAAGATGAGAAGAATTGTCGGTGCGCCGGGAGACCGGCAAGGAGTAGGTGGTGCAAGTCCATTGCGATGAAGGTGTAGCGAGCCACATCGGCCCCGAGCCGTGCGCCGGCTCCCGCGAGGGTGTCGGCGAAGCGTCGGTAGGGGAACACACAGGCCAGCCATTGAGCCGCGATAGTATTCTTGTCCGGGTGCCGACGCTGTCGACAAGGCGGAAGGCAACACATCCAAGCGCGCCATCGCAAGCGTTTGGATGGCCCGGCGTGGTCGTAGACCCTGGCATGTGTGCACGCTCCTTGTACGGGAACCGGGAGATCTCGGGTTTGACCAGCCGCCGTATAGGGCTGGCCCGCATCGGGAAGGCGAGGAGCCGTAGCCGATGATGAACGGACCCGAGAAGTCAGACCTCGCCATAGTAGCGATGAAGCCTGCGAACAAGGCCGGGCAACCGGCTGCGGAGTGGGTGGAGCCAAGGGCGGGGACCAAGGGGAACACGGGCCAACCGCGCACGCGACGGACTCAGAGCCGCGGTAGCGTGTCACAGGGGCTGGACCGTGTACGGAACGCTGCGAGGCAGCGGAAGAAGGGGAAGTTCACTGCGCTGCTACACCACGTGACGGTCGATCTACTGAGGGACGCGTTCCTGGCGCTCAAGCGCCGTGCCGCCCCCGGGGTTGATGGCGTGACATGGGAGGACTACGAGGCGGGGCTGGAGGGAAACCTCCAAGACCTGCATGCACGGGTCCATAGCGGCGGATATCGGGCGCTGCCCGTCAGGCGAAGGTTCATTCCCAAGCCTGGCACCGACAAGCAGCGCCCGCTCGGTATTGCCGCGCTGGAGGACAAGATCGTTCAGCGTGCGCTCGTCGCGGTGCTCAATGCCATCTATGAGGAAGACTTCCTCGGCCTCTCGTACGGGTTCCGGCCCGGACGAAGTCAGCACGATGCGCTTGACGCACTGGCGGTGGCGATCAGCAATACCCCGGTGAACTGGATTCTCGACGCGGACATTCGGAGTTTCTTCGACCGAATCGACCAGAGCTGGTTGGTCCGGTTCCTGGAGCACCGGATCGGCGACGAGCGCGTCATTCGCCTTGTGCGCAAGTGGCTCAAGGCGGGCGTCCTGGAAGAGGGAAGTTGGAGCGTCAGTGAAACGGGGACTCCTCAAGGAGCAGTGGTCTCACCACTGCTCGCGAACGTCTACCTGCACTACGTCTTCGACCTCTGGGCCCACCAATGGCGGAGGCGAGAAGCCACCGGCAACGTGATCGTCGTGCGCTACGCCGATGACATCGTGGCGGGTTTCGAGCATGAAGCCGATGCGAGGCGCTTCTGGGATGCGATGCGAACGCGGTTCGAACAGTTTGGCCTCGAACTGCACGGGGAGAAGACACGCTTGCTGGAGTTCGGCCGTCATGCGGCTAAACGTAGACAGCGGCGCGGCCTTGGCCGGCCGGAGACCTTCACGTTCTTGGGGTTCACGTTCATATGCGGCAAGTCCCGGCGCGGGGCATTCCTGCTCAAGCGCAAAACACGGGGTGACCGCATGCGAGCGAAGCTCCAGGAAATCAAGGCGCAGTTGCGTAACCGCATGCACGACGCCATCCCCGAACAGGGACGATGGTTGAAGGCTGTGGTGACCGGATTCTTCGCATACCACGCAGTGCCCACGAACTCGCGGGCACTGAGCGCGTTCCGATATCACGTCGTGAATCTTTGGCGGCGCACGCTCCGGCGACGCAGCCAGAAGGACGGAATGACATGGGAGCGCATGACGAAGATCGCTGCTGCATGGCTACCACCACCCCGAGTCCTTCATCCATGGCCAAGCGAGCGATTTGCCGTCAAACACCCGAGGTAGGAGCCGTATGCCCAAATCGGGCACGTACGGATCTGTGCGGGGGGCGGAGAGCAATCTCCGTCCCTACCGCGATCGGCCGCAGGATGATGCCGGCGTTGATTGACGCTGGCAAGAGTCAGGACGCAGGTTGGTTGTCGCGCGCTGTTGGAACGCCGACATTCTTCGGGGTGGCGAAGCTTGCGGGGCGTCCTGGTCCGTGCTGCTTGCGCTGCATGGCGGTGCGCCTGCGATAGCTCTCGACGTTGAGCTCGAAGATCGTCGAGTGGTGCACGAGGCGATCGACGGCGGCCAGGGTCATCGCAGGATCGGGGAAGACCTTGTTCCATTCGCCGAAGGGCTGGTTGGCGGTGATGAGCAGGGAGCGGCGCTCGTAGCGAGCGCTGATCAGCTCGAAGAGAACGGAGGTCTCGGCCTGGTCCTTGGTGACGTAGGCGAAGTCATCGAGCACGACGAGATGGAAGTTGTCGAGGCGGTTGATCGCCGCTTCCAGGGAGAGCTCCCGACGAGCGATCTGCAGTCGCTGCACGAGGTCGGAGGTGCGGGCGAACAGCACGCGCCAGCCCTTCTCAAGCAGCGCCAGGCCGATGGCGGACGACAAGTGCGACTTGCCGCCGCCTGGTGGTCCCATGAGGATCAAATTGGCGCCGTTGCGCAACCACGCGTCGCCGGCGCACAGCGCCGAGACCTGCGCCCTGGACACCATCGGCACGGCGTCGAAGTCGAAGTTATCCAGAGTCTTGCCAGGCAGGAGCTTGGCCTCGGCGAGGTGGCGTTCGATGCGACGCCGGTCGCGCTCGGCGAGCTCATGCTCGGCCAAGGCCATGAGTAGCCGGGCGGCGGGCCAGCCCTCCTTGTCGGAGCGTTCAGCGAAGGTCGGCCACATCTGCTTGAGCGCGGGCAGCCGCAGTTCGTTCAGCAGCAGCGTCAGGCGCGTCGAGTCGAATTCGTCGCTCATGCTTGCACCTCCATGTCGAGGTTGACCAGGGCCTCGTAGTCGCTCAGCGAGGCCAGTTGCACGCATACGTGCGGCAGGCGAGCCGGATCGGGGGTGAAGCGGGCCCATAGGGCCTTCAGGTCGGGTAGTCGTCGCTCGGACAGGTCCTGAGCCAGCACGTCGGCGAGCTGGGCTTCGCAGGTTCGCTCGTGCGCGAGGCTCAGCAGCTCGACCATGGTCTTGCAGGCCGCGCGTGGTGTGAGCGCCTCGCACAGGCGATCGAACGTCAGTCGATAGGCTTCGCGAGGGAAGAGCCGGTCCCGATAGACCAGGTTGAGCAAGGCCATCGGCTTGCGGCGCAGCGCATGGATGACGTGCCGGTAGTCGACGACGTGACCATGCCGGCCGTTGGCGCCGGGGCGACCTCGCTCGAGGGTCATCAGCGACGTTCCTCCGAGCAGCAGCTCCAGCCGGTCGTCGTACAGTCGCACGCGCAGGCGATGGCCGATCAGCCGCGACGGAACGGTGTAGAACACCTTGCGCAGGGTGAACCCCCCGGCCGAGGTCACGTACACGAGCGTCTCCTCGTAGTCGCAGGTGCGTGAGGGCGGCAGCGGCTGCAGCGTGACGCGCTCGGCATCGATGCGCTTGCCGTTGCGCGCGTTGTGGCGACTGACGATCTCGTCGATGAAGCGGCGATAGGCCAACAGATCGGCAAAGTCGCTGCTGCCGCGCAGCAGCACGGCGTCGCGGATGGCGCTCTTGAGATGGCCGTGAGGACTCTCGATCGAGCCGTTCTCGTGGGCAACGCCGCGGTTGTTGCGCGTGGGCTGCATGCCGTAGTGCGCGCACAGCGCGTCGTAGCGCGACGTCAGGTCGTCGCGAGCCTCTCGTTCCAGGTTGCGGAAGGCTGCCGACAGGCTGTCGCTGCGATGCTCTCGCGGGGCGCCGCCCAAGGCCCATAACGCGTTCTGCAGCCCCTCGGCCAGCGCGACATAGCTCTCCCCGCCCAGGATGACGTGCGCGTGCTCGAAACCCGAACAGGCCAGGCGGAAGTGGTAGAGGCGATGGTCCAGCGCGACACCGGCCACGGTGATGCCCAAGCCGTCCATCTCGGTGAAGTCCGACAGGCCCAGGCGGCCTGGCTCGTGCACCTGACGGAAGATGACATCACGTTCTTCGCCGTGAATGGCGCGCCAGCCACGGATGCGCCGCTCCAGCGTGCGGCGCACACCGGGCGGCAATTGCGGATGACGCCGCATCATCTCCTCGAACACCGCAACGGGGCGCACGCCTGGCGCCGCCTTGAGCAGTGGGACCACTTCGGCGTCGAAGATCTCGGCCAGTGGATCGGGACGCCGGCGCTCGCGCGGCGCCTTCTTCTGCGACGGCAGGCGCGGGTCCTGCTCGACGCGGTAGGCCGTCGCGACGCTGAAACCGACGCGTGCGGCCGCCTTGGATGGTCCTTCGGACAATCTGTGCTTCATGTAAAGCCTCATCTGGTAGTCGTTGATGTGATGTCCGGGCACGGGCAGGCTCTCGTGTTCACAAGATCCATGCTCCATACCCGATCCACCGCGACCACCGATGGGCCCCCGGGGAGGCACCCGCCGGCGCGCGCGGTGCAGGAACGGTTCCGGGCTACGCCCGGCCCCGTTCCTGCACCGCAGGTCTTCTCATCCAGATTGACGCGCTGTTCTCATCCTGATTGCCGCGCGGCAGGGGAGTAGGGCAAGCCAGGAAGCCAGAGGCGTGTGCCCGCGATTGCGAGGCCCTCAGGGTTTCTCGGGCAAGGCTCGAATTGGTTCGGGCTGCCATCCGCGGGGCCATTGGCCCAAGACCCGCAGCACTTCGTTCCGCTACTGGAAAGTCAGCCTCGATAAAGATGAGTTATTGACCCCAGACCCTCGCCCCTCCCGGTCGGCGAAACGCCTCGTCTTTGAACGATCTGCAAAGGTGAGGGGCGGGCAGGCCGGAGGCAGGCGCGAGCGCTGCCTTGGCGATGACTGTTCATCGGCCGCCGGTAAGCCACTTGCCGGAGGGCCAGACCAAGGCACGGTCCGCGAACGCTCCTTTGTAGCGCGGCCATGCGATGAGCGACGATTCCTTTGACCTCGACGGTCACGATGCCGAACATGCCGAACATGCCGAACATGCCGAACATGCCGAACATGCCGAACATGCCGACACGTCCCACGACAACACTGCAGGCGGGTTCCTTCCGCTCGATGGTCACGTCGGCCCACTGATCTCCACCATCCTCGCCGGCGGGAACAGGTCCTTCGAGGTCAGCCTGCGCGAGCGCCGCACCCGTCAACGCCTCACCGTCATGGTTCGCGCTCCGAACCGCGTGCTAGCCCGCGACAGGGCGATCCGCGCCGCCGCCTGGCGCTTCACCAACACGCCGTATCTCGAGGTCATAGCGGAGCGCCAGTTGGCGGAGCGCTTCCTCTGGGATGTCTTCTTGACGGGGCGGCCTCATGCGTTGCCGCGCAGCCCTGTGACGGGGCGGGCGCACCTGATCGGCCGGGTCGTCGCGGCCAACGCAGACGCGGCCACTGAAGCTGCCCTGGCGGCCTTCGGGGTGGACGATGGACGGTGGCGGACATGTGACCCCCTGCGGTCCATCGGTCCCGAGGACGAGATCGAAGTCCGTCCGGTATGAAGGAGGCGACCATGACCGGCAACACACGCACGGTGGCGTACACGCCTGCCTGGGCGACGACAAAGAGGCTCGCGAAGATCGCCGGCAACAAGGGAAGTGACTATGAGCTGTACGGCAAGCTCGAGAAGCTTGATCGCCACATCGGCGTCCCGTTTGCATGGTTCTTCTTCATGCTCCACGGCAATCGCGTCGGCGACGTGTCCGGGCATCGCGTGCTGCGCGCCGCCGAGCAGGGCCTGATCGTCCTGCCCGAGCACGACTATCGGGTGCTCAAGGCCTGGTCCCAACATCCCTACGGGTTCTGAACAGCAACGCAAGGACGAGCTGTGAAGACGCTGCCCGCTTGCGCGCGAAAGCTGCATCGAGGTCACTTCGCATTCATGCGTGCCTTGGTTCAGGGGATCGACTCGGGGGAAGCCTGGGACCGATATCTGAATATTGAAGGCGACAGAGGCGATGCGCGGCGCGTGCGAAGCGCGATCGCCTGGATGCGGAGTGCGTTTGCCGCCGCTGCTCGCCGCGAGCAGCGACCAGGGACCGCTCGCCTGGTACTTGTCGACGCACAGCGCTGGCCGGATACCGGATCGGCGCCGGCGCCGGCGCCGCCGTCGCTGGAGGAATTCGTACTTGCATCCGGCATGGACGGCTTCTCGGAGGCCGAGCAGCTCGAACGCTATGCGGAGGTCCACGGCAATGGCGGAACGCGCCTCTCACGGCGGGCCCGCATGATCGAGCGGCAGCTGCAGGCGCTCCAGTGGCTCGAGAACCTGGCTGCCCAGGAGCCGTTGGCCGGCGATTCGGTCCATGCCTGGTTTGATCCGAGGCTGGCCGAGCGCCTGCAGCGTGCGGATCTGCCGACGCTGCACGCCCTGATCCAGCGAATCAATGGTGTCGGCGCAAGATGGTGGACCTGCGTGGCGGGCGTCGGACCCGTAAAGGCGACGCGTATCGTCCAGTGGCTGCAGACGCACGAAAGCAGCATCGGTCATGCGGTCGGGGACCATGCGTTGGTCCTGCGGTCGCACCTGAGCCGCAGCGACCTGGACGCTGTGACGCCACCGGCGACGGCGTTGCGGCCGCTGGAGAAGCTGCAGGTTCCTCAGGCTCTCGATGGCAGCAACGGCCGCTATCGTTCGCCCAGGGATCGCAACCTCTTGAGAGCGGACAACGACCACCGGGCGATCGAAGCATTCCTCTCGACCAAGGACGACATGCCGGCAACGCAGAGGGCGTATCGCCGCGAAGCCGAACGACTGTTGCTGTGGTGCGTTCTGGAGCACGGGATGGCCCTGTCGTCGCTCAGCGTGGAGGATGCCGACGCGTACATGCGCTTCCTTGCCGATCCGCCCGGCTGGTGGTGCGGGCCGCGACACCGGCAACGCTGGTCACCGCTCTGGCGGCCCCTCGAAGGCCCCTTGTCGGCCGTCGCGCGTGCTCAGGCCCTGACGATACTGCGATCGCTCTTCGGCTTCCTCATGAAGCAGGGCTACCTGGTCGGCAATCCGTTCGCGGCAGTGGTGCCACCACGCGCCCCGCTGCGGCCGTTGGGTTCTGGCAGAACATTGACCAAGGCGCAGTGGAAGCATGTGCTTGCGGTGATCAACCAGGCAAGCACGCCAGCGCAGCAGCTGCGCGGCAGGGCCGTGCGCTGGCTGTATGCAACGGGATTGCGCGGGGCCGAACTGATCGCAGCCCGATGCGGACACCTCAAGCGGGTGGAGTTCACGGACGCTGATGGCCGCCCGACCGTCGGCTGGATGCTCGAAGTGGTAGGGAAGGGCGGCCGATTCCGCGAGGTCCCAGTACCCGTCAACCTGGTCCGGGAGCTGGCCGACGCGCTCGGCGCCGCGGGCCGCGCGCCGAGTGTCGACGGCGCAAGCAACGTTGATGTGCCTGTGTTGGCCCGGTTCGGGGGACCTGGCAAGGGGCCGATCGGATATTCGTCGAACTGGCTCTACCAGGCCGCGAAGGCCGTGTTCGAGGACGCCGCGCGCACGCTCGAAGGAGAGGCGTCGACGAGGCTATTGCAGGCCAGTACGCACTGGCTGCGCCACTCGCACGGCAGCCATGCGCTCAACCCCGACGAGCTGGGCGCGGAAGTGCCCATCGAGATCGTTCGTAGGAACCTGGGGCATAGCTCGATCGGAACGACGTCGGGGTATATCACCACCGAGCGGGATGCTCAGCTTCGCGCCATGTCGAAGCTTTGGCAACACAACGCCGTGTAGAGAGACGAAGGGGTGGGCATGTCGGCGCGACGTCCGCCTTCAGGGGCGGCAAGTTGGTCGCTGTGGCCGGGCCAGGGCATCGTAAAAAGGCCCTGCCGAAGTTGGCAGGGCCGAAAGATGCGAAGGGCATCTCAGAAGTTCTTGGGCTGATTCTTGGCTTCCATGATTGCCGATTGAAGCTTGCGCTTCACGATGGGATCCTGAAGGTCAAGCCGCCCGCGTCGAGGGTATCTTGGCGTTTTGCCGGGCGCGGCGGCGAACCAGGTGTCGTCAAAGGCAAGCCGGTGATGATTGACCAAGTCGAACTTGGTTGCTTTGGTCAGGCCCGTCTTGGCGCTGGCCTCAATGACGAACTCTCCGGGATACACCGCTGTAGTGTTCTGTGATGTGGCGTACGCGACCACTACAACAGAACCGGCGGGGTCATCGCTCGCCTCTTCGACCTGAAGCACTAAAGCCGGGCGGTTCTTGGGGCCCGGTACGCCTACTTCCTGCGGAAACCTGCACTCGACAATGTCCCCGAGCTTGGGCCCGGTGTCCAGTACGTCTGGCTCACAGCAGCGAGCCGATGACCTTACCTTTCCTTTTTGGTTCAGCCTTCGCGATGGCCTGGTGCTGAGTCTTGGTGAGTGGCATCAATTTCTCCATGTCCTGTTCGACGAAAACCTCGTCTCGCAGTCTCGCGAGCGCGTACAGGACAGTCTGGGTTTCGTTGAAGCCGAGTCTTTTGGCCAGTGCCCGCAGCGCGTCTCTCGACACGGTCGTGAGCGTGTCGTCTTTGAAGTTCAGCTTCAGTGGCTGTTGGCTGGTGGCGGCGGGCATGGCGGCTCCTGGGGAAGGGGTATCGTGTATCCCTATTGTATATACCGCCTATGCATCCTGCAAACTGTCGTCCTCGCTGCGAACAGCGCACTTGGTCCCGAAAAGCCAGCTCCTTTGGCCCGGAAGCGGCGCTGGGGCCTTCAGTAATTGCGGGCACCAGTGTTGCCTAGAGCGGCGGTTGCGGGCGAACTGACCCGCCGGTTTGCGCACGCCGGCGACGACTCGCATGTGGCAGGACGCGGGCCAGCTACAGTCTTCAGAGGCCGAGCTCCGAAGGTCGGGTGAGAGCCGCCAAGCCGCCACCGGACGGGGCCATCCCATGCTTCGGGTACGTGCCCATTGCCGAAGTCCAGGTTGTGTCGCTGTGCTTCGGCAGGCGCCCAGGAGCCGCCGTTCGACCACCGTGCCAGGTTGCGTCGGTCGGCGCCGCTTGCGACCCATAGAAGCCCGGTCGGTTCGCTCCGAAGCCGCAGGACGACAAGCCCGGACCTGGGACCCAGTTGTCCAGCACTGCTGCCAGATGGATGAGGCACACGACCGGAGGATCGGGATGTTCGGTGCCCAGTTCCCTGTGGGCGAACGTCACATCACCAGCGGTGACAGTCCGCGTGGGCACGTTTTTCCAGCTCACTTTCGGATCTTTGCTGAACGCCCATGGCATGGCTCCTTGATAGTCGACAGACCGTACAGCTCAGTCCGCAAGTACCGGGTAGTCGGTGTAACCCTTGGCACCCGGGGTGTAGAAGGTTTCGGGGTCCAGCACGTTGAGCGCGGCGTCAGTACGCATGCGTGCGACCAGGTCCGGATTGGCGATGAAGGGCCGGGCGAAGGCAATGAGGTCCGCCTGACCGGCTTCGAGCGCACGCTCGGCGCTGGCCTGATCGAATCCGCCGGCGAGGATGAACAGGCCCTTGAAGGCGGCGCGAAGACGAGCCTTCAGCTCGGCAGGCACTGCGGGAGCTCCCATGGCCGAATGATCGAGAACGTGGACGTAAAGCAGGCCCAGCTCCGACAGCTGATGCGTCAACGCCAGGTACTGCGCGTCCACGTCGGCAAAAGGCCCAGTACTGTTGAACACGCCATAAGGCGAGAGCCGAATGCCCACGCGCTGTGGGCCTATGGCCGCCGCGGTGGCCCGGGCGATCTCGATTGCAAAGCGGTTGCGACCGTCGATGCCGGCGCCGTATTGGTCGGTGCGCTGGTTCACATTGGCGTTGAGGAACTGCTCGATCAGGTAGCCATTCGCGGCGTGCAATTCGACTCCGTCGAATCCTGCTTGGATCGCGAGTTGCGCCGACTGGACGTATTCGTCGACGGCATGCGCGATGTCGTCCTGGCTCATGGCCCGCGGGCGGCTGTGCTGTTGCATGCCCTTCGCATCGGTATGCATCTGGCCGGGGCAGGCATCGGCGGTGGGCCCCAGGACCTCGGCTGCAACCGGCAGGTTCAACACATGGGTCACGCGCCCGGTGTGCATGAGTTGGACGAAGATCTTGCCGCCCCTGGCGTGGACGGCGTCGGTGACCCGCCGCCATCCCAGCACCTGCGCCTGGTTGAAGAGCCCGGGGATGCGTGCATAGCCCAGGCCGTTCGGAGACGGCGATGTGCCTTCCGTGATGATCAGGCCGGCTGCAGCTCGCTGGCCGTAGTACTCGGCCATCAGGTCGTTCGGCGTGTTGGCCTCCACGGCCCGGCTGCGTGTCATCGGCGCCATCACGATACGGTTGGCGAGTTGCAGCAAAGGCGTGGCAAGAGGTTCAAAAAGCATGATGATCCTTGACGGAAAAACGAGGTGTTGAAAAATGCGGGCGAGCCGTCACGGCTCTGGATCGTGGCGATGACGACGGGCTACTTGATACGAACGACGACCTTTCCCTTGGCTCGTCCTTGCGCCAGGTAGTCGAGAGCCTCCTTGGCCTGCTCGAAGGGGAACACCTTGTCGATCACCGGCCGAATGCGTTCGGACTTGAGCAGTTCACCGATCTCCCCGAGTTGCTTCCCGTCGGGACGCATGAACAGGAAAGAGTAGTTGACCTCCCGCTTTCTCGCGATGCGCAAGATCTTGCGGCTCATCAATCCCAACACGAACCTCAGGAAGAAGTTCAAGCCTTTCGCGCGCGCGAACGCCGCGTCGAGCGGGCCGATGAGGGAGACGATCCTGGCGCCCGGATTGAGGATGTCGACGGATTTCGCGATGGCATCTCCCCGGACGGTGCCGAGCACGGCGTCATAACCCCGAAGTACCTTCTCGAATTCCTGCTTCTTGTAGTCGACGACCTCGTCGGCACCGAGCTTGCGAACCAGTTCCACATTGCCCGTGCTGACGGTGGTGCCCACCTTGGCGCCAAGGTGGTGAGCTAGTTGGATCGCGAACGTACCGATGCCGCCGGAGCCCGCCGGGATGAACACCTTCTGGCCTCGACGCAGACCTGCGCGCTCCTTCAGCGCTTGCCATGAGGTAAGTCCGACCATCGGAATCGACGCAGCTTGCACGAAGTCCAGGTTGTGCGGCTTCAAGGCGGCGGCGCTCTCCGGCACCGCCGCGAACTCTGCAAGAGATCCGTTGCCGAGGTCGAAGAGGCTGGCGAAGACTTCGTCGCCAGGCTTGAAGCGGGTTACGCGGCTGCCCACCTCGACCACCACGCCCGCCAGATCACTGCCCAACGTCGCGGGCAAGTCGAAGCGCAGGACGAGCTTGAACGTTCCAGCAGGGACCATGTTGTCGATGGGGTTCACCCCCGCGGCATGGACCTGCACCAGCATTTCGTCTGGTTTCAACGAGGGGCGGGCAATCTCGGCAAAGCCGATGCCGGGCGACTTGCCGTAGCGCTTGAACGTGAGTGCTTTCATGTCTTCCTTTGTCCTGGCGGAGCCAGGTGGGTGTGTCGTCGGGCGTTGGTGCGCCGCAGTGCGAGGAGCGAGCTCAACCGCGCGCGCGCAAGCGACGTGTGCGGAACGTTCCCCAACCACTGATGAGCGCTGACTTCAGGAAAGCAGACAGCCCACTTTCCCTCGGCTGTGGGTCTCCACCCTTGGCAATGCGCCCGAGTTGGCGCGTGTACCAAAGCACCTCCATGATTCCCATGCGATCCACGGCCTTGAGACCGGTGTTGATCGGGCGAACTCGTTGAAGGCTGTCGCGGCCTTCCAGGAGTGCGGCAGGCGCGTCGGGGTCGATCGCCAGCAAGCGCGCCAGGCCCACCACATCGAGCGCGCCCGTTCGCAGCGCGGCTTCCATGCCGGCTGCAGTGCGGAATCCGCCCGTGACCATCAGTGGCACCTGGACAGCGGCACGAACCTTTTCAGCGAAGTCGAGAAAGTACGCTTCACGCGCTGCGGTGGATGCCTTTGCCTGCTCCTGCAACCCGCCACTCATGGCGGGCGCCTCGTAGGTCCCGCCGGAGATCTCGATCAAGTCGATTCCCGCCCCTGCCAGCGCGCGGATCGTGGCCAGCGATTCTTCTTCGGTGAAGCCACCACGCTGGAAGTCGGCCGAGTTGAGCTTGATGCCGATCGGGAACTCCGGACCGACTTGTCGGCGGATCTCCGCATAGACGGCCATCAGGAAGCGTCGGCGCTTCTCGGGGGTTCCACCCCACTCGTCGTCGCGACGGTTGTGATGCGCAGAGAGGAACTGGTTGACCAGGTAGCCGTGGGCACCGTGGATCTGCACGCCACCGAACCCGGCTTTCTTGACGATGGCCGCGCTGCGCCCGAAACGCTCGATGATGTCGTGGATCTCGGACCCGGTGGCTTCACGTGGAGTCTCGAAGAGGGCCGCCATGTCCTCGCGGAAGGGGACGGCCGAAGGCGCGAGGTTGAAGGCGTTCAGGCCCTTGGTGGACTGCTTGCCGGGATGGTTGAGCTGCGCCCAGATGGCGGCGCCCTGCGCCGTCGCCGCCTTTGCCCACTGGCGCAAGACGGTCAGGTCGGATTCGTCCTCGACGGCGACGTTGCCGGGCTCGCCCAGAGCGCGGCGGTCGATCATCATGTTGCCCGTCACGATCAGGCCCAGGCCCGAGGCGCCCCAACGTTCATATAGCCGAACGAGGCTGGGCGTCGGCCGGTTGTCGTAGGTGCCGAGCGTCTCGCTCATGGCGGCCTTGGCCAGCCGGTTGCGCAGGACCGTGCCGTTGGGCAATGTCAGGGGCTGGTTCAGAAGCCGGTGGCTGGCGTTGGATGTCTTGGGCATGGGCATGTCGCTGCGTGATGTGTCGTGAACGGGGTTGGGAGATGACTTGGCCGGGATGTGGGACATGGCGAGCTCCGTCATCGCCGCGATGGTCAGGCTCGGGTTCACGCCCAGGTTGGCGCTGAGCATGGAGCCGTCGCAGATCAGCATGTTCTGGTAGCCGAACACGCGGTTGCGGGCGTCCATCACGCCGTGCTCGGCGGTCTGTGCCATCGCACAACCGCCCATGCAATGAGCCGTGGTGGGAATGTTGAACAGGGTTTCGGTCAGCAGCGACATGGGAACGCCGCCAAGGGCCTTGGCCGCACGTTCGATGAAGGCGTTCGCCTCTGGGATATGGGCGGGAATCGGCGCGCCTTCCGTGCTCAGTTGTTTGCCGAATGGCCAGTACCAGGGGCGGCGCAGGCGCAGGTCGATGTGGCCTTCCTTGTTCTGCATGACCACGAAGAGCATGGTCTGGCGCGCAAAGCCGATCGGGTTGTGGGCCCGCAGCGCCTGGACCGGATGGCGCAGCATGCGCCAGAGCCACGCCGGGATGCGTCGCCAGCCCGATGTGGCGCCACGCATGACCGTCATTAGCAGACTGGTGCCGTCCATGCCCTCTGCGTAGCGCACCACGCCGACGTGGGTATGCCGGTCGAGGTAGATGGCGGCACCGCCTGCGATGCCCGGTGACATGCTGGGCCCGCGCCCGGGGAAGCGCAGCCCGAGGAGCGATTCCGCGTTGGTGCGGATGCGCTTGCCCAGATCATCACTGAGCCGCGGCAGCGAGCCCGCTTCCTTCAGCCGCAGCAGCAGTTCCACCGTGCCCAGCGACGACGCGGCAAACACCACGGCGCGGCAGCGAAAGATGCGCCGCCGCTTGTCGAAGAGCGCGGTCGAACACTCGGTGTGAACCTCGTAGCCATCGCTGCCATCCGGCATGCCGTTGAGTGGACGAACATCGACCACCCGGGTTTCCGCAAAGACCTGGGCGCCGCGCCGCTCGGCCAGGTAGAGGTAGTTCTTGTCGAGCGAGTTCTTGGCGTTGTGCCTGCAGCCCACGAGGCAGCCGCCGCAGCCGATGCAGGTACTGCGCTCCGGACCCTCTCCGCCGAAGTACGGGTCAGGATAGGTCTTGCCACCGCGTTCGCCCGGGGGCGGAAAGAAGGTGCCCGAACGCCCGGGGTAGTAGCTGTCGGCCACCCCGGCCAGGCGCGCAAGTTTCTCCAGCCGTCGATCGGCCTCGCCCAGCAGCGTGTTGTCGGCCACACCGAGCATGCGTTCAGCGGTGGCGTAGTGCGCCGGCATGACCCGTTTCCAATCCTGCAGGCCGGCCCACGAGCCCTGGTCCCACACCTCCAGCGATGGCTCGAGCAAGGCGCTGGCATAGGCGATCGAGCCGCCACCGACGGCGTTGCCGCACATCACCACCACGTGGCGGAACAGCCGCAGGTTGAAGAAACCGAACATGCGAAGACCCGGCCGCCAGAAATAGCGTCGTGCATCCCAGTTCGACTTGGGGAAGTCTTCGGGCTTCCAGCGCCGGCCCATTTCCATGACGCCCACGGTGTAGCCCTTCTCTGACAGCCGCAAGGCAGAGACGCTGCCGCCGAAGCCCGAGCCGATCACGATGTGGTCGAAGTCATAGGGCACTTGCGCCGCATGCGAGCCGGGCGGCCTTGCGTCGGGCACTGTGGTGCCCAGCGATGTCGTCATGGAGGGTCTCCGATGTTGTTATGTTGCTTGGGGAAGGATCGGCGCGGTGGCCTTCAGAACGGACTGCGGTCCCAGGGCGCTATGACCTTGGGCGGCTGCAGGTAGGCGGTGAGCCCCTGGAACCACATGACTTCGCGGAAGTCGCCGCTCACGATCAGGTCCTTGCTGCCCACCCCACGCAGAAATGCGGGCTGTGCGTCCTTGGCCGACAGGATCTCGAAGCCCTTGGCTGCGTTCGAGAAGGTGAACGTGAACGCCGCGTTGTCGGTCAAGCCGGCGAAGGAGCGCACGGTGCCTTTCTCGATGAGGTACCAACGGCCAGCGCCTGAGGCTGTGCGGATCTGGAAGACGAGCTGCTTGTCGCCGAGGTAGCGCGCGCACTCCGCGTTGCTGCGGATCTTTCGCTGCAACAAGAGTGCAAAGGCCCATAAGAGGAGCTTGAACTTGAGCATGGCGTCTTACCTTCGAGGACGGTGGTTGGGACCCAATGACGCTGGGGCGGCGACGACGCTCACCGTCACTCGCCCAGGAACTGCAATGCGTGCTGCAGGAAGCGCTGCGGGCACTGGAACTGAGGGGCATGGCCGGCATCGGGGTAGATGAACAACTGTGCGTTGGGCAGGTTGCGCGCCATGTAGAACGAGTTGACGGTCGGCACCATCACGTCGTTCACGCCATTGAGGATGAACGTGGGCTGATGGATGCCGCGCAGGTAGGCGAAGGGGTCGTCTTCCTTCAACCGGGGCAGGTACAGCACGTTGGCCTCGATCTGGGCGTTGGCCACCTGCGGCGAAGACGGCGGGTCCTGATCCATCCGCTGGTGACGCCGCTCCCAGAACGCCCGAGCAGCCTGTTCAGCCTGATCCGACCGGCCGAAGAACAGGTAGCGAAAGTCCTCGAAGGTGGGAGTCGGGTTGACCGCCGTGGTCAGCACACGTTCTTCCAGTTCGGGGTTGCCGCCTCGCGGACCGGTACCCAGCAGCATGAGCTTGCGCACGAGTTCGGGGTGGCGCCACGTGAGGTCCAGGGCCTGGAAGCCGCCCAGCGAAAAGCCCAGCACGTCGACCTGGCGCAGGCCCAGGGCCCGGATCACCGCCGCGGCGTCATCGGCCATGTCCTCGATCCGGTTGCGCGGCGTCCCGGCGGAAGACGCGACACCGCGACCGTTGTACAGGATCACCTCACGCCCGGCGGCCAGGCCATCCGTCATCAACGGGTCCCAGTGATCCATGCCACCGCGGAAGTGCTGCAGGAACAGCAGCGGAGGCTGCGAAGCGGCTCCATTGCCCCAGCGGCGATAGGCGAATCGGGTGCCGCCGACTTCCACGAAGCGCGTGGGTGCGGTCAGGTGCGTGTCATTCATGTGCTTGCCAGGAGATTCGCGCCGTGAGTGCGCTTGCGTACCTTCTCATCGGGGGCTCAGTTCGCCAGAAAGGCCAGGGCCTTGGGCACGAAGTCTTCCTCGTACTGGAAGACGCCGCCGTGGCCAGCATCGGGATAGATGATCAGCTGGCTGTTGGGCAGGCGCCGTGCAAGGTCGTACGAGTTGGGGGTCGGAACCATTCGATCCGCGTCGCCATTGACCACCAGGACGGGTTGCTTCACGACCGAGAGGTCTGCCGGCGCCTTTTGCCCCCACGCGCTGAGCGCCTGGAGTTGCGCGACGTAGGCACCGATCGCGATCTCCGCGTCGCGGTTGTCCGTACGCTCCAGCAGGCGCTTCAGGAAGGCCTTCCCGGCCTCGATGCCCTTGGGCGTGCGCGTGAAGAACAGGTACTGCTTCGGGTCCTGCCCGGTGAGCTTCGCGCGCATCAGGTCGTAGTTCGCCACGCCCGCCACCGTGCTGATGCCCTCGCCGCCGGCCGGACCGGTGCCCGCAAGGATCATCCTGCGCACCAGCTGCGGCTCCTTCAGCACGATCTCCTGCGAGATCATCCCGCCCATCGAGAAGCCCAAGAGGTCGACCTGCTTGAATCCCCTGGCGTTGATGAACGTGATGGCGTCGTCGGCCATCTGTTCCATCGTGTTGGCCGGCTTGCCGCTGGAAGATCCGATGCCGCGATTGTCGAAGGCGATCACGTGGTGGGTCGCGGCCAGACCATCGACAACGCGCGGATCCCAGTTGTCCATCACGCCGGCCAGGTGCACGAGCAGCACGACGGGGACGCCCCCGTTCTGCTGACCGAGTTCCCGGTACGCGAAGTCCACGCCGCCTGCAGAGACGAACTGCGTCGGGACGTCCTTCCAGGTCACGGGCCGAACACCCGCGGTCATCGAAGGGCTCGCGTTCGTTGAGATGACGCCACTGGCCTCGGCAAACGGCGACGCGAGCGCAGCGCAAAGCGCCAGGGCGTGGAGGCTGGATCTCAGGAGAGAGGAAGTCACGGCAGTTTTTCAGGGTTGGGTGGCGGGAGGCGATCAGGCTTGCGAGCGATAGCGTTCGGCCACCTGCGCCTGGCGAATGTCCGAAAGCAAGCCTTGGCGAGCGGCATCCAGCGCATCCCAGCGACCGGCGACTTGCAATGGCGGGATCGTGACCAGTTCGCGGCGATCGAAGCCGACGAGCGCCGCATCGACCAGGTCGCCCACTTCCATCACGTCGGGGAGCGAATTGACGTCGATCCCGGCGCGCTCCCAGATCTCCGTGCGGGTCGCCGCGGGCAGTACCGCCTGCACGTACACGCCCTTGGATGAAAGCTCGAGGTTCAGGCCTTGCGACAGGAACAGGACGAACGCCTTGGTCGCGCCGTAGACCGACATGGCGAATTCAGGGGCGAAGCCGACGACCGAGCCGATGTTGACGATCGAGCCCGTGCCGGACTGCGCAAAGCGCGGGGCAACGGCGGCCGCGAGTCGCGTCAGCGCGGTGATGTTGAGCGCGATGAGGCGGTCGACGCCGTCAGCGTTCTGCTGCAGGAAGCCACCTGATTGCGCCATGCCGGCGTTGTTGATGAGGATCCCGATACGGGCATCGTCGCGCAGCCGGGCCTCCACCGAGACCAGGTCGGCTTGCTGCGTCAGGTCGGCCGGCAGCAGGTCGACTGCGATGTCGTGCTGGGTGCGAAGGCGGGCGGCGAGCGCCTCCAGCCGCGATCTGTCGCGGGCAACCAGCACGAGGTCGTGGCCGCGCTGCGCGAAGCGCTCGGCGTAGGTGGCGCCGATGCCCGTGGAGGCGCCCGTGATGAGGACGGTAGGGAGGGTTGACATGATCGATTTCCTGCTGGAAGGGGGCCGCAAGCGCGGGCGCAACGCTTCGAAGTTCCTGCTGTCGAGTCCGAGGGCCGAGCGAGCTGGCTCTGGCGCGAGAGCTGGAAACTGTCGATGGTGTAATGATGACGATCATAATCCAACGTGTCAAGTGTTGGATGATGTTCGACATCAATGTATAGTGGGCTCGTTCACGCACGAACTCACGGTTGTCGAAGAATGAAGGTCACCAAGGCACAGGCTCAAGCAAACCGGGCGCACGTCGTCGAGACGGCGTCCACTCTGTTTCGTGAGCACGGATACGACGGGGTTGGCGTGGCCGACCTGATGGCGGCCGCGGGATTCACTCACGGCGGCTTCTACAAGCAGTTCGGATCCAAGGCCGACCTGATCGCGGAATCGACGGCGTGCGGCATCGCGCAGACCGTTGCGATGACCGATGGCGTTGGCCCGGTGGAGTTCGTGGAGCAATACCTCTCGCGAGAGCACCGAGACTCACGGGCTACCGGCTGCACGATGGCGGCCCTTGGAGGGGATACCGCACGCCAGCCTGAGGCGGTTCGGGTTGCGTTTGCGGCCGGCGTCGAAGACCTCGTCGCCGCACTGACCAACCGGCGCGCGGCGTCGGGTTCGGCAGATGCTGGCCAGGCGCGAGCCAAGACCCTCGACGCGCTGGCGCATGCCGTGGGTGCCATCGTCATGTCGCGAGCGTGTCCCGACGACTCGCCACTGGCCGATGAATTCCTGGCGGTTTGCCGCCACGCACTCCTTGCATCCGCGGCACCGAAGGTCGCTGGGCGCAAGAACAAGACTGGCCGACATTCCTGAGGGTCGCAGACACCTTTGCGCCACCAGTCAGGTTCTCGGGTGACGGCGTCGTCCAGATCGTCGTCACCGGCCTGGGTACTGAGCGAGCGCGCGTACTGATACGCGTAGCTTGGCAGGCCGCTCCCATGAGCGTTGCCAATCAGCTCACATGATCGAACAGTCCAAAGGCGCCGATCGCGCCGCTGAACCTCGAGTGTGAACATGCAGGCACGCCTGTCGAAAGCAGCTGCGGGTGCTCGTCAGTCGTCGGCGACGGTGCCATCCGCGGGCTCGCCGCCCGCGATGGAGAGGTCGAACCGCGTCAGCGCCTTTCTTGAGTGAGTGGTGTTCGTCGTGGTACCGCCATCGCTCGACTCTGGAAAAGGCGTTGCTACTACGGCGTGACTCGACAAGTGGCGCGGCACGCCACTGCAAAGGGCGCGATGCCGCCGAAAGAGGACGTCCGAACCAAGTCGGCAGTGCAGCGAGAACCGTCCTTAGGGAGGGCTGGGCGGATCAGCGGCTTGGTGCCCGTTGCAGTCCTACCCTGGTTTGGGGATCGTCGGGTCGCGGTCACTGCCGCCCATTGTCCCCCTACATTTCTCTCGATCGGATCGGCCCGGCAACACGTTCGCCTCAGAGTAGCTACACCTTTCGCAGTCAAGCAGCGAGGAGGAGGCGTCCATACCGTCGGTGGCCAGGATGCGGAGCGACGCTAAAGGGCTCAATCGTCAACCTGCGCGCAACAGTGTGAGGACCTGAGAACCGTTTATCTCAAGCCACTCACGCTGGAGACTGCCCATACTGATAAGCAGCGCGAGGCGATGAGTTCGCAAACGCCGCGCACCCTACGTTTTTGTGATGCCCGCGTACAACTGCTCATGGATCGCTTCGCCGCCGTAGAACTCTTCGTGCAGATCGCTGAGGTGGGCAGCCTGACGAAGGCTGCCGAGAGCCTTGACCTATCGATCTCTGCGGCGAGCCGCTATCTGTGTTCTCTCGAGGAGCATCTGGGTGCGCGTCTCGTTCAGCGCACGACTCGAAAGCTGTACCTGACCGACGCGGGGACGGAGTTCTATCGGCGGACCAAGGGGATCCTTGCGGATCTTCGGGAGGCGGAGGCCACGGTGACCGAAGCGACTATCAAGCCGACCGGCGTGCTGCGCGTCACGGCGTCGCTATCGTTTTGTCTCTTGCAGATCGAGCCACTACTGCCCGCGTTCACGGCCAAGTATCCGGACATCGCGGTGGAAGTGATCGCGGCGAATCGCTATTACGACATCATCGACAACAACGTCGATCTCGCGATCCGCACGCGCCAGTTCGAGGCGGACTCCAACATCACCATTCGTCGGCTCGGGTCGACCCGGCGGGTCCTTGCCGCCTCGCCCGATTACCTCGAGCGGCACGGCGTCCCTCAGTCGCCGGATGATCTGGTCAAGCACAAGATGCTGATCTATTCGCATGCCATCGACCCGAACACGCTCAACTTCAGGCGCAGAGATGAGACTTCGGTGGTGAACGTGAGGCCTTTACTAGAGGCCAGTGACGGCCAGATTGTGGTGCGTGCCGCCCTGGACGGAATGGGCATCCTCGTCCAGCCCAAATACATCATCTACGACGACATCGCGCGAGGTGCGCTGGTGCCGATCCTTGATGACTGGGATCTGCCCCGCCTGACGATGAACTTCGCCTTTCAGACGCGAGCACATCTACCGGCGAAGGTGCGCCTCTTCATGGAGGCGATGGTCGAGCGTTTCGAGGCGAACGATTACGAGCGCCTCTGGACGTCCTGATCAGCCGAGGCGAGCGGCTGCGTGGCCGTGATCGGGTGAGATCGCGTGCGAATTCCTTTAGGCCGCGCGCTCGTGCCGGCACGCAGGCGGATTCCCGCCGGGTCGGGCTGACAGCCCTCCTTTGTCCCGGCATTGACGACCAACAAGGATGAACGGGACCCATTCTTTCGGTAAGCGGGAAACTCATTCCCTGCTATGGCTCTTCCGCCAAAGAGGTCACGGTCCTAAAGTTCTTCCCAAGCAACAGGCGTATCTCACCGCGCCTAAGAACCACCAATTGCAACGGAGACAAGATGACCACTGGCGATCGAAAAGCAAAGTACCCGTACTTTGAAGAGGACACCTCGGCCGAGGTAGTGAATGCCCGCATGGGTGCCGACGCCGATCCGCGCCTCAAGCAAGTCATGTCGATCATCGTGAAGCACCTGCACGCTGCCGTTAAGGAAATCGAGCCGACCCACGAGGAATGGCTGGCTGCCATCAAATTCCTCACCGACACCGGTCACATGTGCAACCAGTGGCGCCAGGAATTCATTCTTCTGTCGGACGTCCTGGGCGTATCGATGCTGGTCGACTCGATCAACAACCGCCGCCCGAGCGGCGCGACGCCCAACACCATCCTGGGTCCCTTCTATGTCTCCGGCTCCCCGCGCTACGAGAACGGCGCGAACATCTGCCTGGACGGCAAGGGCGAGCCGATGCTGGCCAGTGGTAAGGTCGTCGACATCGACGGCAAGCCCGTCCAGGGAGCTCAGATCGAGGTCTGGCAAACTAATAACGAAGGCTTCTATGACGTCCAGCAAAAAGGCGTCCAGCCCGATTGGAACCTGCGCGGCATGTTCACCTCGGCCCACGACGGCAGCTACTGGTTCCGCTCGGTCAAGCCGCGTCACTACCCCATCCCGAATGACGGCCCCGTTGGCAAGCTGCTGGGCCAGATCGGACGCCATCCGAACCGCGCGGCACACATGCACTCCATCGTGACCGCGCCTGGCTACGAGCCTGTCATCACCCACATCTTCACCCCAGACTGCCAGTACCTATCCGAGGACGCCGTCTTCGGAGTGAAGCACGACTTGATCGCTGATTTCGAGAAGGTCGAAGACCAAGCTAAGGCTCAGAAGTTCGGGCTCAAGGCGCCGTATTGGTCGGTCAACTGGGACTTCACCTTGGCGCCTCGCAAGAGCCAGGAGGGCTCCACCGACTGGATCAACAGGATGGTCGCCAACTGATCGGCGCCTGACCGAATCCGGGGAACCAATTCGCTGCGATGCATTGACGCGCTCGCGGCCAACATCGACGGAGTTGAAGAGATGCTACGTGTAGCTGTGCTTGGTGCTGGGCGGATCGGCAAGATCCATGCAGCCAATATCGCGGCAGATCGCCGGACCAAACTGGTCGTGGTCGCCGATCCCTACAAGGCAGCCGTGGAAGCGCTGGCCGAGCAACTTGGCTGCGAAGCTTCGCTGGATTGCGCTGCCGCCATCGAACGGGAAGACGTCGATGCGGTATTGATCGGCACGCCCACCGACACGCACGTCGATCTGATGCTGCGCGCCGTAAAGCTCGGCAAGCCGGTGCTATGTGAGAAGCCCATCGACCTCGACATTGAGCGGGCGCGCACCGCAGTCGAGATGATCGAGAAGCTGAACGGCCGCGTCATGCTCGCGTTCAATCGACGTTTCGACCCGGACGCTATGCGCTTGCGCCAGGCCATCGACGAAGGCGAAGTGGGCGCTGTTCGCCAGGTCATCATCACAAGCCGGGATCCAGGGCTGCCGCCGCGGGAGTACCTGCGGCACTCCGGCGGCTACTTCCGTGATAGCACGATCCATGACTTCGACACCGCGCGGTGGATGCTCGGCGAAGATCCCGTGGAGATCATGGCGATCGGCAGCCGCCTCGTCGATCCGACGATCGCGGACGTGCCGGACTTCGACAGCGTCATGGTCATCATGCGCACGGCGTCCGGCAAGCAGTGCCACATCAATCAATGCCGCGAAGCTTCCTACGGCTTCGACCAGCGCGTCGAGGTGTTTGGTTCGAAGGGCATGCTGCTCAACGAGAACCACCGCCCCTCTTCGCTGCGTCGCTGGACCAGCACGATGACGGAAGCACGCGACCCGCTGCTGAACTTCTTCCTCGAGCGCCACGCTGATTCCTACCGGGTCGAGCTCGATCGATTCCTCACGGCCCTGGAAACCGAGGGTCCTATGCCCGCAACACTGCGCGACGGAATCATTGCCTTGCGCATCGCCGACTGCGCACTGGAGTCGGCGACCACCGGCCGCATGGTCCGGATCTGAAGTCACTGAAGGCGGGTCAATCATGGAGCCAAGATGAATACAGTCAGTCCTGTCATCTCGATCAAGGGCGTTTCGAAGGCTTTCTCCGGCGTGCGGGCGCTGGACAACGTTCAGATCGAGCTGTTCCCGGGCGAGGTGCACGCGCTGATGGGAGAGAACGGCGCAGGCAAATCGACGCTCATGAAGATCCTGGCGGGGGTCTATCAGAAAGACTCCGGCGAGATCCTGCTCGATGGCAAGGAAGTCGACATCGACAGCCCTCATTCGGCGCAAAAGCACGGCATCAGCATCATTCATCAGGAACTCAACCTGATGAACCACCTGAGTGCCGCACAAAACATCTTCATCGGGCGGGAGCCAAAGCACATGGGCGTGTTCGTCGACGAGAACACGCTCAATCGCAAGGCGGAAGAGATCTTCGCGCGCATGCACCTGAAGCTCGACCCGCGCACCCCGGTGGGCGAGCTGACGGTCGCCAAACAGCAGATGGTCGAGATTGCCAAGGCGCTCTCGTTCGACTCGCGCGTCCTCATCATGGACGAGCCTACCGCGGCACTCAACAACGCGGAGGTGGCGGACCTCTTCGCGATCATCCGCAAGCTCAAGTCGCACGGTGTGGCGGTGGTCTACATCTCTCACAAGATGGACGAATTGCAGCAGATCGCTGATCGCGTCACCGTGATGCGCGACGGCCAATACGTGGCGACCGTTCCTATGGCCACGACGAGCACCGACCGGATCATCAACATGATGGTGGGCCGCGACATCGGAGACGTCGCAAACCATACGCCAGATACCTCCGGAAATCCGGTCGTCCTGGAGGTGCGGGATCTCAATCGCGGCAAGGCAATTCGGGGCGTCAACTTCACCCTGCGCAAGGGCGAGATCTTGGGCTTTGCCGGCTTGATGGGCGCGGGTCGCACTGAAGTCGCTCGGGCGATATTCGGTGCCGATCGCATCGACTCGGGAGAGTTTCATGTCCACGGCCAGCGAGCGCACATTCGATCTCCCGAAGATGCGGTGGCGCATGGCATCGGCTACCTCTCGGAGGATCGCAAGCAGTTCGGCCTGGCAACCGGGCTGGATGTCGAAACCAACATCGTGATGTCGAGCCTGAAGAGGTTCCTGAAGTACGGCACCGTGGTGGACGAGAAGCGTACGCGCGCAGTGGCCCGGGACTACGTCAAGCAGCTGAAGATCAAAACGTCGTCGGTCGAAAAGCAGGTCAAGCTGCTCTCGGGCGGCAACCAGCAGAAGATCGTCATCGCGAAATGGCTCCTGCGCGACTGCGACATCCTTTTCTTCGACGAGCCGACGCGCGGGATCGACATCGGCGCGAAGAGCGAGATCTACAAGCTGCTCGATGCCCTTGCCGAACAGGGTAAGGCAATCGTGATGATCTCCTCAGAACTCCCTGAAGTGATCCGGATGAGCCATCGAATCCTTGTGATGTGCGAAGGCCGAATTACCGGCGAGATTCCCGGCCGCGAGGCTACCCAGGAAAACATCATGCAGCTCGCCACACGGCGAGACACCGAGACAGTAGCCTGAGCAAGGCCGACCACCGAGGACATCATCGTGAACACAAATTCAACCAGCGGCGCCAGCGCTTCCGTCGAGACCCATGAAAGCTTCGGCGCGAAGCTCAAGGGCAAGATCTTCAACCCCTCAACCCGCCAAAAGCTGCTGGCCTTCGGAAGCCTGATCGCACTGATGGTGTTTTTCAGCTTCGCATCGCCCAACTTCATGCAGGGCGACAACATGGTGGCGATCCTGCAGGCGACCGCCGTCAACGGCGTCCTCGCGATCGCAGTGACCTTCGTCATCATCACGTCGGGCATTGATCTGTCCGTGGGCACGTTGATGACTTTCTGCTCGGTGATGGCGGGTGTCTTCCTCACCTACTGGGGCCTTCCGCTGATGGTCGGCGTGGTCGCAGCCATCTTCTTTGGCGCACTGTGCGGCCTGGTGTCCGGCTTCCTGATTGCCAAGCTGAAGATCCCGCCGTTCATCGCCACGCTCGGGATGATGATGCTGCTCAAGGGACTCGCGCTCGTGATCGCCAACACGAAGCCGATCTACTTCAACGACACGCCAAACTTCACGGCCATCGCGCAGGACTCCATGGTCGGCGACCTGATTCCTGCCCTGCCTATCCCGAATGCCGTCCTGATCCTGCTCATCGTCGCAATTGCCGCGAGCCTCATCTTGAACAAGACCATTTTAGGCCGCTACACGTTCGCTCTTGGCAGCAACGAAGAAGCCATGCGGCTGTCCGGTGTCAACACTGACTTCTGGAAGATCATCGTCTACACGCTCAACGGCGCCATCTGCGGCATCGCCGGCCTGCTCATCGCTTCGCGGCTTAACTCTGCCCAGCCGGCGCTTGGACAAGGCTACGAACTCGACGCCATTGCTGCCGTAGTCATCGGCGGGACGTCCCTGTCGGGCGGCACCGGGACCATCCTCGGAACCCTGATCGGCGCTTTCATTATGAGCGTTCTGACCAATGGTCTTCGCATCATGTCCGTCGCCCAGGAGTGGCAAACGGTCGTGACCGGTCTGATCATCATTCTCGCGGTCTACACCGACATCCTGCGCCGCGGAAAGAGCTGAGCACTGGCGTGCCAATGTTTTTGAGGAGGCCGTTCCTCACCGCTTTCCGGACGGCATCCGGTCAATTCTCTCTCAGGAGACTCTCATGTTGAACAGAAGAACTATCGCCGTTGCGATCGGCCTGAGCGCCGCGCTCAGCATACCGATGGCAGCTCTCGCGCAGGATCAGCAACCCTATGTGGCTCTGCTCTCGAAGGGCTTCCAGCATCAGTTCTGGCAGGCCGTGAAGCAGGGCGCAGAGCAAGCCGGCAAGGACTACAAGGTCCGCGTCACCTTCGAAGGTCCTGAATCGGAGTCGATGGTCGACAAGCAGATCGACATGTTGAACGCCATCCTCGGCAAGAAGCCCAACGCGATCGGATTCGCGGCGCTGGACAGCCAGGCTGCACTGCCTCTCTTGAAGAAGGCGCAAGCGGCGAAGATCCCAATCATCGCGTTCGACTCGGGCGTCGCAGGTGACATCCCCGTCACGACCGCTGCAACGAACAACGTTGCGGCAGCAGCGCTGGCGGCTGACAAGATGGCGGAACTGGTCGGCAACGAGGGCGAAGTCACTGTGGTCGGCCATGACCAGACCAGCCGAACCGGTATTGATCGCGTCGAGGGATTCGTGAATCGCATGAAGGCGAACCATCCGAAGATCAAGATCGTCACCGTCCAGTACGGCGGCGGCGACCAGCTCAAGTCGACCGAAGTCACGAAGTCGATCCTGCAGGCTTCTCCGAACCTCAAGGGCATCTTCGGCACGAACGAAGGCGCAGCGATCGGGGTTGTGAACGGCGTGCGCGAGAGCAAGAAGAAGGTCGTCGTGATCGGCTACGACTCGGGCAAGCTGCAAAAGCAAGCCATCATGGACGGCACCATGGCCGGCGCGATCACCCAGAATCCGGTGGGCATCGGCTACAAGACCGTCGAGGCGGCCGTCAAGACGCTCAAGGGCGAGCAGGTGCCTAAGATCATCGACACCGGCTTCTTCTGGTACGACAAGGCCACCATCAACGATCCGAAGATCGCCGCGGTCCTCTACGATTGATCGAAGCAGGCCTCGGTCGGCTCTCTTGTCGATCCGAGGCTTCAGGCATGTGCGCGGTGGCCGCGAAGCTGAGAGTGCCTTTCACTCTTGCTGCCGACGGCCGCCGATTGCTCTTCATGCATACGAAGTGCGAACTCGCATTTCGCAGTCCGCCAGTTCAAGGGGGATCTGTTCCTTTGGTTGAAGTGCCCCAGAGTTGTGGGCAAGAGGTGCATCGCGCTATCGATGGCTAGTCGTGTGTTGCCAGCCTTTTGATGCTGCAACTGCCGTGGTGAAGGGATTGGGCCGCTGCGCCCCGGTAGGGTGCGATCACTGTCTATGAGGAGACTTGAGAAATGAATCGTCGTCTTGAAGGGAAGGTCGCACTGGTCACTGGCGCTGCGCAGGGTATCGGCCGCGCCGTAGCGGAGGCGTTCGCCATGGAAGGCGCCATCGTTGTGGCCGGCGACGTTCGAGCAGGTGCGAAGGCCGACGGCATTGAAAATGTGCAGCTCGACGTTGCATCACCGGACGACTGGAGGCGAGTGGTCGAAGGAATTCTTGCAACTCACAGACGCATCGACGTGCTCGTCAACAATGCTGGCATCGTTGCTTGTTACGAACCGGTTCACGGCACCGATCTGGAAAGCTGGCAGCGCGTCCTCGCCGTCAACCTCACGGGCAGCTTTCTCGGAATGCAGGCAGTGCTGCCATCGATGAGGTCGGTCAAGAAGGGCTCCATCATCAACTTCTCGTCGATCTGGGGCAATGTGGGCGTGCCAGGCGCTGCTGCCTATAACGCGGCCAAAGGTGGGGTGCGAAATATGACGAAGAATGCGGCTGTCACCTACGCGCCGGAAAATGTGCGGGTCAATTCGGTACACCCAGGACTGATTCGAACGCCCCTCGTCGAGGCGCAGTCAGGCGACATGAACGCCGGCATCATCGCCAATGCGCCTATGGGCCGCATGGGGTCACCGCAAGAGGTCGCCGCCGGGTGCGTCTTCCTCGCGAGCGATGAGTCGTCGTTTTTGACGGGCAGCGAATTGGTCATCGACGGTGGGTATCTGGCCCAGTAGGACGGCTGCCCACTGCCGACCTATTCAGAGGCACCCAGACAAAATGGCCCCGCAGAAGGCCCAATCGCGGCGATTGATCAATCTCTCGTGGACCTGCCATGCATCGCTTGCTCCCTTGGGCTTGGTCGATGCGCTCCACCGAATGAGAGGAGTCGCCGAAGGCGACCACCGCTCACGCGCCCAGTGGGCGGCCGCCGCACCGCTCAAAGAGGCCGAGCAGGCCCACCAGCGCATCCCTGGTGGAGCCGGCGACTCGACGTTCAGGCCACAACAGCCCCGCGAAGCCGCCCACAAGAAAGGACATCAGGTAGGCCCCTTTCCTTCACGCGGCGTTGTTGGTGCGCGCGAACTGCTCGATGGTGCTCGCGAAGGATTCGAGCCACGGGCAGCTGGCTCGAATTGAGTTTCTAGTAAACGCACAGGCGGATAAACCACCCTAAAATTGCCGCAGTGTAGTCTTCAAGTCGTCAATCGTCTCCATGGCTATTCCGGAACACCTCAACGGCATCGCCACCTTCGTCGCCGCGGCGCGAGCCGGGAGCTTCACGGCCGCGGGAGAGAAACTGGGTATCAGCAAGTCTGCGGTTGGCAAGGCAGTTGCGCGCCTTGAGGAGCGGCTGGGCAGCCGGCTCTTCCATCGCTCCACGCGCAAGCTCAGCCTCACCACGGATGGCGAGCTCTACTTCGCAACCTGTTCCGCTGCGCTGGCCGACATCGCCGGCATGGAGGACGCGCTGCAGTCTGGACACCAGACCCTTGCCGGTCGCCTTCGCGTCGACTTGCCAGCCGCATTCGGGCGCGCCGTCGTGATGCCTATCCTGCTGGAGATCGCCCGTAAGCATCCCGGGTTGCGGCTCACCGTGAGTTTCACCGATCGGGTGATCGATCCGATCGAAGAAGGCGTGGACCTCGTGATTCGCTTCGGGCCGCTGAAGGATTCCAGCGGGCTAGTCGCGCGGCGCTTGAGCCAACACAAGCTGGTGATCTGTGCAGCGCCCGAGTACCTGCAGCGCAAGGGGGTGCCCCAGTCGATTGAGGACCTCGCCCATCACAACTGCATCGTGGGCCAGCGCAGTGGTCAGCCGTTGGCGTGGGTCGCGGTCGGCGGGAATGACAAAGGCCAAGTCCAACGCTTCGCCCCGCCGCCCACGTACGAGATCGGCGACGGTGACGCCATGGTGGCCGCGGCCATCGCGGGTTGCGGCTTGTGCCAAGTTCCGGAGTTCATGGTGCGAGCCGCGCTCGCCACTGGAGAACTGGTCTCTGTCCTGGCAGAAGCCTCTGACGTAAAGGTTGACGTGAGTGCGGTGTGGCCTGCGACGCGCGGTCCGATTCCGCGAGTTCGGCGAGTCATCGACGAGCTTGCCTCGCGGGCGGCCCGAGGCGAGCTCGACTGAGTCGCTGTGGCGTCAGGCAGTTGCGTGCGCACGTTCGGTCGCCACGCTCTCATGACCTGTAGCGCCCAGCCCGGGCGTCAATTGATCAGCGATCGATTCCGCGACCAGCTTGTATGAATGTGCACGCGCTGCAGGATCGTGGATCCGCGCGTCGATCATGAGCTCGTCGGCTCCAGACCACTCGATGAATTCGCGCAGCCATGCGCCCACTTCGGCGTCTGGGCCAGCGTGCGGCCATCGGGAATCGGGACGAGGTCGAGTACGGAAAGTGCGGTCATGGAGGGGGCGGCCGGTTGTCGTTACGAGCCCTGTCGCAGCGAAGTCAAGGCGTCGATCGAGCTTCGCAATTCATTCAACGCTGCTTCGGCGGAGGTGATGTGCAGTTCGGACGAGATGAATCTATCGTCCGCGATGTATGGCTCGAACATGGGCGTCCATCACATGCCCACCATGGGAGGGATTCTGAGGCACTAGCGACTGCGACGCGTTGAAAAACTGTTGCAGCAATCGGGAAAGAGATTCCCTGTTGTGGTCTTTTTCCCCAGCCTCAGCAAACCTAATATTCCCATCAAAGGCAGGCGATACCAGCCCGTCACCTGGCCACTTCACCTTAGGAGACATGCGTGATCTACACCTTCGTGCTGCTTGATCGACCCCATGCGTCGGAGCTTCGTGCGAGGGTTCGCCCGGAACACAAGGCCTATCTTGGGCTGCAGGCGGAGCGCATTGCATTCGCGGGTCCGCTTGTCGACGATGAAGGCAAGGACATGCACGGCAGCTTGCTCGCCATCGATTTTCCTAGCCGTGACGCTGCGGTCGCCTGGCTGCACGACGAGCCTTTCAACAAGGCTGGGTTGTACGCGTCGGCGCAGATCCACGGCTTTCTCAACCTCTGGCCACAAAAAGCAGGATTCGCACCGCAATGAACGACCAAACCATCAAGCACATCGTGATGTGGAAAGTGCGTGGCGACACGCGCGAAGAAAGGCGCAATGCTGCGCTGTTTCTCAAGGATCGGTTCGAAAGCCTGAAGGGGCGGATTCCGGGCATGCAGCGCATCGAGGTTGGCCTCGATACCAGCGGCGTCGACTACGCATGCGACGTTGTGCTCTACACCGAGTTCGATACGCAGGAATCGCTCGATGCCTACGCGACCCATCCCGAGCATCTGCGTGTCAAGGGTGAACTGGGTGACCTGCGAACAGCGCGCTATCAAGTCGACTATCCGCTGTCTCAGTGCGTGGTCGCGACCGCGGAAAGACGTCAATGAACACCGTCAGCGAACGAGACTTCATCTACACCGCGCAGCCTTCACGCGTGGTGTTTGCCCGAGGCAGTTTTGGGCGCCTCGCCAGCGAAATCAAGCTTCTCGGCGCTCGCCGTGCCTTGGTCCTTTGCACCCCCCAACAAGTTGCCCAGGCCGAGAAGGCTTCCGCATTGCTGGGTCCGCTTAGCGCCGGCGTCTACTCGGGTGCTGAGATGCATGTGCCGATCGAATCGGCCCGCCAAGCGCGTGAGCATGCACGGGAGGTCGGGGCGGACTGCGCTGTCGCTGTCGGCGGAGGGTCAACCATCGGGCTTGGGAAGGCTATCGCACTTGAATCGTCGCTGCCCATCGTCGCGGTACCCACCACCTATGCCGGCTCGGAGATGACGCCAATCTATGGCATCACCGAAGTAGGCGAGAAGAAGACCGGACGCGATCTGAGAGTGTTGCCGCGCACTGTGATATACGACCCGGAGCTGTCGATCGGCCTGCCGCTAGGCATGTCAGTCGTCAGCGGCATCAACGCGATTGCCCATGCAGCCGAAGGGCTGTACGCCCGGGACGGGAATCCAGTCATGTCGCTGGTGGCGGAAGAAGGGATTCGTGCCATGGCTGCCGGGCTGCGCAAGATCGCGAGAAACCCCAGCGACTTCGCGGCGCGTAGCGACTGCCTATATGGCGCCTGGCTTTGCGGATCCGTGCTAGGACACGTCGGAATGGCCTTGCATCACAAGCTGTGCCACACGCTGGGCGGAAGCTTCAACCTGCCGCATGCAGAGACGCACACGATCGTTTTGGCTCACGCACTTGCCTACAACAGCGCCGCGGCGCCTGAGGCGATGGAGCGCACTGCACGAGCCCTCGGCACATCGGACGCCGCTGATGGCATCTTCAACCTTGCGTCCGACCTGGGAGCGCCCATCGCACTACGCGACATTGGCATGGAAGAAGCAGACCTTGGACGTGCTTGCGACATCGCTCTCTCCAATCCCTACTGGAACCCTAGACCCCTCGAGCGCGCGGCATTGATGGACCTGCTCGGTGATGCATGGACAGGAAAACGTCCAAGCGCACGAGTGATCGCTGCATAGCGGCGCACGATCACGAGCGCGATCGCGACTCAGAAGCAAATCCGACACCGTCGCCGCATTCTTTTCAACATACCCCTTCAAGAGATACTTCCATGAGCAAACAAAACATCGAACTTCTGGCGTCCTACTTCACGCTCGCCGGCGACGTCTATCCGTTCGGCCCGACAGAGATCAGCCCGTACTCGCTGCAGGAGCGCGCCGAGGTCTCGGCCAAGGCCGGCTGGAAGGGGCTGGGCTTCTCGCACGCTGACCTCATGGTGACGGCGCAGAAGATCGGCCTGAAGACCGCGAAGCAGATCCTTGATGACAACGGGATCAAGCACCGCGAGATCGAGTTCCTGGTCGACTGGTACTTGGATGGCGAGAAGCGCAAGGCCTCCGACGTTCAACGCGTGGAGATGCTGGAGACTGCTCAGACGATCGGCGCTCGCAAGATCAAGATCGCTCCCGGCCTGCACGACTACACCCCGGCCAACATTCCGGTGATGCGCGATGCCTTCGCCGGGCTGTGCGAAGACGCCCGCAAGTACGACGTGACGATCGTGATGGAGGTCATGCCTTTCAGCAACGTGGCCACCATCGATACCGCGCTCGCGATCATTGCTGGCGCAAATCAGCCCAACGGCGGCATCCTGGTCGACAATTGGCATATCCAGCGCGGTGGCATGCCCTACAGCGAAATCGCCAAGATCCCGCCGCAATTCCTCAAGGCCGTCGAGCTCGATGACGCGCTCGAGGAAGTGCAGGGGACGCTCTGGGAAGACACCATCTATCACCGACTCCTTTGCGGTGAAGGCTGCTTCAACCCGCCTGAGTTCATTAAGGAAGTCCAGCAGGTGGGCTACGACGACTACTACGGCGTCGAGATCCTTTCGCAGGTCTATCGCAAGCTCCCCCTCGAGGAAATCGCTCGCCGCGCTTTCGAGACCACGATGGCGCAGTTCAACCGCGACTGATCGATCCGTACCAGCGGCTGCCTGACGCGATGGAAGTTAGCGCGTTCGTGCGCCTGGCACGCTCTATTACCGATGATGAGTCGCGCCGCCGCTGACACGTCGGAAGACGGGCGGCTCATGCCAGAAGACACGAAGCGGGCCGTCGAAATGGCTAAGCCGGACAAGCTCGCCCCGCTGAACTGACGTGGAAGGCAAGGTAATCGAATCATCAGCTTGAATTCGCAAACGATCAAAGGAAGAACATGGACAGTGGGTTGAAAGGGAAGGTTGTGCTCATCACGGGCGCTGCCAAGGGAATCGGCCGTTCGACTGCACTCGCATTCGCTCGCGAAGGTTCGGATCTGGGATTGATCGACATTGACGAGGAGAATCTATCGACTCTTGCGTCAGAGGCGAGCGAACTGGGCGTTCGTGCCGAATATGCCGTTGCGGACCTATCGACAGACGAAGGTATGTCGAGGGGCGTCGAGAAGATCCTGCAGGCCTACCGTGGCCGCGTGGATGCCCTGGTCAACAACGTCGGCGCCGGCAAGATCCGCACTTTCGATCAGCTGAGCGACGCCGAATGGGACATGACGTTGCAGCTCAACTTCATGAGCTACGTTCGAGCATGCCGCAAGGTGTTGCCCATCATGCGCGCCCAAGGCCGTGGCGTCATCATCAACAATGCTTCGGACCTCGCCCGCCAGCCTGAGCCGGTGCCGATCGACTACTCGGCTTCCAAGGCTGCCGTACTTGCGCTGACCAAGGGATTGGCGCGCTCGGAAGCGACGAACGGCATCCGCATCAACGCCGTAGCGCCAGGTCCGATCTGGACCCCCTTCTGGACCGAGAAGGGAGGATTCGCCGTAATAGTCCGACGTAGGCCGTTCTTGTTTAACTTGGCGAGGCCAGACAGCATGTGACCTGAAGAAATGGCGCACCAATAGGTGTCCATCAACAGGAGTGCATGTACATCATGAAGAGTGAGGCGGAGCCGAGACGGCGGCATCACGATCGAGCGTTCAAGGCCAAGCTCGTCGAGCAGAGCATGCAACCCGGGGCGTCGGCATCGGCCGTTGCGCGGGAGCATGGCATCAATGCCAACTTGTTGTTCACCTGGCGGCGCGAGCACGCGCGCGCAGGGACCGTGGCCAGGTCTGCGGAATCCGCGGTGTTGTTGCCTGTGCGGCTTGCTGGCCCCGCTGAGGAGATGCTCGCAGAGCAAGGCGCGCAGGAGTCGTCCGGGTTGGCGCCGGCGACGAATCGCTCGTCGCGTCCAGGCGTCATCGAACTGGAGCTCGCCGGAGCCCACCTTCGCCTGCGCGGTACTGTCGACGAAGCCAGTCTGTGCAGCGTCTTGCGCGCGCTGCGCCAATCGGCATGATCGGCCCACGCGCGGGCACCCGGATCTGGCTGGCCGCGGGGGTCACCGACATGCGCTGCGGCATGGACTCGCTCGCCGTCAAAGTGCAGACCGTGCTCACTGAAGATCCTTACGGTGGTCACGTCTTCGTCTTCCGCGGCCGCCGCGGGGATCTGGTCAAGCTGCTGTGGAGCGATGGAGACGGCATGTACCTGCTGGCCCGGCGGCTGGAGCGCGGCCGCTTCGTCTGGCCGCAGGCCGAATCCGGTTCGATCGCGCTGAGCGCGGCACAGCTGTCGATGCTGCTGGAGGGCATCGATTGGCGCCGCCCCGAACGGACCTGGCGGCCACGCGCCGCGGCATAGCCGACACATCGACGTTGACAGGGCAACTCCCGTTGGTGGTGCCGGGTGTGCCTGGCACAGTCATGCTGTGACTCCCGAAGAACTGCTCGCCAGCAACGCCGCCCTCAGCGGCGAGGTGCTGCGTTCGCAGGAGGCGTTGAAGATCGCGCTGCTCACCATCGACAAGCTGAAGGTTGAGCTGGCCTATCTGCGGCGCATGAAGTACGGCCGCTCCAGCGAGCAGCTCGAGCACGCTCAACTCGAACTGGTGGGTGGGAGGCATCGCCGCCCGTGCCGTTCGAAACTGCTCCGGCGATCGACACCGAGAACGCCGCGGACGGTGCGCAAGGTACGGCCAACATCAGCTCGCTGCAGGACGCTCGCGACAAGCGCAAGGCCCGCCAGCAAGCCGCCGCGCGTGGACTGCCCGATCATCTGCCGCGGCGCACCGTGATGCACATGCCCAGCGAAGCCGGCGGTTGCAAGTGCGAAACCTGCGGCAGTGGGCTGCGCGAGATTGGCCAGGACGTCTCGGAGGTTCTCGATTACGAACCCGGCACCTTCCACGTGGTGCGGCATGTTCGCCCCAAGCTGGCCTGTGGCGGCTGCCGTACGATCTCGCAGGCGCCAGCCGCGAGCCGCCCCATTGCACGCGGCCTGGCCGGCAGCGGCCTGCTCGCCCACATGCTGACGAGCAAGTTCGCCGACCACACACCCCTGTATCGGCTGTGCCAGATCTATGCCCGCGAGGGTGTGGAGCTGTCGCGCTCCACGCTGACGGATTGGGTTGGCCAGGCCGCACGTTTGATGACGCCTCTGGCCGACGCGGTGGGCCGGTATGTTCTACGCGCCGGGAAGATTCACGGCGACGACACGCCCATCCGGGTGCTCGGCGGCAAGGGCAGCCAGGCGCGCACCGGGCGGCTGTGGGTCTACGTGCGCGATGATCGACCTAGTGGCGAGCCGGCCGCTCCTGCGGTTTGGTTCCAGTACTCGGCTAACCGCAAGGGCGAACATCCCGTGCGCCATCTGGAGAGCTTCCGGGGCATCCTGCAAGCGGACGCCTTCGCCGGCTATCACCCACTCTACGAGAACGGCCAGGTCATCGAGGCTGCATGCTGGAGCCACGCGCGCCGTAAGGTGTGGGACATCCACGAACGCCAGCACAAGCTGGCCGGCACCTTGGCGCACCAGGCGCTGCTGCGCATCGGCAAGCTCTTCAAGGTGGAGGCCGAGATCAATGGCAAGCCCCCTGAGGAGCGCCTGCGGGTGCGGCAGGCGCGTACGCGCCCGATGCTCGACGATCTGAAGCTCTGGCTGAACACCGCCTTGGCGCAGCTCTCGGCGAAAGCGCCCATGGCGCTGGCCATCGGCGACACGCTTGGCAACTGGACGGCACTCACGCGCTTCCTGGATGACGGGCGGATCGAGGCACATAACAATGCCGCCGAGCGTGCGTTGCGAGGCGTCGCGATCGGAAGAAAAAATTATTTGCATCTGGGATCGGACACTGGCGGTCACAGCGCAGCGGTGATTTACACCTTGATCGGCACGGCAAAGCTCAGCGGGATCGACCCTCAGGCGTATCTGCGTCACGTGCTCGATCGCATCGCCGACCACCCAGTCAACCGTATCGACGAGTTGCTGCCCTGGATCGTGGCGCCGCAGCTCCAGCAGGCGCGCCCCGCCCGGCACGAGGACCTCGCTCAAGCCGCCTGAGTCCGGCGCGCCGGGCAAAATGACGCCCATGCTGAGCATCTCGCGGATCGAAGACTTGCCCATGGCCACCAGCGCCGAGCTGTACCACCTCAGCTGGGTGATCGAGCAACTGCTGGCCGACCCGCGGCGCATCGTCCAGGCGCGCAGCCAATTGCATCTCGGCCAGCAGGTCCACTACCTGGACTGGGGTGATGGCAAGTGGCGCAAGGTCAGGGTCGTGTCCATGAAGAACGATCGAGTGACGGTACTCGACGAGGCCAGCGCCAAGCAGTTCAGCTTGCCGTACGCGGCCATCATGACCACGGATCCGACCGCGACGCCGAAGGGAGAGCAAGGCGCGGCTCCAACCCAATCAAAGCCCAGCCCACCGCCAGAGGTCTCGCGGCGCGAAAACGTCCATGTCGGCCAGCGCGTGAGCTTCGTCGACCAGAACCTGCAGCGACACGTTGGACAGGTCACGCGCATCAACCAGCGCACGGCCACCGTCCATGCCGACGGGCGCGCTTGGCGGGTCGCCTTCGCGCTGCTCCAGCCCGTCATCAACGTCCCCGTCTGACGCTCAGCAGACCCGGTCCGTCGGCAGCGACAACGGCACTGATCGGACTATTACGATTCGCCGACACGATGGCAGAGTTCCACAAGATGCCTCCCAAAGAGGCCGTAGAACATGAGCTGTCGCTGCGGCAACTCCCGCTCAAGCGCTTGGGCACACCAGAAGAGGTTGCCAACGTTATCGTGTTCCTGTCATCCGATCTCGCGTCGTACGTGACCTCGTCGGTTTGGGGTGTTGATGGCGGCAGCATCCGCAGCCTCATCTGAGCTGCCATTTCGATTGGAGACCAGGATCATGATCAACAAGATCGCTCTTTCGATTGCCGATGCAATGGCAGGCATCAACGACGGCGCCACGGTGCTGATCGGTGGATTCGGCACAGCAGGCATTCCGAATGAACTCATCGATGGCCTTATCGAGCAGGGCGCTAATCTTACTGTGTTAGTAATTTGAGCGAAATCAAGGCATTATGCGCACTTCTTCAAGCGAAGGGCGAACCTTGATGGAAGACTTGCAGGAATTCGAGCGCTACATGGCCCATCTGAGTGAGGGGCTGGGTCATTCGGACCGCCATGCGGGCTTGCGGGGTTACACCACAGGGCTGATGTCGCCGCTGCAGCGCAAGAGCGTGGAGCCGATGGCGGCACATATGGACCCGCTGAACGTTCGTTCGCGCCACCAGTCGCTGCACCACTTCGTGGCCGACGCGAATTGGTCGGACGAGCGCATGCTGCTGGGGATATGCCAGTGGGTCGTGCCGTTGATGGATTTCAGCGACGGCGGCTGGTGGATCATCGATGACACCGGCTTTCCCAAGCAGGGGCGGCACTCGGTGGGCGTCGCGCGCCAATACTGCGGGATGCTGGGCAAGCAGGACAACTGCCAGGTGGCGGTGAGCGTGTCGCTGGCCTGCGCGGCGGCCAGCATTCCGGTGGCGTGGCAGCTGTACCTTCCCCAAGAGTGGGCTGACGACGAGGCCCGACGCGAGAAGGCCCGCGTGCCTGAAGCGCTCGCGTTCGCCACCAAGCCTCAAATCGCGCTGCAGCAGATCGAACACCTGATGGCCCAGGGGGCGCCGAGGCACTGCGTGTTGGCCGACGCGGGCTATGGCGTAGACACGGCGTTTCGCGAACGCCTGGACGAGCTTGGATTGCGCTACGTCGTGGGGGTGACGGGCAGCGTCACGGTATGGCCGCCTGGGCACGAACCCCTGCCGCCCAAGCCTTACAGCGGCAGGGGCCGAGTGCCACGACGGCTGCGCCGCGGCGACGCCACCGCCCCCGAGCACCGGCCCCGCACGGTCAAGGACGTGGCCTTCGACATCGAGCCCGATGACTGGCAAGAAGTCACCTGGCGCGAGGGCACGAACGCCGCACTGTGCTCGCACTTCGCGCGCGTGCGGGTCCGTGCAGCGCACCGCGACGAGAAGCGCAGCGAACTGCGCGAGCCGCAATGGCTGCTGATGGAGTGGCCCGAGGGCCACGAAGAGCCACTGAAGTACTGGTTGTCCACGCTGCCCGAAGACACGTCGCTGGAGCGCATGGTCTACGAGGCCAAGATGCGCTGGCGCATTGAGCGTGACTACCAGGATCTCAAGCAGGACCTGGGCCTCGGGCAGTACGAAGGGCGGGGTTGGCGTGGGTTTCATCATCACGCCAGTCTCAGCATCGCCGCCTACGGCTTCCTGCTGGCGCAGCGACTGCAGCACCCCGACGAGATCGGGGGTAAAAAAAACCCTGGCCGCCAAGCGCCTACCCTACCCACGCATTACAAACCTCGGGGAAGCCCAGAGGGCGCAGCGCCACGTCCCATCCTCCATCACCAGTTTGCGATTGCGTATCGGCGCACTGCTGGCTCGTAACCTGCCCCGATGTCCCTGTTGTCTTCGGCATCAACGAGCACCAAATATATAACACAGTAAGACTTCTATGGGGTATTGGAAGTCAAGCCCTTTGGGGATCAATTTTGTGCAGGCCGACTACTTTTTTTGAGTCGGTGCCGCGAAGACCTGTGCTTGCATTGAGGAGTCCCCTTTGAACAAAGCGAGGGCATCGACGACAGGATTCAGGTCGGGGTGCGTGATGCCCGGGTGTTTGCCCGGTCCAACTTCTATCCGTGCCGGCACCAGGCCGGTCACCACATACCGCATGCGCATGGCGCTGGAACCACCCCGTTACTGGCGCCCCATCTAAAACTACGACTACCCGTCGGGTAATCCTCTTACTGTCCGGGCGCGCTCACCTTCATCAATGTCGCTCGAGGTGCTCCGTTCAGGCCGCCACCGCTTCGCTGTCCAGTGGCTTGAGCCTTGCCTCGAGTGGAATCTCACCATATTCGAGATAGCGCCATAGCGCAATCGCCAGCCGCCGCGCAAGCGCGACAATGCCGATCCGTCGCATGCGCTTGCCGGCGACAGCAAAGCGCTGATTGAACCATTGGCTCAACTGGCTGGCCGGCTGGAAGCGCAGCCAGCTCCACGCGAGTTCGACCATCAGCCACCGGCTGCGCTTGTTGCCGGCCTTGCTGATGCCCTGCTCGACGTTGCTGGCGCCGCTTGCGTAGGGCGTCGGCGCCAGGCCCAGGCAGCCGGCAAGTTCACGCCGGTTGTGAAACCGCCGCCAGCCAAACAGTTCCTTGACCAGGGTCCATGCACTTCCCGTGCCGATACCTGCCAGCCGGGTGAGCAGTGCGATCGCGGGTTGTGCACCGCTGCGGACCTGATGCTGCTGCATTGTCTCCAGCGCCCTGATCTGCCTGGCAACCAGCGACAGGCGTTCGAACTCGCGCTCAATCTCGGCGCGCAAACCTGGCAACAGTCGCGCGGCGTGCTGAGTCCACCAGCCCACCCATGTGCGCCCACCGATGCGCTCGACCCGTAGGTCGTGCAGCACCAGCAGCGAACGAATCCGGTTGCTGTGCGCCGTACGTTCCTGCCGCAGGCGCCCAAGTTCCCGGTGCACGCGCCGCTCATCTTCCTGCTCCGGGCTGGGAATCCGCGCAACGGCCCACACGCGCCGTTCACCAGCGTGGTAGCGCATCAGCATCGACAGCAGCTTGTCGCTGTCGAGCCGATCCGTCTTGGCACGGCGCGCCCGCCGATTGACTTCGATACTGGCCGAGTCCACTACGAGGTTGGCGATCCCTTGTTCAGTCAGCCAGCGGTGCAGCCAGAAGCCGTCACGGCCTGCCTCGTAGCAACTGCGCACCGGCACTTGCCCAGTCAGGCCGCAGCGTGCCTTGGCCTTGGTGATCGCGGTCAGCACAAACGCCGTATCCCCTGCTGCGACCGAGCATCGGCTCGGCGCGCGCACCCCGTCACCCAGGGATAGCTTCCAGCTCTTGTCGCCCAATTCAAAGGCCATGTACAGCCAGCCGGTGATCGGCATATCCTGGCCCCGAAGGGCTGTGTCAGGTGCGTTCATTTGCGTGCTCCTTTCGAGAAACGAGTCTCCGAATCCTCGTTCTACTCCAGGGGGCTGACCTCCGCGGCCCTTCCATAGTATCTAAGGACCTCACTGTCGTCAACAACAACGCCGGCAACAGCGACGCCGGCCTGGCGGCCCTCCTCAAGGCGGGCCGTGTCCGCAAGATCATCTGCAGCTTCCCGCGCCAGGCCGACAGCTATGTGTTCGACGAGCTCTACCGCACCGGCAAGCTCGAACTGGAACTGGTGCCGCAGGGCAACCTCGCCGAGCGCATCCGTGCGGCCGGCGCGGGCATCGGTGCCTTTTTCTGCCCGACGGGCTTCGGGACGCAGCTCGCGGGCGATCGCGAAACGCGCGAGATCAACGGCAAGCAGTACGTGCTCGAATACCCCATTCGCGGCGACGTTGCGCTGATCAAAGCCGAGCGCGGCGACCGCTGGGGCAATCTCACGTATCGAAAGGCCGCGCGCAATTTCGGTCCGGTGATGGCGATGGCTTCCAGCCGCACCATCGCCACCGTGCACGAAATTGCCGAACTCGGCGAGATGGATCCCGAGACCATCGTCACGCCGGGCATCTTCGTCCACCGGATCGTCAAGATCGATCGCGTCGCCACGCAGGCCGGCGGCTTCAAGAAGGCAGCATGAACATGTCCAGCTACACCCGCCGCACCAAGGACCAACTGGCCGCACGCGTCGCGCAGGACATCTTCGACGGCGCCGTCGTCAACCTCGGCATCGGCCAGCCCACGCTCGTCGCCAACCATCTTCCTGCCGGCCGCGAAGTCATCCTGCACAGCGAGAACGGCATCCTCGGCATGGGCCCGGCGCCCGCCGAAGGCCAAGAGGACTACGACCTCATCAACGCCGGCAAGCAGCCCGTGACCCTGCTGCCGGGCGGCGCCTACTTCCACCACGCCGACAGCTTCGCGATGATGCGCGGCGGCCATCTCGACATCTGCGTGCTCGGCGCGTTCCAGGTGTCGGCCACCGGCGACCTCGCGAACTGGAGCACCGGCGAAGAAGGCGCGATTCCCGCCGTCGGCGGTGCGATGGATCTCGCCATCGGCGCCAAGCAGACCTGGGTCATGATGGATCTGCTCACCAAGAAGGGCGAGAGCAAGATCGTCGACAAATGCACCTATCCTCTGACCGGCATCGGTTGCGTGAAGCGGGTGTATTCCGATCTCGCGACCCTCGAATGCACGACCTCCGGCCTCAAGCTGATCGACAAGGTCGACGGCCTCGAACACGCCGAACTTGAAAAGCTGGTCGGCCTGCCGGTCGCCGCCGCCTAACCTTGTTCTCCGGAGACTCACCATGAAGCAGGAAGCTTTCATTTGCGATGCCGTGCGCACTCCTTTTGGCCGCTACGGTGGCTCGCTCGCAAGCGTCCGGGCAGACGACCTCGGCGCGGTGCCACTGCGCGCCCTGATGGAGCGCAACAAAAACGTTGACTGGCAGGCTGTAGGGGATGTGCTTTACGGATGCGCCAACCAGGCCGGCGAGGACAACCGCAACGTTGCACGCATGTCGTCCTTGCTTGCCGGACTGCCGATCGAACTCGGCGGCAGCACCATCAACCGCCTCTGCGGCTCGGGCCTCGATGCGGTCGGCACCGCCGCGCGTGCGATCAAGGCGGGCGAAGCCGGCCTGATGATCGCGGGCGGCGTCGAAAGCATGAGCCGGGCACCCTTCGTGATGCCCAAGGCCGAGAGCGCCTTCAGCCGCTCGAACGCGGTTTATGACACCACCATCGGCTGGCGCTTCGTCAACAAGCTGATGAAGGCGCAGTACGGTGTCGATTCGATGCCCGAGACGGCCGAGAACGTCGCGACCGACTACAAGATCGAACGCGAGGCGCAGGATCGCATGGCGCTGGCCTCACAACAGCGTGCGATCACAGCCCAGAGGTCCGGCTTCTTCGATGCGGAGATCGTTCCGGTCATGGTGGCGCAGAAGAAGGGCGACCCACTGTTGGTCGACAAGGACGAGCATCCGCGCGACACGACACTGGAAGCACTGGCCAAGCTCAAGGGGGTTGTGCGCCCCGACGGAACCGTGACAGCAGGCAATGCGAGCGGCGTCAACGACGGCGCGGCAGCGCTGCTGCTGGCCGACGAGGCAAATGCAGCTAGGTTCGGCCTGACCCCTCGCGCGCGGGTGGTTGGCATGGCGACCGCCGGTGTGCCGCCCCGCGTCATGGGGATCGGCCCGGCGCCAGCGACGCAGAAGGTTCTGCAATTGACGGGACTCAAGCTCGACCAGATCGACGTCATAGAACTCAACGAGGCCTTCGCGGCCCAGGGGTTGGCAGTGCTACGCCTGCTGGGCCTGAAGGATGACGACGCTCGCGTGAACATTAATGGCGGCGCGATCGCACTCGGCCATCCGTTGGGAGCCAGCGGTGCCCGGCTCGTGGCGACGGCGATCAACCAGCTTCACAAAGAAAAGGGTCGCTACGCGCTGTGCACCATGTGCATCGGGGTTGGACAGGGAATTGCGGTCATCCTAGAACGGGTCTAATCCAGCGACCTCTGCCCTGATTGGTGGGGGTTCGCGCTTCAATCGTTCTCCGCCCTACAGGGGCAGTCCCGAGTCGATCAGCTTGATAGTTCGCGCACAATCTTGGCTTTGAAGGGCAACCTGGACGATCCGCTTCGTCCGTGAACCCGAAAGGGAGTCAGTCCGCATCATGCTGAAAACGCTCGATCCTCTGCTTGGGCCGGAGTTGCTCCATGCACTGGCGTCTATGGGTCATGGAGACGAGATCGCCATCGTCGACGCCAACTTTCCTTCAGGCAGCTGCGCCCGTCGGCTGATTCGGATGGACGGATGCGCGGCGCTGCCGGTGGTTCGGGCCGTGCTCACGCTGCTGCCGCTGGACGACTTCGTTGACGCTCCAGTGGCCTCGATGGCAGTGGTCGATGCTCCGCAGACGGTGCCCGAGATCGTGCAGGAATTTCTGCTCGCTGCGCACCACGCCGAAGGCCGAACGGTTGGCGCCGAAGCGCTGCCGCGCGAAGCCTTCTACGAGCGCGCGCGAGGCGCCTTCGCGATTGTGCAAACCGGCGAGGCGCGCTTGTATGGCAATGTACTGTTGCGCAAGGGCGTCGTGCGCCCTGGGGAGCCGGCATCTTGAGCCGGCCAGTCCTCGACAGGCTCCAGGCCGGCTCGCGGCTGGGCCTGGGCTGCGCTCCGCCGCTGGGCAACCTGTTTGCGCTTGTCGCCGGGTCGTAGGCCCTGGCCGCGATTTCCGAAGCCTGGCGGCTGGTCTTCGCCACTTCGATACCGCGCCGCTCTATGGCTACGGCTTGAGCGAGCACCGGCTCGGCAATTTTCTGCGGCAGCAGTCGGGTGATGAAGTCGTCCTGTCCACAAAGGTCAGCAGGTTGTTGAGCGCCGAACCGACCGTGCCGGCTATGTGCAGGGGTTGCCTTTCGCAGCGCGCTACGACTACGGCTTCGATAGCGCTCTGCGCTCGATCGAGGTCAGTCTGCAATGCCTGTGTCTCGCGCGCATCGACATCGCCAATATCCATGGCACCTGCCGTCACATGCACGGCAGCGAGCAGCTAGCGCGCCCAAACGATGCCGAGATGATCAGGGCGCCCACCTTGAACAAGCCGAGGCCTGCGGCAAAGCCGGGTGCATCGTCAGCGTCCGCGCGGCCCGGACCTTCGCTCGAGAAACCAGCACGGCCACTGAAGGTCGCGGACGCCTCGCAGCCGCCAATACCGAAGCGGCCCATGTTCGATGACGAAGAAGCGGACTACCTGCTGGACGCCTCGGAGATGGCGTCTGACGCCGCCATGCAGCCGCCGCGGAGAAAGAGAGCTCAGGCCATGCCAGTACCGGCCGCTCGCGTGGAAGCGCCCGCAAAGTCACCAACACCAGGACCAGCAGCGCCAACGCCGGCGCGAACGGCCGCCCGCATGCTCGCTCCGATGGACCTCATGAACGTTGGGCGCGGCGCCGTCGCCGCATCGACGACGGATTCAAGTCGCAAGGCCGAACGCTCCTCGCTCGTTGCTGGCCAGAAGCCCGAATCTGACGCATTGAGCAAGCCTGTTGGCGGGCCCAGGCCTATGCTCATGTCAGGACCTGCGCCGGAGGTTGCTGCGCGGGCGAATGTAGGTAGAGCATCACCAGATCACGAAGACAGCGAGGGTGCCGCTGCGCGCGCCGATCTACCGCCCGTGATCCTTCAGCACAAGCTCCCGGAGATCCCGGGCCGCGACGAATCGCGGCCACAGCCGGGACCGCTGGCGTTGGACTTCATGCGTTGGCTGCAGCAGTCGTTGGCGTCGCGTGAGCTCAAGTACAACGAGACGGGCGCCGTGGTGCATTTCGTGCCCGAAGGCATGGCGCTGGTGTCGCCCTTGATCTTCAAGATGTTCGCGGCCACGCTGGTGGCCGAGGCCGAGGTTCCGGATCAGGCGAACCGCATCCAGCGCGAAGTCGTGAAGGCGGGCTGGCACATGACCGGTCCCAATCGGACGAACGTCGTGCGGTATTCGGTGATTGGTCGCGGCCATACCGTGGTGAGCCGGCTCGCTGCGGTTGTGCTGGTTGAGCCGGGCCGATGGGTCCAGCCTGTGCCGCCGTCGAACCCGGTGCTCAAGCTCAAGTAGCGTGCAGCCTCAAAGCGCTTTCCACGACGAAGCACTTCGTCCGAGGTGCCGTGTCATCTGTCGACGGACGCTCGCCACGCGAGACCGCCGGCGTCGTTGGTTGACACGGTCTGGGCGACCACTTACAGTGCGGCCGGTGCATCAGCGGGATTGCTGCCTAGTGTTCGCGTCTTGTGCGTTGGTGCCGGCTGGCTTGGCGAGGGCGATGAGCCTTGAATGTGGGACCCTGTTGGGTTCCTTTTTTAGGCCCATCGAAGGCAATACAATCTTTCTTATGTCAAATCTGAAAATCATCATGACCCTGTCCGTGCCGCCGGCCGCGAGCGCTTCAACATCGGTCCCACCGGCAAGACCGCGTCGCGTCGCAGCGAAGCACCCGCAACAATAGTCGCCACGCGTGACGTGAATGTCCGCCCCCACCTTTCGGGCTCCATGGGCGTGGCGAGCGAAGGAGTCACCAAGCATTTGAACCGGGCTGCCAGAGCAGCTCGTGCACGCCGGGTGAGGGAGATGCGAAGCCGCTCCAGCCCATGGGCGGAAGCGGCCTGAACGGGCGTACCACCGTCGCGCACCCTGTCGCCACCGGCGGCCATCGCGGCTCAACGCCGCGCGGGCTCGAGGAGGAATCCGGCGAAGAAGTCGCTCAGTTCATCGCGCGCGGACAGCGGCAGCACGTGCGCGACGTACTGGTCGGGCCGGACCACCACGATCGCGCCAGCGCTGGCGATCCCACGCGCGGCGAAGATGTCGTCGCGCGGGTCGACCGCCCACGCCTTTTCCCAATCCTGCAATCCCAGCGGCCCCGAGCAGGGACGCAGGATCGCGGGTACCGTGCCGATGTCGATCTCGTGGTGGCCGCTGCGGAAGATCCCGTGCACATCGACGATGGCGTCCAGGTCCGCGCCCGCGGGGGCGAAGCGCAGCGCCGGCGAAGCAGGCGATTCGGTGAACCAGCGCGCGAAATCGCGCAGGCCATGCCCGGTGTCGCCGAAGGCGTAGAGGCGCCAGCGCCCGTCGGCGGCGTGGACGTGCCCGAGATGCAGCCGCCTGCCGTCGGCAACCCGGACCACCGGCGAGGAGTGGAAGCGGGTGCCGATCTCGAACCCCGTCGCCAGATGCTGGTAGGTATCGTTCCCGGTCAGCAGCGACGGCTTGTACTTCGTCGCCTGGCCTGCGACGTAACGCAGCTGCCGCCCGTACTCCGCCTGCATCTGCTCGGAAGTCACGCCGCCGCGTTCGGGATGCGCCGGATCGACGGTGGGCTGGGCGATGAAGGCCGACCAGTGCCGGTCGAAGTCGATCAGATCCTGCGCGACCGACTGGCGCTCGGCCGAGTAGCTGTGCAGCAGCGACGGGGGCGAGCGGCCTTCGAGCACCGCGGCGAGCTTCCAGCCCAGGTTGAAGGCGTCCTGAATCGACACGTTCATGCCCTGCCCGGCCTTCGCCGAGTGCGTGTGGCAGGCGTCGCCGGCAATGAACACGTGCGGCAGGCGCCCGCTGGCGTCGCCGACGGCCACGTCATCGAACCGGTCCGTCACCCGCTGGCCCACCTCGTACACCGACGACCACGCGACCGACTTCAGGTCGATCGAGTACGGATGCAGGATCGCGTTCGCGATCGCCGTCATCTGCTCCACCGTGGTCTTGCGGATCTCCGAATCGCCCGCGGGCACCTCGCCGAGATCGACATACAGACGCACCATGGTCCCGCCCTCGCGCGGAATCATCAGCAGGCTGCCCTTGCCCGCGGACTGGATCACGTTCTTGGTGCGCCAGTCGGGAAAGTCGGTGTTCGCGAGCACGTCCATCACGCCCCAGGCATGGTTGGCGGCATCGCCGTGCAGTTCGCGCCCGATCGCACGGCGCACGTTGCTGCGCGCGCCGTCGCAGCCAACGACATACTTGGCGCGCACCGTGAACACCCTGCCCTCTTCAGGGCCGCTCACGTGCCGCAGCGTGACCACCACCGGGTACTCGCCTTCGCCGACCTCGAGGGCGACGCACTCGATGCCGTAGTTGGTGGCAAGCCGGCTCGGCGACTGGGCCATGTAGTCCAGCAGGTACTCCTGCATGCGCGCCTGGTTCACGATGACGTGCGGGAACTCGCTCAGACCCTCGGGGGCATCCGGCACCCACCCGGTGCGCACGATCTTCGAGCGGTCCTGCTCGGACGGGCCCCAGAACCGCACCTCGTTGATCCAGAAGGCCTCGCGCATCAGCGCATCCGCAAGCCCGAAGGTCTGGAAGGTCTCGACCGTGCGCGACGCGACGCCGTCGGCATGGCCCACTTCCAGCGGCCCGGCGCGCCGCTCCACGATGCGGGTGTCGATGTCCGGAAACACCGACAACTGGGCGCCGAGCACCGTGCCTGCGGGGCCCGTACCCACGATCAGCACATCGACTTCGGCGGGAAGCTCCGCCGTCCGGGCGAGCGCCCGAGGCGCGGCAGGGTGGATATCCGGGTCGCCCGGGCGGTATCCGTCGCGATAGAACTGCATGACTCTGCTCCGATTGAAATGAGATGGAAGGATTGAATTGCTACACTTATCGTCCGTGTACTGATGATTAGTGTAGGGGTAGAATGGACTTTCATCAATAAAGGGTTAACCCTGATCCATCCCATGACCCCGACCGATCCAGCGGACATCGATCTCGACACCCTTCCCGGCCACTTCATCCGCCGGCTGCAACAGATCGCGGTCGCGGTGTTCCTGCAGGAAACGGAGCCCTTCGGCGTGACGCCGGTGCAGTACGCCAGCCTTCAGGCGGTGCGACGCCTGCCGGGAGTGGACCAGCGCTCGCTCGCGCGCTCGATCGGGCTCGATACCTCGACGATGGCAGGCGTGATCGACCGGCTGGAATCGCGCGGCCTGATGGTGCGCAGCGCCTCGCCGGACGACCGGCGGGGTCCGGCTGCTCCGCCTGACGGACGAGGGACAGGCCCTGCTCGGCCAAGTCGAGCCGGCCGTGCTACGCGCCCAGACGCGCATGCTCGAACCGTTGCCCAAGAAGGAGCAGCAGGCGTTCATGCGCATGCTGCGCGAGATCGTCAAGGCCAACAACGAACTGAGTCGCGCGCCAAGCCAAGGCTGACGCGAGCCACTCGGCGGACCGGCGTCCGCGGTCGCAGCGGCCGACAGGCATCCGCAGTCAGGTGTCCCTTGCAGCGTCGCAGCGACATCACCTATCGCGAGAAGACTCCCCAGGACAGGGCCCAAGCGTCATAGCCATGCGGCCCCTACGTCCATGGTGCGCGCGCATCGGGTAAACCCTTGACGCGAAGCGCGCGATCGGCTGCTAGCATCAATTTACTTACCGGCCGACAGGCAAAATATGACCAGATTTCCACCTTCCAAGGGAACTCGATGCTGGGCCTGATGCAATCGCGCTCCATGCAGATCTCCGCGCTGCTCGAACATGCGGCCACGCATCACCCGCGCGTCGAGATCGTGTCCCATGTCGACGCGCAGACTTCTGTGCGCAGCTGCTGGAGCGAGGTCGCGCGGCGCGCGCGCCGTCTCGCCTCGGCGCTCGTGGCCCGGGGCATGGAGCCCGGCACTCGGGTCGCGACGCTGGCCTGGAACACCCACCGGCATCTCGAGCTGTATTTCGGCGTCTCGGGCGCCGGCAGCATCCTGCATACGGTCAATCCGCGGCTGTTCCCGGAACAGATCCGCTACATCCTCGATCACGCGGCCGACGAGTACCTGTTCTTCGACCTGAGCTTCGCGCCCCTGGTGGCCGAGCTCGCGCCCTCGCTGCCGCATGTCAAGGCCTTCGTCGCGCTGTGCGAGCCGGCGCAGCTGCCGGCGCTTTCGCTGCCGCGACCCTTGCTCAGCTACGAGGATCTGCTGGCCGGCGGCAACGAAGACTTCGCCTGGCCTGCACTGCCCGAGGACAGCGCCTCCTCGCTCTGCTACACCTCCGGCACCACGGGCCATCCGAAGGGCGTGCTCTACAGCCATCGCTCCACCGTGCTGCACTCGTGGGCCGCCTGCGCCGCCGACGGCCTCGGGCTGCGCGCGCGCGACAGCGTGCTGCTCGCGGTGCCGATGTTCCATGTGAACGCCTGGGGCGTGCCGTACGCCGCGGCGATGTGCGGCGCCAAGCTCGTGCTGCCCGGCCCCGACCTGTCGGGCGCCCGCCTGTTCGCGCTCATGAAGGATGAGGGATGCACGCTGTCGCTCGGCGTGCCGACCGTCTGGCTCGGCTTCTTCCAGCATCTCGAAGCGCTGCCGGAGGCGGCGCGCCGGGGCCTCAAGCTCGACCGCGTGGTGATCGGCGGCTCGGCGGCGCCGCGCGCCATCATCGAGAAATTCGAACGCCTGCTCGGCGCTTATGTGATCCAGGCCTGGGGCATGACCGAGACCAGTCCGCTGGCCACCATCGGCAACCTGCTGCCGGCGCACGAAGCGCTGCCGCTCGACCAGCGATTCGGCATCCAGACGCGCCAGGGCCGCGCGATCTTCGGCGTCGAGATCGCGGTGTTCGACGCCGACGGCCAACGCCTGCCGATCGGCGCAGCCATGGCCGGCGAGCTCAAGGTGCGCGGCCCCTGGGTCGTCTCGGCCTATTACGGCAACGAGCCCGGCTCGGCGCTCGATGCCGATGGCTGGTTCGCCACCGGCGACGTGGCGCTGATCGATGCCGAGGGCTACGTGCAGATCACCGACCGCTCGAAGGACGTGATCAAGTCCGGCGGCGAGTGGATCTCCTCCATCGACCTCGAGAACCTCGCGGTCGGACACCCCGCGGTCAAGGAAGCCGCCGTGATCGGCGTGCGCCACGAGAAGTGGCAGGAGCGGCCGCTGCTGATCGTGGTGCGCAAGGACGGCGCGGCCGCGACCGGCCCCGAGCTGCTGGCCTACATGAAGGACCGCGTGGCGCGCTGGTGGCTGCCCGACGACGTCGTGTTCGTCGACGAGCTGCCGCACACGGCCACCGGCAAGCTGCTGAAGACCCGGTTGCGCGAGCAGTTCGCCTCGCACCGGCTGCCGACCGAACCGCCGGGGGCCTGACAAGACCGCCCCGCCCGCGGCGGCACCCTTCGACCTACACGACAACCCTGGAGACAACCATGCAGACGATTCCCCTGGCCCGCCTTGCGCTCGCCGCTTCACTCGCACTCGCGGCATGCGCGGGCGCACAGGCCCAGGTCAGCGACGATGTGGTGCGCATCGGCGTCATGGCCGACCAGACCGGCCCCTACTCCGCCAACGGCGGCCCGGGCTCCTCGCTGGCCGTGCGCATGGCGGTCGAGGACTTCGGCGGCAAGGTGCTCGGCAAGCCGATCGAGGTGCTCGTGGCCGACGACCAGAACAAGCCCGACGTCGGCCTGAACATCGCCCGCAAGTGGCTCGACGTCGACAAGGTCGACGCCATCGTCGGCGGCTCGGCTTCGTCGATCGCGCTCGGCGTGAGCTCGCTGATGCGCGAGCGCAGCAAGCCCTATCTGGTGGCCGGCACCGTCACGGCGGACCTCACGAACAAGGCCTGCTCGCCGATGAACGTCCAGTTCCTGACCGACACCTACGCGCTGCCCAAGGCGGGCGTGCAGGCACTCATGAAGCAGGGCATCAAGAGCTTCTACTTCATCACCGTCGACTACGCCTTCGGCCAGGCCTTCCAGGAGGACGCGACCCGCTTCATCCAGGCCGCCGGCGGCAAGGTCGTCGGATCGGTCAAGCACCCGCTGGGCACGACCGACTTCTCCTCCTACCTGCTGCAGGCCCAGGCGAGCGGCGCGCAGGCGATCGTGATCCTGAACGCCGGGCTGGACCTCTCGAATGCCCTGAAGCAGGCCGCCGAATACAAGCTGACGCGCAGCGGGCAGACGGTGTCGGTGTTCGGCATGACGATCAACAGCGTGTCCGCGATGGGCCAGGACGTCGCGCAGGGCCTGCAGCTCACGGTGCCCTTCTACTGGGATCGCGACGATGCCTCGCGCGCCTGGTCCAAGCGCTTCATGGAACGCTACAAGAACGGCGTGCCGACCTATATCCATGCCGGCGCCTACAGCGCCACGCTGCACTACCTCAACGCGGTCAAGGCGGCGGGCACCGACGAAGGCAAGGCGGTGGCGGCGAAGATGCACGAGCTGCCGGTCAACGACTTCTTCTCGAAGGACGTCAAGGTGCGCGAGGACGGCCAGGTGATGCGCCCGGTATATGCGGTGCAGGTGAAGAAGCCCTCGGAGTCCAAGGGCCCCTACGACTTCTACAAGGTCGTCGCCGAGATCCCGCCCGAGCAGACCTGGCGCCCGGCGAGCGAAAGCGCCTGCGACCTGCTCAAGAGCAAGTAAGCGCAGCGCCAGCAGCGAACGATGGTCCGGATCGACATCCTGAGTCCGCAGCGCGATCTTCTCGGCGAGTGCCCGCTCTGGGACGAGCGCACCGGGTCGCTGTACTGGATCGACGGCCGCAGCCAGCGCGTGCGCCGTCATTCGCCCTCGACCGGCGCAACCGCCGAATGGACCGCGCCCGGCCACATCGGGTCGATCGCGCTGTGCGAGAGCGGCCGCCTGCTGCTCGCGCTCGAACACGACTTCCACCTGCTCGACTGCGCCACGGGCGCACTGGTGCGCGTCGGCGACGGCGTGGTGCACCGGGCCGAGCGCATGCGCCTGAACGACGGCCGCACCGACCGGCGCGGCCGCTTCGTCGTCGGCTCGATGACCCTCGGCCGCCACGAGCCGCTCGGCGCGCTCTACCAGCTCGGGCCCGACGGCCGGGTGCGCACGCTCGACCGGGGCATCCAGCTCGCCAATGCGACCTGCTTCAGCCCCGACGGCCGATGGCTCTACTTCGCCGACAGTCCGACGCACCAGGTGCGCCGCTACCCGTACGACCCGGCGACCGGCGCATGCGGCCCGGCGGAGCCGTTCATCGACACCCGCTCGCTCGGTTCGCCGCCCGATGGCGCCACGGTGGATGCCGACGGCTGCCTCTGGGTCGCGCTGGTGCTGGCGGGCAAGCTCGCCTGCTTCGCGCCGGACGGCACGCTGCTGCGCACGATCGACTTCGCGCCCGATGCCTACATCACCTGCCCCTGCTTCGGCGGGCCGGATCTCGACGTGCTCTACCTCACGTCGATTCGCGACAGCGGCAACCTGCTGCGCTCGCAGAACCCCGAGGCCGGCGCCGTCTTCGTGGTGCGCGGCCTCGGCGTGCACGGCCTGCCCGAGGTGCGCTTCGATGATCGCGCGCTCTGCGCCTGACGCCGCCGTCCCCTCTTTTCATCCGTTTCGAATTCGCAAGGACGACTCATGACCCCACGCTTTGAAGGCAAGGTTGCGCTCATCACGGGCGGCGCACGCGGCATCGGCCGCGGCATCGTCGAAGCCATCGCCGCCGAGGGCGGCATCGTCGGCATCCTCGACCGCGCCGAGGATCTCGCCAGGGAGGCCGCCGCGGCGGTCGAAGCGGCCGGCGGGCGCGCGATGGCCTTCGGCGGCGACGTGACGCATCGCGAGACCTTCGCGAACGCCATCGCGGCGATGAAAGAGCGCCATGGCCGCTTCGACATCCTGGTCAACAACGCGATCTGGGTGCGCTACGGACCGATCGCCGAGATCACGCCCGAGATGCTCGACCGCATGGTCGGCACGGGCTTCAATTCGGTCGTCTGGGGCATCCAGACCGCGGCCGAGGCCATGGCCCGGGGCGGCAGCATCGTCAACATCGCTTCGGCGGCGGCCTTCATCGGCATGCCGCACGGCATGATCTACAGCGGCGTCAAGTCGGGCGTGCTGGGCCTGTCGCGCTCGGCCGCGGTCGAGCTCGGCCCGCGCGGCATCCGCGTCAATTCGGTCTGCCCGGGATCGGTGCCGACCGAGGGCGTGCGGCTCAACGTCGACGCCGAGAAGGTCAAGCTGCGCATCGCCAAGACGCCGATGCAGCGCCTGTCGAGTGTCCAGGACGTGGCGGACGCGGCCTGCTTCCTGGCCTCGGACGCGGCCCGCTCGATCACGGGCGAGTCGCTGCTCGTCGACGGCGGCGCGACGCACGCCTTTCTCTGAGGAAGCCAAGGCCCATGTGCTCCGCAGCGACCACCGAGGCGCCGATCCTCGAGGCCCGCAAGCTCAGCCGCCAGTTCAGCGGCTTCTACGCGGTCAAGGACGTGGATCTCTCTGTGCGGCGCCATTCGGTGCATGCGCTGATCGGTCCCAACGGCGCCGGCAAGACCACCTGCTTCAACCTGCTCACGACCTTCCTCGCGCCGAGCGCCGGGCAGGTGTTCTTCAACGGGCGCGACATCTCGCAGAGCGACCCGGCCAGCGTCGCGAGTTCGGGCCTGGTGCGCTCGTTCCAGATCTCGGCCGTGTTCGGCCAGATGAGCGTGCTGGAGAACGTGCGCGTGGCGCTGCAGCGCAAGCGCGGCGGCACCTTCGCGTTCTGGCGCTCGCTCGCCGCGCTGCGTTCGCTCGACGAGCCCGCGATGGCGCTGCTCGAACGCGTGGGCCTGGCGCGCTGGCGCGACACCCGCGCCGGCGAGCTGCCCTACGGCCGCAAGCGGGCGCTCGAGCTCGCGACCACGATCGCGCTCGAACCCGAGATGATCCTGCTGGACGAACCGATGGCGGGACTCGGCCACGAGGACATCGGCCCGGTGGTCGAGCTGATCCGCGACGTCGCCCGGGGCCGCACGGTGCTGATGGTCGAGCACAACATGCGCGTGATCGCCGAACTGTGCGAACGGGTCACGGTGCTGCAGTCCGGCCAGGTGCTGTCCGAGGGCAGCTACGACGAGGTGTCGCGCGACCCGCGCGTGATCGAGGCCTACGTGGGGGGTGCCGGCCATGCCTGAAACCAACGCCCGCGGCAGCAAGCGCCGCATGCTGCGCGTGAAGGGCCTGCGCGGCTGGTATGGCGAGACCCTCGCGCTCGACCGCATCGACCTCGAGGTCTTCGAAGGCGAGGTGGTGTGCCTGCTCGGGCGCAACGGCGCCGGCAAGACCACCACCCTGCGCGCGATCACCGGGCTGCTGGCGCGCCGCGAGGGGCTGATCGAGGTGCAGGAGCGGCCGACCACCGGCCTGCCCCCCGAAGCGATCGCCCGGCTCGGCGTGGCCTACTGCCCCGAGGAGCGCGGCATCTTCGCGAGCCTCACGACCGAGGAGAACCTGATGTTGCCCCCGGTGCTGCATCCGGGCGGGCTGTCGGTGCAGGAGCTCTACGAGATCTTCCCGAACCTCTACAACCGGCGCCGCAGTCCCGGCACGCGCCTGTCGGGCGGCGAGCAGCAGATGCTCGCGATCGCGCGCATCCTGCGCAGCGGCGCCCGCCTGCTGCTGCTCGACGAGCCGACCGAGGGCCTCGCGCCCGTGATCGTCGAGAAGATCGGCCAGACCATCCGGATGCTGCGCGAGCGCGGTTTCACGGTGCTGATGGTCGAGCAGAACTTTCGCTTCGCCTCGTCGCTGGCCGACCGCTTCTACGTGATCGAGGAAGGCCGCGTCGCCGGCCATTTCCTGCAGGACGAACTGGACACCCGGCAGGGCGAGGTCGAAGCCCTGGTGGGACTCTGAGAACGGACGACGGATGGACAGCATCTTCGGTATCCCGACCGCGGCCCTGGTCGGCCAATTGATCGTCGGCCTGATCAACGGCGCGTTCTATGCGCTCATGAGCCTGGGCCTTTCGATCATCTTCGGCCTGCTGCACGTGGTGAACTTCGCGCACGGCGCCCAGTACATGCTCGGCGCCTTCGTCGCCTGGGGCCTGCTGCAGTACCTCGGCCTCGGCTACTGGTGGGCGCTGCTGCTCGCGCCGCTGGTGGTGGCCGCGTTCGGCATCGTGCTCGAGCGGCTCTTCCTGCGCCACCTCTACGGGCTCGACCATGTCTACGCCCTGCTGCTCACCTTCGGCGTCGCGCTGCTCATGGAGGGCGCGTTCCGGCTGCAGTTCGGTGCCAGCGGCCAGCCGTATCCGAATCCGCTGGGTGGCGGCATCGACGTCGGCGTGACCTTCCTGCCGCTGTACCGCGTGTGGGTCATCGTGGCCGCGCTCGCGACCTGCCTGGGCACCTGGTTCTTCATCGAGAAGACCCAGCTCGGCGCCTACCTGCGCGCGGCCAACGAGAACGCTGGCCTGGTGCGCACCTTCGGCATCAACGTGCCGCGGATGCTGATGCTGACCTACGGCCTCGGCGTCGGCCTCGCGGGCCTCGGCGGCGTGATGGCCGCGCCGATCTACCAGGTCAGCCCGCTGATGGGTTCGAACCTGGTCATCGTCGTCTTCGCCGTGGTCGTGATCGGCGGCATGGGCTCGATCATGGGCTCGATCGTCACGGGCTTCGCGCTCGGCGCGATCGAGGGCCTGACCAAGCTGCTCTACCCCGATGCGGCCGGCGTGGTCGTCTTCATCGTGATGATCCTGGTGCTCGCGGTGCGGCCGAACGGCCTCTTCGGCCGCGCCCACTGAGTCCTCTTTTCCGTTCGCTTTCCGGGCCGTTCATCATGTCCTTCCTCTCCCCCCGCGCCAACCTGGCCCTGCTCGCGGCCGCGATCCTGTGCGTCGCGCTGGCGCCGCTGTTCGTCTATCCGATGTTCCTCATGAAGCTGATGTGCTTCGCGCTGCTCGCGGCCTCGGTCAACCTGCTGGTCGGCTATGCCGGCCTGCTGTCGTTCGGCCACGCGATGTTCTACGGCGCGGCCGGCTACGTCGCGGCCCATGCGATCAAGGCCTGGGGCTGGGACGGCGCGGCGGGCATCCTCGCCGGCGTCGCGACCGCCGCGCTGCTCGGGCTCGTCACGGGCCTGCTGGCGATCCGCCGCCAGGGCATCTATTTCTCGATGATCACGCTGGCCTTCGCCCAGCTCGTGTACTTCGTCGCGCTGCGCATGCCCTTCACGGGCGGCGAGGACGGCATCCAGGACGTGCCGCGCCCGATGGTCCTGGGCCTGTTCTCGCTCGCCGACACCCGGGTGCTCTACGTCTTCGTCGCCGCCGTGGTCGGCGCGGCCTTCTGGCTCATCCACCGCACGGTCCATTCGCCCTTCGGTCAGGTGCTGCGCGCGATCCGCGACAGCGAGCCACGCGCGCAGTCGCTCGGCTACCGGGTGCTGCGCTACAAGCTGCTGGCCTTCGTGCTCTCGGCCGCGCTCGCGGGGCTGGCCGGTGCGCTCAAGGTGCTGGTGTTCCAGATCGCCACCTTGACCGACGTGCATTGGGTCACCTCGGGCGAGGCGCTCTTGATCTGCATCGTCGGCGGCATGCAGACGCTGCTCGGCCCGGTGCTCGGCGCGATGGTCATCGTGACGATGGAGAACTACCTCGCCTCCTTCGCCGAGTGGGTGCTGATCATCCAGGGCTTCGTCTTCGTGCTGGTCGTGATGCTGTTCCGCAAGGGCATCGCGGGACAGTTCTACGCTTGGGTCGAAACGCGCCGCGAGCGTCAGGCGCAAGCCCGCGTCAAGGCCGCCTGAGGCCCCCGGACCGATCGATCATGACGGCTCCCGCTCCCCTCTTCCTGCCCGAACGGCTGCCCGAGACGCCCGGCCTGCTGGCCGGCCGCCTGGCCCTGGTGACAGGCGCCGCCAGCGGCATCGGCCGCGCGATCGCCGTGGCCTTCGCGCGCGCCGGTGCGCGCGTGGTCGTGACCGACCTCGACGCCGGGGACTGCGCGGCGACGCTGGCCGAGGTGCGCGCCGCCGGCGTCGCGGGCTGGGCCCATGCGCTCGACGTCAGCGATGCTGAGGCTTGCTCGGCGCTCGCGGCCACGGTCGCCGAGCAGGCCGGCGCGGTCGACACGCTGGTGAACAACGCCGGGGTGCTGATCCGCGAGGGCATCGACAGCCCGCGCGCCGCCGCCAACCTGCGGCGCACCTTCGACGTCAACCTGTTCGGCCTCTACAACACGGTCGAGGCCTGGCTGCCCGCGCTGCGCGCCACCCGCGGCTCGATCATCAACATCGCCTCGGGCGCGGCCTTCATCGCGCAGGGCGGCTGCCATGGCTACTCGGCCTCGAAGGGCGCGGTCAAGATGGCCACCCAGACGCTGGCGCTGGACCTCGCGCCCGACGGCATCCGCGTCAACGCGCTCGCGCCCGGCGTGATCCACACGCCGATGACCGAGGCCACGCGCGGCGACCCGGCGCGCCTGCAGCGTTTCATGCAGCGCATTCCCGCGGGCCGGCTGGGCCAGCCGCACGAACTCGCCGGCCCGGCCGTCTTTCTCGCGTCCGGCCTCGCCTCCTTCGTCACCGGCGTCACCTTGCCGGTCGACGGCGGAACGCTGGCGGTCTGAACGGCGCCGGCCTCAGGCCGCCGGCAGGCTCGCGAGCAAGGCGTACCAGGGGTCGTCCGGCTTGCGGGCGCCGATCGGCTGGCGCACGCCGAAGCGCTCGGCCTCGCTGCCGGGCTCGGCGGCCAGCGGCTGCATCCAGTCGTAGACCACGACGCGCGCCGCGACGCGCCATTCGCCGCCGCGCCGCTCGAAGCGGTCGACGTAGCGGCCGCACAGCAGGACAGCGGCCGTGCGGTCGGCCTGCAGCGCATGGAAATAGCTCTCGACCGCGGCCACCTCGCCGCGCAGCTCGATCGCGATGTTGCCCACCATGTGCACGTTGCGCCCGCCCTCCGCGAGCTTCGCCACGGCCCAGTCGATGAAGCCGGTGGCCGTGCCCTGGAACGGGCCGTGCCGGTCGGTCGCGTCGGGCCAGTAGGCCGAGCGCAATGCCGCCTCGTCGCTGCGGTCGATGCCGCGGCAGTAGCGATAGAGGCCCTCGCGGATCGCCTCGCGATCGGCGAGCTCGGCCAGCCGGCGCTCGAGCGCCGCGATGCGATCGGTGTCAGTGGCCATGGCTGCTCCGCCCGGTTTCGGCTTCATCCGCCGCGCGCAGCGTGATCACCGCGTCGAGGCAGGCGGCGCCCTCCTGCCGCACCACGAAGGGGTTGATCTCCACGCTCTCGATCAGCTCGGCATGCGCGGCGGCGAATTCCGACAGGCGGCACAGCGCCGCGACGAGTGCGGCTTCGTCGCAGGGAGGCGCGCCGCGCCAGCCGCGCAGCAGCTGCGTCGAGCGCACGTGGTCCAGCAGACCGCGCGCGCGCTCGGTCGACAGGGGCGCCGATGCGAAAGCCACGTCCTTGAACAGCTCGACCGCGGTGCCGCCGCTGCCGTACATCACCATCGGCCCGAAGGTCGGATCGCGGTGCACGCCGAGGATCACCTCGACGCCGCCGCGCAGCATCGGCGCGATCAGCACGCCTTCGAGCCGCGCCAGCGGCCGCGCCCGGCGCGCGCGCGCGATCAGTTCCTCGTGCGCGGCGCGCACGGCCTCGGCGTCCTGCAGGTCCAGGATGACGCCGCCGACCTCGGTCTTGTGCGTGATGTCGGGCGAGACGATCTTGGCCACCACCGGGAAACCCATGCGCTGCGCGGCCTCGGCCGATTCTGCGGCCCACGTGCAGAGCTGCTCGGGCAGCACCGGCAGCCCGGCCGCGGCGAGCACGCGCTTGGCGCCGTCCTCGGTGTCGATGCCCGCCAGATCGAGCGTGGCACCCGCCGCGGCCGGCGCTTGCGGCGGCAGTGCCAGCATCTCGCGCCGCTGCGCCAGCGCAGCCAGCGCCGCGACCGCGCGCACCGCGCGGCTCGGGTCCTCGAACACCACGATGCCTTCGGCTTCGAGCGCCCGGTTGACCTCGGGCGTGGAGAGCATCACGAGCACCAGCGTGCGGCCCGGATGCTTCTGCGCCACCGCGACCAGCTCGGCCTGCGTCGCAGCGAAGCGCGCCGGCGAGAGGCCGACGTGCGCGAGGTACGCGAAGACCGTGCCCCACGACGTATGGTCGAGCATCGTGGCCACCGAGCGCGAGACGCCCTGCGGCACCGAGGTGACCTGCGCCGTCATGTCGAGCGGGTTGCTCGCGACCGCGAACGGCAGCAGCGCGAGCGCCGCCTCGCGGCCGGGGCCCGGCAGTGCCGGCAGCGCGAGGCCGCGATCCCCGGCCTCGTCGGCCATCAGGACGCCGATGCCGCCGGAGCCGGTGACGATGCCGATGTCGGCATTGACCGGCAGCGCCGGGCGCACCGAGAACGCGTAGGCGATGTCGAGCATCTCCTCGATCGATTGCGGCCGCCAGGCGCCGCACTCGGCGAACACCGTGTCGTAGACCACGTCGTTGCCGGCCAGCGAGCCGGTGTGGGTCGAAGCCGCGGCGGCGCCGGCCTCGGTGCGGCCGACCTTCATGATCAGCACGGGCTTGCCGGCCCGGGCCGCCTTGCGAAGCGCGCGGCGCAGGCGCTCGCCGTCCTGGCAGGACTCCAGCGCGGCACAGATGATCCGCGTGTCGGGGTCGTCCGCGAGGTAGTCGATGCACTCGGCGACGTCGACGTCGGCCTCGTTGCCGGTGGCGACGATCTTGCTGAAGCCGAGGCCGCGCAGCGAGGCCATGCCGTAGGTCGCCGAGCCGAAGGCGCCGCTCTGGGTCGCGAGCGCGATCGGGCCGGGCTGCGGCTTCAGGCCATTGAGCGCGGTCGAGAAGGTCGAGAAGAAGCGCGTCGGCACATTCAGCAGGCCGAGCGAATTGGGCCCGAGCAGGCGCACGCCGGCCTCGCGGCACATCGCGGCGATGCGCGCCTGCAGCGCCCGCCCCTTGGCATCGATCTCGGCGAAGCCCGCGGTCATGATCTGGATCGCGCGCACGCCCTTGGCGATGCTGTCCTGCACCGCCGCTTCGACGCCTTGCACCGGCACGCAGATCACGGCCTGGTCCACCGGGTGCGGGATCTCGCTCACGCTCCTGAACGACGGCAGGCCCTGGATGGCGTCGCCGCTCTTGTTGACCGGATAGATCGGCGCTTCGAAGCCGCCTTCCCGCATGAAGCGCAGCGGCCTGCCGCCGATGCGCTCGGGGTCGGACGAGGCGCCCACCAGGGCGACCGAGGCCGGATGGAACAGCGGATGCAGGGAATGCATGGTGCGTCGCCCTCAGTGCAGGTCGGTGGACACGAGGCGGTCCAGTTGCGCGAAGCGGTCGCCCCATTGCAGGCTGCACGACAGCGCATGCATCGCCAGCCGCGCCGCCGGCAGCTCGCGCGACATGCCGATTCCGCCATGCAGCTGGATGCACGCTTCGGCGGCCTGGCGCGCCGTGACCGACAGGTAGAGCTTGACCAGCGCGATCTCGCGCGCGCCGTCGTCGCCCTGGGCCAGCACGCGCTGGCGCACCATGCCGCGAACATTCTCGTAGGCCACGTACATGTCGACGGTGCGATGCCGCAGGGCCTGGAAGGTGGCGAGCGCGACGCCGAACTGCTGGCGTGTGTTGAGGTACTCGATGGTCTGCTCGATCATCGCGCCCATCGCGCCGACCACCTGGGCGCAACTCATGAGCGCGCCCACGTCGAGCGCCCGGGCCGCGGCGGCGCGGGCGCGCTCGCCGCGCGCCAGCACCGCGCCCGCGGGAAGCCGCACCCCTTCGATCTCGAGGTCCGCGGTCTGCCGCGCATCGATGCCGAGCCAGGTGGACGCGAGGCCCGGCAGCGCGTCGCGCGCGGCCAGCAGCAGCAGGTCTTCGCCCTCGGCCGTGCGCGCCAGGAACACCAGGTGCGAAGCCGGCTCGGTCAGATCGGCGCCGCGCACGGTGCCGGTGAGCACGGGCTCGTCGCCCCGGAAGCTGCAACGCAAGGCGGCCGCGGCATCGAGCGCCGGGCAGACCGAGGCCTCGCCGGCGACCATCTGGCTCAGCAGTTCGGCCACGGCCGGCTGGGCCGCGAAGCCGGACAGCAGCGCCGGCAGCACCGCACAGCGCGCGACCAGCGGCGCCGCGAGCGCATGGCGGCCCGCGGCCTCCGCAACCGCCGCCATGTCGGCGAGCGGGTATCCGGCGCCGCCGTGCTCCTCGCTCACGAGCACGCCCTGCCAGCCGAGCGCCAGGAACTGGTTCCAGGTCTCGCTGGGCTGCTGCGATTCGAAGGTCTCGACCACGGGCGCCGTGGCCGCGACGCGCAGCGTGGTGTCATAGAGGTCGCCCGGGAACATGGGCGTGGCTTGAAAGGGCATGCTTCAGGCTCCAAAGATATCGCGTGCAATCACGTTCTTCTGCACTTCGCTCGTGCCGCCGGCGATGCTGCGCGAGCGGTAGAACAGGTAGGTATGGATCAGTTGCCTGAGCGGCGCGGCCTCGGCCTCGTCCGTGGCCACTGTGTCCACGAGCCGGGCGGCGTAGGTCGGACCGGCGACGTCGAGCGCGATGCCGATGAGCTGCTGGGACAGCTCCGAGCAGTACAGCTTGAGCGCCGACGACTTGGAGGCCGCGAGCGTGCCCTGCATCTCTTCCTGGATCGCCGAGAGCAGCATCTCGCGCGCGCCCATCACGCCCGCCTGCGCGAGGTAGAGGTGCTCGAGCAGCACGTGCTGGCTCGCGCGTGCCGCGTCGGACTCGCGGCCGCGCGCGCGCAGCAGCTCGGCCATCTGGTCGGCCAGGCGCGCCAGACGCGGTACCGTGGCGGGCGACAGGCGTTCGCGATCGAGCAGGAACTTGGCGCATTGCCAGCCGCCGCCCTCCTCGCCCAGCAGGTTCGCAACCGGCACGCGCACGTCGCGCAGGAACACCTCGTTGACATGGTGCCAGTGGTCGATCGTCGGGATCGGCCGCACCTCGATGCCGGGGCTGTCCATCGGCACCAGCAGCAGCGAGATGCCGGCCTGCTTGCGTGCCTCGGCCGAGGTGCGCACGAGCGTATACATCATGTCGGCCTCCTGGGCATGGGAGGTCCAGATCTTCTGGCCGTTGATCAGGTAGCAGTCGCCGTCGCGCACGGCCGAGGTGCGCAGCGATGCGAGGTCCGAGCCCGAGCCCGGCTCGGAATAGCCCTGGCACCACCACTCGCTGCCCTCGACGATGCGCGGCAGGAAGCGCGCCTTCTGCGCCTCGGTGCCGAAGTGCATGATCACCGGCCCGATGTGGCCGAGGCCATGGTGGTACAGCGGCGGGCAGTCGGCCTCGGCCATGACCTCCTCGAACAGGTAGCGCTGCTGCAGGTCCCAGCCGGTGCCGCCGTGTTCGACCGGCCAGTTGGGTGCGCCCCAACCGTGCGCGTGCAGCTTCTTCTGCCAGGCGCTGTATTCGGCGCGCGTGACCTTCTGGTTGCTGCGCACCACCGCCTTGAGGGCTTCGGGGCATTCGCGTTGCGCGAACTCGCGCAGCTCGGCGCGGAACGCGGCATAGGCGTCGGTGATGTCGTCGGTGTGTTGTTGCGTCATGGCTGCGGGCCGGGGTCAGTCGAGGTGGATGTTGCGCTCGCGGATCACCGGCGCCCAGCGCTGCGTCTCCGCGTCGAGGTAGGCGGCGAATTCGGCCGGGGTCGTCTGCCGCGGCTCGCCGCCGACGTTCTGGATGCCCTCGCGCAGCTCCGGCTGGGCCAGCACGGCGCGCAGGTCCTCGTAGATGCGCTGCTGCAAGTCGGACGGCGTCTTCGCCGGCAGGAAGAAGCCGAACCATCCGCCGCAGACGAAGCCGGCGAGCTCGGGCACGCCGGCCTGGGCCAACGGGACCAGTTGGGGGTTGCGCGCGATCGGCTGCTCGCTCGCGACGCCGATCACCTTCATGCGGCCGGCCTGCACGAAGCTCATCGAGCTCGGCGAGTCGAACATCGCATCGACCTGGCCGCCCATCAGGTCGTTCAGGGCCGGCGCATTGCCCCGGTAGGCCGCATGAACGATCGGCACGCCGACCATCGAGGCCAGCATTTCGGCGCCGATGTGCGGGCTCGAGCCATTGCCCGACGACGCGAAAACGACCTTGCCCGGGTTGCGGCGCATGTAGGCCACGAATTCCTTGAGGTTGCCGGCCGGCACCTTGTTGGCGACGAAGAGCACGCTCGGCGCATCGGCGACCAGCGTGACCGGCGCCAGCGCCTTCGGGTCGTAGGGCAGGTTCTTCATCAGCAAAGGATTCGCGGTGAAGCCGAAGCCGGTCAGCAAGAGCGTGTGGCCGTCGCCCGGCGCGCGTGCCACCAGCGCGGTGCCGATCGTGGTGCCGCCGCCGTTGCGGTTGTCCACCACGACCGGCTGGCCCCAGCGCGCCGACAAGGCCGGCGCGATCACGCGCGCGAGCTGGTCGGTGAAGCCGCCGGCCGCGTAGGGCACCACGATGGTCACCGGCCTGGCCGGAAAAGTCTCGGCGTGCGCGCCTGCCAGCAGCGCGGCGCCCCATGCCATCCAGACCAGCAGGGCTCTCAGGCAGCGAACAAGGCTCATGGCCGTCGTCTCCATCATCTGAATCAGTTTACTTTACGGCCGGTAAGTAAATTGCCTGGGGTTTACCCGAGAGCGGCCCGGTGGCCGGGGACGCCTTCGCGTCCGTTTCAGCTCAGGGGATCAGCGCCCGGCGGGCGCGTTGAGGCCCACGAAGGCCATGTCGAGGTACTGGTCGATCACTTCGCGCGTGGTCAGCCGACCGCCCAGCGAATGCCAGCGGCACAGGTGATTGAGCATCGACAGCAGCATCCGGCCGGCCATCGAGGGGTCGACCGGTCGGAACTGACCCTGGCTGATCGCGTCGCGGATGCTGTCGCGCAGCAGGCGCTCGTAGGCGTCGCGCAGATGCACCGTGACGGCACGCGGCCGGGCATCGCTGTTCGACCAGAAGGCGTTGGAACCGGCGATCCACGAATCACGGCTGCGATCCAGGAAGTCGGCCGAAGCCCGCATGAACAGCCGCACGCGATCGGCGGGTGTGGCGCCCTCGCGCATCGCCGCGCCCACGGTGTCGACCAGGTTCTGCATGGACTCCAGCACGATGCGCTCGTACAGCTCTTCCTTGTTCGGGAAGTGGTAGTAGAGCGCAGCCTTGGTGATCTTGGCCTCCTCCGCGATGTCGCGCAGCGAGGTGCCCTCGTACCCTTTGCGCGCGAAGAGCCGGATCGCGATCTCGATCAGCTGCTCCTGCCGCGCATCCGAACGGGTGCGAGTGGAGGATGGGGATTCCGAGGCGGCTTCCACGGGGTCCGCGGGACCATTGGCCATGGGCGGGGGGTGTCCTACTGGGTCATCGATGGGGCGGCGCACAGCGCCGCCGGAACGCTAGCGATGGTAGCAGCCGCAATCGGCGCGCCACGCGTGCAAGCGCCGCTGCTTCAGCGTCCGGTGTAGACCGGCGCACGCTTTTCGAGGAAGGCACGCTGGGCTTCCTTGGCATCCTCGGTCTTCGACAGCGCGACCGTGTTGCCCTGCTCGTAGCGGTAGGCGTCGCGCGGCGGCATCACCATCGTCATGCGCGCCGCTTCCTTCGCGAGCCGCAGCGCGATCGGGCTCTTCGACGCCATGTCGCGCGCGATCTCCATCGCATAGGGCAGCAGTTCGTCGGCCGGCAGGCAGGCCTCGATGAGGCCGAGGCGATAGAGCTCCTTCGCGTCGACCTTCATGCCGGTATAGAACATCCGGCGCGCACGCGACTGGCTGAACACGCGCTGCAGGAAGGTCACGCCGCCGGCCAGGCCGACGTTGATCTCGGGCATCGAGACGTAGGCATCCTCCGAAGCGACCCAGATGTCCGACCCCATCACGAGCCCGAAGCCCGCGCCCATCGCCGGGCCGTTGACGGCCGCGATCACGGGCTTGGAACACTCGACCACCGCGTAGTACGACTCGCGCACCAGCCGGTTGTGACGGCCGTAGGCGCCCGGCGTGGCGCCGAGGTTGGGCCGCTCGCGAATGTCGGCGCCGGCCGAGAAGACCTTGCCCGAGCCGGTCAGCACGATGCAGGCGACGTCCTCGCGATCGGACAGCTCGTCGAAGCAGGCCGTGATGTCCGCGCGCATCTCGGCGTTCTGGGCATTGACGGGGGGGCGGTTCAGGGTGACCAGCGCGATGCGGTCCTTGATCTCGACGAGCAGGGTCTTGAATTCCATGAAATCTCCTAGTGTTCCACCAGCAGGACCTAGTTACCTGCCGACCGGTAATTAATGTGCGTCGATTCGGGCCGCCACGCAAGAGGAGGTGCCCCGGACGCTGACGCCTAGGCGTCAGCAAGCGCCTGTCGACGCTCGAACGCGAGGCTGCGAAAGCCGTCCGCCGCTGCGGCGGCACAGTGTTCGCGGTACTTCTGGAAGCCGCCCGTGAACATCGTGAGTCCCGAGGGCTTGTCCTTGACGTTGGTGCCGACCCACCAGGTCTTCGCCTTGGTGATCAGCGAGCGCCCGGCCAGCGCGGAGACGATGTCCATCCAGGCGTTCTCGGCCTGCACGGTCGGCTCGGCGGCCGAAAGGCCCTGCTCGTGCATGTGCACGATGAGCGCCGCGATCCAGTCGACGTCGTTCTCGCTGATGCGGATGATGTTCGCGAGCGCAGCAGGACCGTTCGGCCCGGTGGTCATGAAGAGATTCGGAAAGCCCTCCATCATCAGCCCGAGGTAGGAGCGTGCGCCCTCCTTCCATTTGTCGTTCACCGTGCGGCCGTCGCGGCCGGCCACCTCGAAGGCCGTGAGCGCGCCGGTCAGGCCGTCGTAGCCGGTCGCGAGGATCAGGATGTCGAGCTCGACCTCGCCGGCCTCTGTGCGCACGCCCTTCTCGGTCACCTCGACGATCGGATCGGACAGGCAGTCCACGAGGTGCACGTTCGGCAGGTTGTAGGTTTCGTAGTACTCGGTGTCGATGCAGGGACGGCGCGCGAAGATCGGGTAGCCGCGCGGCTTGAGGGCCTCCGCCGTCGCCGGGTCCTTCACCACCTCGCCGATCTTCGAGCGCACGAATTCGGCCACGGTCTCGTTGGCCTCCTCGTTGACCAGCAGGTCCGAGAAGGTGCCGAGCATCGCCAGGCCGCCCTGCTTCCAGGCGTCCTCGAGCAGCGAACGGCGCTGCGCGGGCGTGACGCTGAAGAAGGCGCGCGTCGACTGCGGCCGGGTGCCGCCGACCGCGCTGTTGCGCGCCGCCTCGCGAATGCCCGCGTAATGGCGCTTGACCTCGGCCAGGTAGTCCGGCTCGAGCTTGACGTTGCGCATCGGCATCGTGAAGCTCGGCGTGCGCTGGAACACGAACAGCTCGCCGGCCTCGCGCCCGACCTCCTGCACGATCTGGATCCCGGTCGACCCGGTGCCGATCACGCCCACGCGCCGGCCCGCGAGGCCCACCGGCTCGTGCGGCCACTTGGCCGCGTGCAGCAGCCGGCCCTTGAAGCGGGCCAGCCCTGCGATCTCGGGTTCCTTCGGGATCGACAGCGGGCCGGTCGCCATGACGCAGTAGGGGCTCTCGTAGACCTCGCCGCGGTCGGTCGTCACGGTCCAGAGCTGCCGCTCCTCGTCCCAGGCGGCGCGCGTCACGCGCGTGTTGAACTGGAAATGCCGGCGCAGGTCGAGCCGGGTGGCGACGAAATCGATGTAGCGCAGCAGTTCCGGCTGCCCCGCGAACTGCTCCGACCAGTTCCACTCCTGCTCGATCTCTGGGGAGAACGAGTAGCTGTAGTCGATGCTCGGCAGGTCGACGCGCGCGCCCGGGTAGCGGTTCCAGTACCAGACGCCGCCGAGGTCGCCGCCGGCCTCGATGCCCTGGACCGTGAGACCCATCTCGCGAAACTTGTAGATCGCATACATGCCGCCGAAGCCGCCGCCCACCACCACCACGTCGAGACGCCGGGGCTTTGCCTGTCCTTCTTTCATGCTTGTCTCCGTCTTCTGGACAACGTCCGGCTCTCGCGCCGGACGGCTTGGACGCATCATGCCAACCTGCCGACAGGTAAGCAAGTATGATCGCCTTGTGCATATCAACATCACATATGTGAATTCGGAGCGCCCATGAGGGCCCCGCCCGTCAAATCGGCCGTCCGGGTGCTCGAGGTCCTGGCCTTCTTCGAGCGCGAGCGCAGGCCTCAGTCGCTGAAGGACATCTGCGACGCATTGGGCTATCCGCAGTCCAGCGGCACCGTGCTGCTGAAGAACATGACGGCCCTGGGCTATCTGAGCTACGACCGCACCAGGCGGCACTACTTCCCGACGCTCAAGGTGGCGGCGCTGGGCGACTGGATCAGCCATGCGCTGTTCGGCGAGGGCAAGGTGTTCGAGCTCATGCGCGACCTGCACAGCGCGACCGGCGAGGCGGTCTCGATCGCGCTGCAGAACGACGTGCACACGCAGTACATCCGCGTGATCCAGTCGATCCACCCGCTGCGCTTCCACACCGAGGAAGGCAGCATGCGGCCCCTGACCCTGTCGGCCACCGGCTGGATGCTGATGACGCCCTACCACGACCGCGAAGTGGAACGCCTGGTGCGGCGCGCCAACGTCGCGACGCCGCGCATGGAAGACCGTCAGCCCCTGGACTTGATGCTTGAGCGCGTGCGGCAGGCCCGCGAGCAAGGCCACGCCTATGCCGAGAACATTCCGATCGCCGGCGGCGCCACGCTCTGCATGCTCCTGCCGCCGACCGTGCACGGGCGATCGGTGGTCATCGGGATCGGGGGACCGGTCGACCGCATCCGGCCGCAGCGCCAGCGACTGCTGGACCTGCTTCGCGCAGCGGCTGCGGCGGCGCCTGGACGCGGCCCGGACGCACCAGCGCATCCCTGAGCCACATCAATCACCGCCTCGGCCGCGTTCCTGATCCGCGCATCCCGCGCTATCGTGCGTGGATGCCCAACGCCTTCAACTTCCAGGCATCGCCTTTCGACTGCCTCGATGCCGAAGAGCAGCAGATCGTCCGCGCCGGGGTCGACATCGCCTACTTCCGCGAGGGCGATGCGATCCTCGATGCGGGCATGGCGCCGACGCATCTCTTCGTGGTCATCAAGGGCTTCGCGCGGCAGTACGAGCATGGCGGCACGGAGCCGGTCGCCGGCTTCGGGCCCAACGACACCTTCGACGGCCGCAGCCTGCTGACCGGCCAGGTCGCGGGCCGCTTCGTCGCGGCCGAGGAGATGCTGGCCTACCAGCTCTCGCGCGAACTGGTGAACGGGCTGATCGCGCGCAACGCGACCTTCGGCGCGCGGCTGTTCTCCGATCTCTCGAACAAGCTCGCAGCGATCGCGGGCCAGCGCGGACGGCACGAGCTGCAGTCGCTGGAGATGGCACGCGTCGATGCGATCGCGATCCGCGCGCCGCATTTCGTCGATGCGGACTGCGACGTGCTCTCGGTGGTGCGGCTCTTCCAGTCGGAGCGCGCGACCAACGTGCTGGTGCGCGACGGCCGGTCCGATCCGCCGCGGCTCGGCATCTTCACCGTGACCACGCTGCAGCGTGCGGTGCTGCACGGCACGCCGCTCGACCGGCTGCCGGTCGGCGAAATCGCGAGCTTCGGGCTCATCACCGTGCGCGCGGGCGATCCGGTGGGCGATGCGCTCACGGTCATGGTGCGGCACAAGGTGCACCGCGTGGTCGTGATGGCCGACGAAGCCGAAGAGCGGGTCATCGGCGTGCTCGAGGCGATGGACCTGTTCAGCTTTCTCGCGAACCATTCCTACCTCATCAACCGCGAGATCGCCGAGGCCCGCGACCTTGCGGCGCTCGCGCAGGCCTGCGAGCACATCACGCGGCTCATCGGACTGCTGCAGCGCGGCGGCACGCGGGTCGGGCAGATCGCCACGCTGGTGCAGGCGCTCAATGCCAAGCTGTTCGAGCGCACCTGGCAGCTCGTCGCGCCGGCGGATCTGGTTGCCAACAGCTGCCTCTTCGTCATGGGCAGCGAAGGCCGCGGCGAACAACTGCTCAAGACCGACCAGGACAACGGCCTGCTGCTGCGCGACGGCTATGCGCCGCCCGAAGACCTCGAAGCGATCTGCGCGCGCATGACGCAGGCGCTGGTGGACTTCGGCTATCCGCCCTGCCCCGGCGGCGTGATGCTGTCGAACCCGCGCTGGCGCGGCGGCGAACGCGAATTCGCGGACCGCGCGCAAGGCTGGCTGCTGCAACCCGATGGCGACAACCTGATGTCGCTCGCGATCTTCCTCGATGCGCATGCGGTCTGCGGCGATGCCTCGCTGCTCGCGGGCGTGCGCGAGCGCCTGTTCCAGATCGCCACCGACAACGAGCCGATGCTGGCGCGCTTCGCCTCGGTGGTCGATGCCTTCGCGACCGACAGCGGCTGGTGGCAGCGCATCCTCGACTTCGGCGGCGGCAGTGACGACGCGGCGCGCAGCCTCGACATCAAGAAGCAGGGCCTCTTTCCGCTGGTGCATGGCGTGCGCAGCCTCGCGCTGGCCGCCCGGCTTGCGGACACATCGACCGCCGCGCGCCTCGCGGCGCTGGTCTCGCGCGGGCAGATCGAGCGGGCCCTTGCCGACGATGTACTGCAGAGCCTGCATTTCTTCATGGGACTGCGCTTGTCGGCGGGTCTTGCGGAACTCGAAGCGCGCAAGCCGGTGAGCGGCAGCGTCGATCCCGCGAAGCTCAACAGCCTCGACCGCGATCTGCTCAAGGACACGCTGCAGGTCGTCAAACGCTTGCGCCGCATGCTGCGGCTGCGCTTTCATCTGGACGCGGTGTGACCGGCGCCTTCGCCGCGATCAAGCGCGGGTGGCTGCTCTACCACCTCGGCGATCCGCGCTTCCGCTTCATGTGGGATCCGCCCCCGCCGGACGAATGGGTGGCGCTCGATTGCGAGACCACCGGGCTCGATGTGCGCCGCGACGAGATCGTGGCCATCGCGGCGGTGCGCATCCGCGGCAACCGCGTGCTGTGCAGCGAGCGGCTCGAACTGCTGGTGAAGCCCGAGCGCCGCGCGGTGTCGCCCGACAGCGTGCGCGTGCACGGCCTGCGCGAGCGCGACGTGGCACAGGGCATCGCGATGGACGACGCCTTGAAGCAGTTGATGGAATTCATCGGCAGCCGGCCGCTGGTCGGCTACTACCTCGAGTTCGACGTCGCGATGATCGATCGCGCCCTCTTCCCGATGCTCGGCATGGGCCTGCCGCAGCCGAAGATCGAAGTCTCGGCGCTCTACTACGAATACAAGAACCGCCAGCGCCCGGTGCACGAGCGTGGCGGTGACATCGACCTCCGGTTCGCGACCATCATGTCCGACCTCGGCCTGCCGCAGCGCCCGGCGCACGATGCGCTCAACGATGCGGTGATGGCCGCGCTGGCTTTTCTCAAGCTGCGCGGCCTCGCTGCGTGATCAGTGGGCCGAGGCGGTGGCCGCGCCGAGCCCGGTCTCCGAGCGCACCTGCTGTGCCGGGAACGCCGCCCGCTCCTTCTGCGCCTGCTTGCTGCGGTCCATCAGCGAGAAGATCCAGATGCCGAGGAAGGCGATGACCATCGAGAACAGCGCCGGTGATGCGTAGGGGAACAGCGCCGAGCCCTTCGGATTGCCGAGCGTCGCTTCCCACACCGAGGGCGACACGATCGTCAGCGCCACTGAAGAGATCAACCCCAGCGATCCGCCGATGACCGCGCCGCGCGTGGTGCAGTCCTTCCACAGCACCGACATGAACAGGACCGGGAAGTTGGCCGAGGCCGCTACCGCGAAGGCCAGCGACACCATGAAGGCGATGTTCTGCTTCTCGAACGCGATGCCCAGCAGCACCGCGACGATGCCGAGCGCGACCGTGGTGATGCGCGAGACCTTGAGCTCGGCGCGGCTGTCGGCCTTGCCGTTCTTGATCAGCGTGGCGTAGACGTCGTGCGACACCGCCGAGGCGCCCGAGAGCGTGAGGCCCGCCACCACCGCCAGGATGGTCGCGAAGGCGACCGCCGAGATGAAGCCGTAGAACACGTTGCCGCCGACCGACTTGGCCACCAGCACCGCCGCCATGTTGGCCGCGCCCGCGCCGCCCTTGATGGTGCCCGTCGCGACCTCGGCGAACTCGGGGTTGGTCAGCACCAGCGTGATCGCGCCGAAGCCGATGATGAAGATCAGCAGGTAGAAGTAGCCGATCCAGGTGGTGGCCCAGAACACCGACTTGCGCGCTTCCTTCGCATCGGGCACCGTGAAGAAGCGCATCAGGATGTGCGGCAGGCCGGCGGTGCCGAACATCAGCGCCATGCCGAACGAGATCGCGGAGATCGGGTCCTTCACGAAGCCGCCCGGGCCCATGATCGCGAGGCCGATCGCCGAGGCCTCCGCCGGGCTCTTGCCGCCGTTGGCCGCGATCTGCGAGCGCACCTCCACCGACTTGGCGAACAGCGCCTCGGGGCTGAAGCCGAAGCCCGCGAGCACCATGATGGCCATGAAGGTCACGCCCGCGAGCAGCAGCACCGCCTTGATGATCTGCACCCAGGTAGTGGCCGTCATGCCGCCGAACAGCACGTAGATCATCATCAGCGCGCCGACGATGACGACCGCGACCCAGTAGTCGAGGCCGAACAGCAGCTTGATGAGCTGCCCCGCGCCGACCATCTGCGCGATCAGGTAGAACGCCACCACCACCAGCGTGCCCGAGGCCGCGAAACCGCGGATCGGCCCCGGCTTGAAGCGGTAGCCCGCGACGTCGGCGAAGGTGAACTTGCCGAGGTTGCGCAGCCGCTCCGCCATCAGGAAGGTGATGATCGGCCAGCCCACCAGGAAGCCGATCGAATAGATCAGGCCGTCGTAGCCGGTCGCCATCACCGCGGCGGAAATGCCGAGGAAGGAAGCCGCCGACATGTAGTCGCCCGCGATCGCGAGCCCGTTCTGGAAGCCGGTGATGCCGCCGCCCGCGGTGTAGAAATCGGCGGCCGACTTGGTGCGCGATGCGGCCCACTTGGTGATCCACAGCGTGAGCAGCACGAAGCCCGAGAACATGCCGATGGCGATCCAGTTGGTCGGCTGCTTGGCGACCTGGCCGACGTCGCCGCCGGCGGCGCATGCAAGGCCTGCCGCGCCTGCCAGTGAGATCGCGACGACGGCGCGTGAAAGTGCACGGTGGTTCATCGCGTCGCCTCCTGGATGATCTCGCGCGTCAGGCGATCGAACTCGCCGTTGGCGCGGCGGATGTAGTAGGCCGTGATCGCGATGGTGAAGACGATCACGCCCAGGCCGATCGGAATGCCGATGGTCGTCACGCCGCCGCCGATCGGCTGCGCGAGAAAGGGCTTGTTGAAGGCGATCAGCGCGATGTAGCCGTAGTACACGAGCAGCATCAGCACGGTCAGCCACACGCCGAAGCGGTTGCGCTTGTCGCGCAGCTCGCGGTACTTGGCGCTGGCCTGGATCTTTTCCACCACGGGTTCGCTCATCGTCGGTCTCCTGATTGGGGATGCGAAACGATTCTGCGAGGCGCTCATCGGCCCGGGTGGGCGATGTAATCATTCGTCACATTGGGATGCAGCGGTGCAGCATTGCGGTGCACTCGCCCGCGGCACGACCCTTGCCTGCCATTCGCGCATGGACCAACTGCTGCACCACACGGCCGGCCTTCCGGAGATCGCGCTCTCACCGGGCGAGGCGGTGGTGCGGGAGGGCGAGGCCGGCGGCGGGCTGTGGGTGCTGGTGTCGGGCGTCCTGCAGGTCAGCAAGGGCGGCACGGTGATCAATTCGATCAGCAAGCCGGGCGCCGCGATCGGCGAGATCTCGCTGCTGCTGGATTCGCCCTTCAGCGCCACGGTGGCGGCGAGCACGCCATGCGTCGTGCGCCACGCGGTCGACGGCCGTGCCTTTCTCATGAGCGATCCGGCCATCATGCGGCTCATCGCGCAGGGCCTGGCCGAACGGCTGCATTTCGTCACGACCTACCTCGCCGACTTGAAGAACCAGTACGGCGATTCGCCCGGCCTCGCGATGGTCTCGCACGTGCTCGGCCAGCTCGCGCACCGCCAGGGGCCGGTGGCCAGTCCCGGCTCGGCGCGCGAACCGAATCCCGACTATTGATCCGGTCGCGGCCCGGCGGACTCAGAAGACCGAGCGCGCCGGTGCGCGTTTCGCACCAAGCTGGAGCATTTCCTCGCCCATCAGCGAGTGCCACGATGCGGTGCCCGCACCGAGGTCGATCACGATGTGGGCGGGCACCGGCCCGATCTGCCGGCCCGGATTGAAGACCCAGGTGGTGCCGACACGGTCCGCCCAAGCGCCCTCGGGCTTGAATGGCGGCTCGTGCACATGTCCGGTGAGCACAAAGTCCGGCTGAAATTGCGCAATCCAGACAGCCACGTCGGCATCGCCGTAGTGGCGCCTGCCGGTCCAGCAGGTGGGCGAATCCACGGGCGGCCAGTGGTAGATCCAGACCCAGCGCGCGGGGCGGCGTTGCGCGTCGGCCGCCAGCTGCGCTTCGAGCGCGGCGCGGCCCACCGGGCCGTCCCACCAGGGGCAGACGGTGACCAGGGTGTCGCCGAGCTCCAGCGAATCGCCGTCGATCGCGATGCCGGTGCGGCGGCTCTCCGGCAGCCAGAGGGCGGCACGTTCGCCATGCCGGTCCGCACCCGTGAGGTCGTGATTGCCGGAAGCCACCACCAGCGAGCGGCCCGGCCTGGCCAGCGCGAAGTACCGCAGCAGCACCACCGACTGCGTATCGAGCGACACCGGCGAACTCACGTCCATGTGATCGCCGGCCAGCACCACGAGGTCGAAGGACGGCGCCGAGCGCACCACCCAGTCGAACTGGGGCAGCGCGTAGTGGAGATCAGCGACGAGCAGGATGCGCAAGGCGTGTCGATAAAGCGGCGTCCCCGGATGCGGGGACTCGATGCCTTCGCAAAGCAGCTTTCATTCCCAGCTCACATCCGCCGCGAACAGGTAGCCCGCCCCATACACCGTCTTGATCACCGAAGGATCGTGCGGGTCGGGCTCGACCTTGCGCCGCAGGCGCGAGATGCGCACGTCGATGCTGCGGTCGGTCGGCGCCAGGTCGCGCGAGCCGGTGAGCTGCTCGCGCGTGAGGATCTGGTGCGGGCGTTCGATGAAGGCGCGCAGCACCTGCATCTCGGCGGTGCCGACCTGGTGCTCGGCGCCGTCGGGCGCGCGCAGCAGGTTGGCCGCGCAATCGACGCGCCAGCCCAGAAAGCGCGCATAGCGACGCTTGCCCGGCGACTGCCCGGGCGCGAGGCTGCGCCGGCGCAGGATGCTGCGCACGCGCGCGACCAGTTCGCGCGCCTCGAAGGGCTTCACCACGTAGTCGTCGCCGCCCATCTCCAGCCCCATCACCCGGTCGGCCGGATGGCCGCGGCCGGTCAGGATCAGCACGCCCGCGTTCGAGGTCGCGGTGATGCGGCGCATGAGGTCGAAGCCATCCATGTCCGGCAGGCCGAGGTCGATGATGCAGAGGTCGGGCTTCTCCATCTGCAGGCGCCGCAGCGCCGCCGCGCCGCTGCCGAAGGTCTCGCAGTTGAAGCCGAACTCCTGCAGCGCCGAGATCACCAGCCGCGCGACGCCCGGGTCGTCCTCGACCACGTAGACCAGCGCGGGCGTGCCCGCGTCCTCGCCCGCGGCGCGATGCACCGTAGTGCCGGTGCCGGGGTGCTGCTCTCTTTCATTCATGGCGGGGTTCCCTCCTCGATGGCCCGGTCGAGTTGTTCCGAAGTGAAGGGCTTGGTCAGGAGCGGAATGCCCGGCAGCCGCGGCAGGTCGCCGGGCGCATTGCCGCTCATGAGGACCACCGCGCCGGCCCGCCCCTCTGTGCGCGCCGCCTGTGCGACCGCGCTGCCGTCGATCTCGCCGCCCAGCGCCACGTCCGACAGCAGGAGCGTGATGCCCGGCGTATTGGCCAGCAGCTTCAGCGCTTCGGCGCCGCTGTCGGCTTCGAGCACCACGTAGCCCAGCTCGAGCAGGCTGCGCCGGATCGCGCGCCGCACCTGCGCGTCATCGTCCACCAGGAGCGCGAGGCCGCGGTCGGCCGCGCGATGCGCGCCTGCGCCCGACTCGTCCGGCCCGGCGTCGGGCGCAGGCGGCTCGGCGGCCGGCAGCCAGACGGTCACCGTGGTGCCGCGCCCCGGCGCGCTGCGCACGTCGATCGCGCCGCCCGACTGCTTGATGAAGCCGTACACCACCGCCATGCCGAGGCCGGTGCCGCGCCCCGGGGCCTTGGTGGTGAAGAAGGGCTCGAACAGGTGGGCGAGCGTATATTCGTCCATGCCGCTGCCGTTGTCCTCCACCTCGATGCGCACGCAGTCGCCTTCCGACAGTTGCAGCGGCGCCGCGACCGCCGCATCGATGTGGGCGGCGCGAGCGCGCAACGAGATGCGCGCGTCCGGGCCGCTGGCATCGCGCGCATTGAGCACCAGGTTGACCAGCGCCTGTTCGAGCAAGGTGGCGTCGATCCAGGTCCACAGCGGCGCATCGCCCACGTCCACTTCGAGCCGCAGGGTCTCGGGCAGCGAGCGCCGCACCAGCCGCGCCACCGTCTCGACCAGGGCGCCCACATGCACCGCCGCCGCCTGCAGGGGCTGGCGGCGCGCGAAGCTCAGGAGGCCGCGCACCAGGTCCGCCCCGCGCCGCGCGGCATCGAGCGCCGGCTGCACGTATTCGGGCAGCGCGGGATCGCCCGGCCGTTCTTCGGCGAGCGCGGCGAGGTTGCCGATCACCACCGTCAGGATGTTGTTGAAGTCGTGCGCGAGGCCGCCCGTCAGATGGCCCAGCGATTCGAGCTTGTGGGCGCGCGCGAGCAGGGCCTGCGAGCGTTTCTCCTCCGTGATGTCGAAGGTGAGCTCGAAACAGCCGGCGACGTCGCCGTCCGGACCGTGATCGGGGATCAGCGAGGTGCGCACCGCGCGGCGCCGGCCGTCGTGCGTCTGCAGTTCGTATTCGAAGCTGCGGGTCTCGCCCGCGAGCGCGCGCAGCACGTTGGGCTTGACCAGCGCATACACCGACTCGCCCAGGAAACGCTTGGCGCTCACGCATTCGGGCCGCGCGGTGTCGACCTGGAACCAGTCGCGGTAGCCCCGGTTGAGGTAGGCGTAGACGCGCCGGCGGTCGAAGTAGGCCACCAGCGCGGGGATCGAGTCCATGATGAGCCGCACGCGCTCCTCGCTGCGCTGGAGCTCGCCGGTGCGCGCCGCAACCCGCGCTTCGAGCTCGGCGTTGTGGTCGCGGATGATCCGCTCGGCGCGGCGCTGCTCGGTCACGTCCTGGTAGATCGTGACGAAACCGTGCCCCGGCACCGGCTCGCCGCGGATGCGCAGCACGCGGCCGTTGGGCCGCACGCGCTCGATCTCGTGCGTGGCGAAGGTGCGCGCGGCCGCGACGCGCTGGGCCACCAGCGCATCGGGGTCGCCGGGGCCGTATTCGCCGCGGCGGGCGTTGTAGCCGATGAAGCTCTCGAACGGCGCGCCCAGGTAGGCCATCTCGTCCGGAAAGTCGAGCAGGCGCACGTAGGCCCTGTTCCAGGCCACCAGCCGCAGGTCGCGGTCGAAGATCGACAGGCCCTGGTCGACCAGGTCGAGGCCGGTCTGCAGGGTCAGGTAGCGCTCCAGCGGCGCCGGGGCCGCTGCGGGTTCGGCGACCGATGCGGCGCCGGCGCTCATCGAGCGCCTCCGCGGCTGCAAACATTCGTCATGTTCTTGTGTGTCTCCTGAAAAGTTCGTGGGCCATCCTTCGGCTACCCATTCTTGAATTCTTGAGCACAAGACCGAGGGCAAGCATGACACGCATCAAGCGCCGCGCAAATGGTCCGGGCGGAAGCCAGGCCGGTTCCGGGGCCCTGATGCTGCCGGCCTGCCCGGGCCAAACGAACCTTCAGGAGCCGACATGACCACTGCTAAGTCCACGACAACTTCCGCTGTCTACGCGCCCGACGAGGCGTTCGTCCGCCGCGCCCATGTCTCCGGCCGGGAGGCCTACGACCGGCTGGTCGCCGAGGCCGATGCGGACCACGAGGCCTACTGGGGCCGTCTCGCGCGCGAATACCTGGCATGGAAGCAGCCCTTCACGGAGGTGCTGGACAGCAGCCAGGCGCCGTTCTTCCGCTGGTTCGGCGACGGCACGCTCAACGCCTCGTACAACTGCCTGGACCGCAACGTCGAGCGTGGCCTGGGCGGCAAGACCGCGATCATCTTCGAGGCGGACGACGGCCAGGTCACGCACGTGAGCTACAGCGAGCTGCTGGAGCGTGTCTGCCGCACCGCCAACGCGCTGAAATCGCTGGGCGTGAAGAAGGGCGACCGGGTGGTCATCTACATCGCGATGTCGATCGACGGCGTGGTGGCGATGCAGGCCTGCGCGCGCATCGGCGCCATCCACTCGGTGGTGTTCGGCGGCTTCTCGGCGCAGGCGCTGCGCGACCGCATCGCCGACACCGGCGCGGTGCTGGTCATCACGGCGGACCAGCAGGCGCGCGGCGGCAAGCACCTGCCGCTGAAGGCGATCGTCGACGAGGCACTGATGCTCGGCGGCTGCGACAGCGTGCGCAACGTGCTGGTGGCGCGCCGCACCGGCGGGGCGGTGCCCTTCCAGGCCCCGCGCGACCTCTGGCTGGCCGATGTGGTCGCGGCACAGAGCCCGGTCTGCGAGCCCGAGTGGGTGGAAGCCGAGCACCCGCTCTTCCTTCTCTACACCTCCGGGTCGACCGGCAAGCCCAAGGGCGTTCAGCATTCGACCGGCGGCTACCTGCTGCATGCGGCGCTGACCTGCCACTGGACCTTCGACCTCAGGCCCGAGGATGTCTTCTGGTGCACCGCCGACATCGGCTGGGTCACCGGCCACACCTACATCACCTATGGGCCGCTGGCGCTGGGCGGGACACAGGTGGTGTTCGAGGGCGTGCCGACCTACCCGGACGCCGGCCGCTTCTGGCGGATGATCCAGGAGCACCATGTGACGGTCTTCTATACCGCGCCGACCGCGATCCGCTCGCTCATCAAGGCCGCCGAAGCCCACCCCGCGGTGCATCCCTCGCGCTACGACCTGTCGAGCCTGCGCATCCTCGGATCGGTGGGCGAGCCGATCAATCCGGCCGCCTGGGAGTGGTACCACGAGCACGTCGGCGGCCGCCGTTGTCCGATTGTCGATACCTTTTGGCAGACTGAAACGGGTGGCCACATGATCACGCCGCTGCCGGGCGTCACGCCGCTGGTGCCGGGCTCGTGCACCCTGCCCTTCCCGGGCATCGCGGCCGCGGTGGTCGACGAGACCGGACAGGAAGTGCCCTGGGGCGAAGGCGGCATGCTGGTCGTCAAGCGCCCGTGGCCCTCGATGATCCGCACCATCTGGAACGACCCCGACCGTTTCAAGAAAAGTTACTTCCCCGATGAATTCCAGGGGCGCTATTACCTCGCGGGCGACGGCGCGATCCGCGACGCCAAGACCGGCTACTTCACGATCACCGGCCGCATCGACGACGTGCTCAATGTCAGCGGCCACCGCATGGGCACGATGGAGATCGAGTCCGCGCTGGTCGGCAAGACCGACCTCGTGGCCGAAGCGGCGGTGGTCGGGCGGCCCGACGACACCACCGGCGAGGCGATCTGCGCCTTCGTGGTGCTCAAGCGCAACCGGCCGCAGGGCGACGAGGCGAAGAAGATCGCAGCGGAACTACGCGACTGGGTCGCCAAGGAGATCGGCCCGATCGCCAAGCCCAAGGACATCCGCTTCGGCGACAACCTGCCCAAGACGCGCAGCGGCAAGATCATGCGGCGCCTGCTGCGCAGCGTGGCGGCAGGCGAGGCGATCAAGCAGGACATCTCGACGCTCGAGAACCCGGCGATCCTGGAGCAACTCGATCAGACTTACTAAGCAGGTACAACCGCCGCGCGCATCGGCGCGCGGCGTTGGCCCTGACGGGCATCGACTGCTACGCTTGCGTTCGACGCTTCTGCCGAAGCACCCAACGAAGGGAACGCATTCATGAGCATCAGCACGAACGAGCCCGTCCGTACGCAACCACCCGCCGCAGCGGCGGCGCCCAAGCCGGTCCCGTGGGGCCTCTACATCGCCGCGGCCGCGATGCTCGCGGTGCTGGCCCTGCCGCTGCCCGAGGGCCTGCCGGTCGCCGGGCACCGCATGCTGGCGATCCTCGTCTTCGCCGTCATTGTCTGGATCAGCGAAGCGGTGAGCTACGAGGCCAGCGCGATCATGATCACCTCGCTGATGGCCGCGCTGATCGGCCTCGCGCCCAAGGTGGACGCGCCTTCGGCGAGCTACGGCACCGGCGCGGCGCTGGGCATGGCGCTGGCGGGCTTTTCGAGCACCGCGCTGGCGCTGGTCGGCGCCGCGCTGTGCATCGCGGCCGCAATGACCATCACCGGGCTGGACCGGCGCATCGCGCTGGTCACGCTGTCCACCATCGGCACCAGCACGCGGCGCATCCTGATCGGCAGCATCGTGGTCACGATCGTGCTGTCGCTCGTGGTGCCGAGCGCCACCGCGCGCAGCGCCTGCGTGGTGCCGATCATGATGGGCGTGATCGTGGCCTTCGGCGTCGACAAGCGCTCCAACATCGCGGCCGGCATCATGATCATGGTCGCGCAGGCCACGAGCGTGTGGAACGTCGGCATCCAGACCGCCGCCGCGCAGAACCTGCTGACCGTCGGCTTCATGGACAAGCTGCTCGGCGAGCGCGTGAGCTGGATCCAGTGGCTGGTCGCCGGTGCGCCCTGGGCGATCGTGATGTCGATCGTGCTGTACTTCATGGTGCGCTGGCTGCTGCCGCCCGAATCCGAATCCATCGCCGGCGGCAAGGAAGCGGTGCAGCGCGAGCTGGCCGCGCTCGGGCCCATGACCGGGCCGCAGAAGCGGCTCGCGGCGGTGTCGATCGGCCTGCTGCTCTTCTGGGCCACCGAAGGCAAGCTGCACGACTTCGACACCGCATCGGTCACCTACGTCGGGCTCGTGATCCTCATGCTGCCGCGTGTCGGTGTGATGGACTGGAAGACACTGCAGGGCCGCATCCCATGGGGCACGCTGATCGTCTTCGGCGTCGGAATCAGCCTCGGCACCGCGCTCCTGACCACGCAGGCGGGCCAGTGGCTGGGCCGCTTCGTGGTCGCGCATTCGGGGCTCGCCACGCAGGGGCCGGTGGTGGTGTTCGCGATCCTCGCGGCCTTCCTGATCCTGATCCACCTCGGCTTCGCGAGCGCGACCGCGCTCACCGCGGCGCTGCTGCCGATCCTGATCTCGGTGCTGCAGACCCTGCCCGGCGACATCCACAAGGTCGGCATGACGATGCTGCTCGGCTTCACGGTGAGTTTCGGCTTCATCCTGCCGATCAACGCACCGCAGAACATGGTGTGCCTCGGCACCGAGACCTTCAACGGCAAGCAGTTCGCGCGCGTGGGCATTCCGGTCACGGTGATCGGCTACCTGTTGATGCTGCTGTTCGCGGTGACCTACTGGCGCTGGCTCGGCTGGACCTGACGGAGCATCGGAATGATCATGTCCCTCGACGACGCCCGCGCGCTCGGCGCGGGGATCCTCGCGGCGCAGGGCGTGCCGCATGACATTGCAGCCGACGTGGCGGAGCATCTCGTCGAATCCGACCGCTGCGGCTATACCAGCCATGGGCTCTCGATCCTGCCGAGCTACCGCAAGTCGATGCAGGGCGGGCATCTGCAGGGCGACGGGCGCGCGACATGCATCGCGGACCGCGGCGGCCTGCTGATGTACGACGGCCAGGGCGGCTTCGGCCAGCACGTGGGCAAGGTCGTGATGCAGGCCGGCATCGAGCGCGTGAAGCAGACCGCCCATTGCATCCTCACCATCCGGAATTCGCACCACCTCGGGCGCATGGGGCACTACGGCGAGATGGCCGCGGCGGCCGGCTATGTGCTCCTGAGCTTCACCAACGTGATCAACCGCCCGCCGATGGTCGCGCCCTACGGCGGCAAGGTCGCGCGCCTGACGACCAATCCGGTCTGCTTCGCCGGCCCGATGCCCAATGGCCGTCCGCCGCTGGTGGTCGACATCGCGACCAGTGCGGTCGCCTTCAACAAGACGCGCGTGGCGGCCGAGAAAGGCGAGCCGCTGCCCGAAGGCTGCCTCATCGATGCCAACGGCCTGCCCACCACCGATGCCTCGGTGATGTTCGCCGACCCGCCGGGCGCGATCCTGCCCTTCGGCGCGCACAAGGGCTATGCGCTCGGCGTGGTGGCCGAGCTGCTGGCGGGCGTGCTCTCCGGCGGCGGCACGATCCAGCCCGAGAACCCGAGCGACGGCATGGCGGTCAACAACATGTTCGCGGTGCTGATCGATCCCGCGATGGAGTTCGGCCTCGAATGGAAGACCGCCGAAGTCGAGGGTTTCCTGAACTACCTGCACGACACGCCGCCCGCGCCCGGCTTCGATCGCGTGCAGTACCCGGGCGAATACGAAGCGCAGAACCGCGAGCGCAATGCCACGCACCTGGAGCTCGCGCCGGCGATCTGGCGCTCGCTTGCAGGGCTCGCGGAATCGCTCGGCGTGACGGTGCCGACCGAGGCCTGACGGGCTACATCTGCGCCTCGCAAGCGACGGTGCACTTGCCGTCGGCGTTGAACTCCATCGTGCGTCCCGACAAGGGTACGTAGGCCGGCATGTTCAACGCCTTGAGGAAGGCCTCGGTCTTGCTTCCCGGCCGGACCTTGCCGCGCACCGTGCCGACCTCGTTGGCGTGCGAGGCGATCACCGACGCCGGCTTCACCAGCTCGTTCATGATGAAGGCCGATTCCTGCGGCCCGGTCGTGAAGCCGTCGCCCATGTTCATCACCGCGAGCCTGGCGTGGTAGTAGTCGCGCACCACGCGCTCCTGGTCGGCGACGATGCCGGTATCGCCCGACAGGTACGCCACCAGGCCGTTGCTGAAGCGCAGCACATAACCTGTCGCGAGGCCCACGTCGCCAGCGATGCCCGCTTCCTTCATCGACTTGCCGAGCTCGCCGCCGATGTAGTCGGGATCAACGCCGTTGCTGTGCAGCGCGCTGACCGTCGCGATGCGCACGCCACTGACGGTCACGCTGCCGCCGAAGCGCGCGAGCATCGAATCGGCCGGACTGCCGCCGTTGGCCTTGAGCTTGGCCGCGAAGAAAGGCGGCATTTCGCTGCCGGTGACGATCTTCGATTTCTTCGCCAGCGCGATCTCGACCGCGAGCGTATTGGGCAGCGCCGACACCGACATGTCCGGTGCCTCGCAGCTGCCCGAGTTCGGCGCCTTGTTGTGCGCGTTGCCGACGTGATCGCCGTGCATGTGGCTCACGAGGATGATGTCGATCTTGCCCAGCCGCGGGTCCGACGCGCCCGCCACGGTGCGGCCCGGGTCGTAGAGGATGCGCGTGCCGTTGGGGTCCTCGAAGATCAGTGCGCGGTCCTGCGGGCAGAACTCGCCGTCGATGCCGCCCAGTGGCGTCACCTTCACGTTCTGCGCCACGGCGGGCAGGGCCAGGGCGGCAAGCGCCGCGCCGATGGCGGCCAGTCGATTCAGTCGCTTCATGGAATCTCCATCAACAGGGTTGCAGGAAAGGGTTGTTTCCGCCGGTAGGCCGGGACCTCAGACGTGGAGGTTCTTCAGCACGGCCCGCGTGAACGACGCCGTGTTGCCGGTGCCCCGGATATCCCCGGTCCGCGCCTGCCGGTCGGCAAGCGCGGCGGTGGTCGCCTTCGACATCGATGCGCCCATGCGCACCGCGCCCTCGTTGCGGCGGCTGTGGCCCAGCCACTCGAACATCATGCGGGTCGATTCGATCATCGCGTAGGGGTTGGCGATGCCCTGCCCGGCGATGTCAGGCGCCGAGCCGTGCGTGGCCTGCGCCATCGCGACGTCACCGTCGCCGATGCACAGCCCCGGCGCCATGTCGAGACCGCCGACCAGTCCCGCCGCCTCGTCGGAGAGGATGTCGCCGAACATGTTGGTCGTCACCACCACGTCGAAGCTCTGCGGATCGCGCACCAGCCGCATCGCGAAGGTGTCGACGATCACGTCGTCCACGCGCACGTCCGGGTACTCGGCCGCGAGCTTGCGGCACTCCTCGACGAACATGCCGCAACCCAGCTTGAAGACCGTGTCCTTGTGCACGTAGGTCAGGTGCCCGCGCCGCTGCCGCGCGAGCTCGAAGGCGGCGCGCGCGACGCGCCGGCTGCCCGCGCGGGTGATCACGCGCACCGAGAGCGTCACGTCGTCGGTGGGCCGGAACTCGCCCGAACCCGCGACCATGTTGCGGTCGGGCTGGAAGCCCTCGTTGTTCTCGCGCACGATCACGAGGTCGACGCCGTCGTGCAGGCAGCCGATGCCCGGATACGAGCGCGTCGGCCGCACGTTGGCGAACAGGTTGAAGTTCTTGCGCAGGATCGGATGCGGGTTGATCGCGTCCGGCACCTTGGGATAGGCACGGTGCCCGATGGGGCCGAGGATCCAGCCGTCGAGCGTCTGCAGCGTCTCCATGGTCCTGGGCGGCAGCGTGTGCCCATGCGTTTCGAGCGCGCGCGCGCCGATGGGCAGCGGATGCCAGTCGATCTGCACGCCATGGAGTTCGGCGGCGGCGCGCGCGATGTCGACCGATGCGGGGACGATCTCGTGGCCGATGTCGTCGCCGTTGAGGATGCCGATGCGAAGGGGTGCGGGTCGTGTCACGGCTGGTCTCGAAGAAGTGGATTCATCACGCCGCACAGAGCGCGGTCAGCGTGCGGATGTCGGAAATGGAAGCCAGCGTGCGGCAGTGCTTGGTGATCTCGTCCGCACGCGCCTGGCCGAGCACCGGCACCACCAGCGAGGCGAACTTGGCCTCGAGCTGCGCGTCGGTCAGCGGGTTCTCGAGCGATCCGATGGCGTGTTCCACGTTCACTTCCACGCGACGGCCGTTGGTCAGCACCGCTGTCACGCGCACCGCGGCTTCGTCGATGCTGTCGTCGACCGTGGCCTGCACCTTGTTGCGCAGCGCGACCACGCGCGGGTCGTTGACCACCGCATCGGAAAACTCCTCCTCCCCCGCGCGGCCGAAGAGCAGCCCGGCGGCGCAACCGTGGTAGACGCTGAACTTGCCCTGCAGCCCATCCTTCGGCTCCTTCTTGCCGGTCAGCTCCAGCACCAGCGAATGCACGCGCAGTTCGATGCGCTCGACCTGCTCGGAGCTGATGCCCCGCGCGCGCAGGCGCACGCAGGCGTCGATGCTCGGGTGGATCACGATCCCGCAGGCGAAGGGCTTGTAGGTGTTGAAGGAGATCTCGAAGCGCTCGCCGAGCTCGTCGGTCACTTCGTTCCACGCGCGCTTTTCCGACACCACCTGCACGAAGCCGCGCGGCGCTTCGAGCGCGCGCTCGCTGGCCGTGAAGCCCTGGCTCGCGAGCAGCGCCGACATCAGCCCGGAGCGCGCCGCAGCGCCCGGGTGGAAAGGCTTGGTCATGGTGCCGAACTGCTCGCGCAGGCCCACCGGCTGCGACGCGGCGATGCCGAGCGCCATGGCGGTCTGCTTCTCGTCGAGCCTCAGAAGGCGTGCGCAACCCGCGGCAGCGCCGAGCATGCCGGTGGAGCCGGTGATGTGCCAGCCCCGGTCGTAGTGGTCCGGGTACATGGTGTTGCCGATGCGGCAGGCCACGTCGATGCCGAGCACCAGCGAGTCGATCACCGCGCGGCCGCTCGCACCGCGATGCTCCGCCAGGGCCAGCACCGCCGAGGCCACCGGCCCCGCGGGGTGGATGATGGTCTTGAGGTGCGTGTCGTCGAAGTCGAAAGTGTGCGAGGTGATGCCGTTGACCAGCGCGGCACTGGCCATGTCCACCCTCTCCGTGCTGCCGAGCACAGTGGCTTGCGGCGCGGGCCGCAGCAGGCGGACCGCCCCGAGCGTTGCGTGCGCTGCTTCATGATATACCGCACCAATGGCGCAGCCGAGCCAGTTGTAGAAGGTGCGATGGGCCTCCCGCTCCACCGCGTCGCTCCAGCCGCGCGAGGCGTGGCCGGAGACGAAGCGGGCAAGGATGGCGGTGACCGGGGGTGCCGAGGTGTCGGCGGGAACGTGCGTGTTGCGTGCCACTGGAACTGAATCGGTTGCGGGGTTGAAAGAAAAATGGAATCTCTGCGCGGCGTCACTCGTCGAGCCGGATGCCGCGCGCCTTGGCGAGCGCGCTCCAGCGCGCGATCTCCGAGGCGATGTACTGGCCGAACTGGTCCGGCGTCATGGGCCAGGGCTCCACCGCCTCGCCCGCGAGTTTTTCCGCGAGGTCCGGCGACTTGAGCACCGCGACCTGCGTCTCGTTGAGCCGCCGCACGATGTCCGCCGGCATGCCCGCCGGGCCGACCGAGCCGTACCACTGCATCGCGTCGAAGCCCTTGAAGCCGACCTCTTCCATCGTCGGCACCTCCTTGAGCTGCGCGCTGCGCTCCTTGCCGGTGACGGCCAGCGCGCGCATGCGGCCCGAGCGCAGGTGCGGCAGCGCCGCCGCGAGGCCGGGGAACATCGCCTGCGTCTGGCCGCCGATCAGGTCGGTGATCGCGGGCGCGATGCCGCGGTAGGGGATGTGGACCATGATGGTCCCGGTTTCCTGCTTGAAGAGCTCCATCGTCATGTGCGTGAGCGAACCCGCCCCGGCCGAGCCATAGCTCACCTTGCCCGGGTTGGCCTTCACGTACTGGATGAACTCGTCCACCGTGCTTGCGGGCACCGAGGCGTTGACCGCGAGCACGTTCGGCGTTGCGCCGATCATCCCGATCGGGGTGAAATCCTTGATCGCGTCGTAGCTGGCGGTAAATTGCAAGTTTCTGGTGCTTTATTGCACTCTCTGCATGAATCGATCGCCATGACCAAGCCTTCGCTGGCGGACCTTCGCGCCTTCGTCACCGTCGCCGAGACGCAGAGCTTCGCGGCCGCGGCGCGTGCGCTGTACCTTTCGCAGCCGGCCCTGTCGCGCCGCATCTCGCACCTCGAGGACATGCTGGAGGTGCGCCTGTTCGACCGCACCACGCGCAGCGTCGCGCTCACCACGCTCGGGCAGCGTTTCCTCGGGCAGGTGCGCGGCTTGATGGAAGAGCTCGACCGCTCGGTGCAGAGCCTGCGCGACGCGGCCGAGCTGGAGGCGGGCGACGTGACCATCGGCGTGGTGCTCTCGACCATCCACCACTTCATGCCGCCGGTGATCAACGCCTTCCGTGCCCGGCACCCACGCGTGCTGGTGCGCATCATCGAAGAGGGTGCGGACGAAGTGCTCGCCGCCGTCAAGCAGGGCGAGGCGGACTTCGCGCTCAACTACATCGGCATGCAGGACCCCGAAGTCGAGTTCACGCCGCTGCTGAAGGAGCCCTACGTGCTGGCCGTGCCCGCGGGACATCCGCTGGCCAGGCGCCGCTCGGTGGGCTGGGAGGAGCTCGCGGACTACCCGCACGCGCGGGTGTCGCAGGCGAGCCGCAACCGGCTGTTCATCGACCAGGCGCTGGCCGAGCTGCCGCCCCTGCCCCGCCCGGTCTGCGAAGTGCGGCACGTCTCGACGCTGATCGGCCTCGTCGAGCACGGGATGGGCGTCGCGGTGGTGCCGCAGCTCACGCTGCCGCACAGGCCGGGCTCGGTGGTCGGCGTGCGGCTCGAAAAGCCCGCGATCAGCCGGCCCATCGGCATCATCAAGCGCGCCGGGCGCAGCCTGTCGCCGGCCGCCGAGGCCTTCGCGGAGCTGCTCGCGAACGCGAGCCGTGCGGCGCTGAACTCGGCGCGGCGCAGCCAGGGCAGGCAGAATCAGCTTCCGGGCCGGTGAAATGCCGGCACAGGGCGCAATCTTCGATTTCCGGTGGAGTGTCCGATGGCGATGTTGCTGAGCGAGATCCAGTGGAGCGATCCGGTGCTGCCGGCGTCGCCCGATGCGAAGTGGGAAGCCGAACTCAAGCGGCGCGGCGCCCAGGTCCTCGAGGTGGACCGGCGGGTCGCCCCGATCGGCTGGCTGCGCGAGGCCGCCTACCAGGCCACCAACTACATCCCCGCCGCCGTGCCCGAGCGCATGCACCGCATGGGCAGCATGGTGACGGCGCAGGAGAACGCCTGCCGCTACTGCTACGGCGCCAACCGCGCGTTCATGAAGGTGCTGGGCTATCGCGAGTCCTTCATCCAGCAGGTCGAGCGCGATGTGCTGCTGGCCGATCTCGACGACAAGCAGCGCGCCTTCATCGCCTTCTGCCGCCGCCTCGCGCGCTCGAAGCCGCGGCCGGCCGCGGCCGACCGCGCGGCGCTGCTCGCGAGCGGCTACACGCCCACGCAGGTCGGCGAGATCGCGTTCGCGATCTCCTTCGGGTGCTTCTACAACCGCGTGAGCACGCTGCTGGCGTGCCCGCCCGAGCAGAAGTTCGAACACATGGCGGCCGGCCCGATGCGCTGGGTGATCGCCCTTGCAATGCGCTGGACGAAGAAGCCCGAAAGCCCGCCACCGGCCACGACGGACCTGGCCGTGCTGACAGCCGGCCCCTTCGGCGCGGTGCTCGCGCCGCTCGCCGGCCTTGGCGCGGGCAGTGTCATGAAGGCGGCGCTCGACGGCTCCTTCGAGCCCGGCGCGCTCAGCCGCAGCGCGAAGGGACTGATGTTCGCGGTGATCGCGCGCACGATCGGCTGCCCGCATTGCGAAGCGGCGGCCGTCCGGCTGTTGCAGAACGAAGGCCTCGGCCAGGCCGAGATCGACGGCGCCATCGGCACGCTGCGCTCGCCCCGTCTCGCAGCGCGCGAGGAAAACCTTCTCTCATGGGCCCGGGACACGGTCTACTACGAGCCCTCGTCCATCCAGCAGAAGACCCGCGCGCTCGGCGCCGAGCTGGGCCCCGCCGCACTGCTGGAAGCCATCGGCGTTGCAGCGCTCGCGAACGGCACCGTCCGCCTCGCGATGCTGCTGGAGTGATGGCGCTGGGCTGGGTTCTTGCCGCAATCGGGGCGGCCGCCGTGGCGGCATTGGCCGCGCTGGCGCTGCGCATGCGGCACCAGAACGGCCAGCTCGAAAGGCTGCTCCTCGCCACCGACGACAAGCTGGAGCAGCTCCAGCGCCAGTTCGAGCGCTTCGTGCCGGCCGATGTGGTGGAACGCCTGACCCTCGGCGGCGACACCTTCGCGCCCGAGCGCCGGCAGGTGACGATGCTGTTCGCCGACCTGCGCGGCTTCACCGCGCTGTGCGACCGGCTCGACCCGGCCGTGACCGTGAGCGTCCTCAACGACTACTTCCGCCACATGACGCTGGCGATCACGCGCCACCACGGCCATGTGACCGAATTCGTCGGCGACGGCCTGCTGGCGCTGTTCGGCGCGATGGAGCCCAATCCCTGGCAGGCGCGCGACGCGGTGCTGGCCGCGCTCGACATGCGCGCCGAACTGGCGCGCTACAACGCCACGCTGCGCGAGAAGGGCCTGCCCGAGCTGCGCTTCGGCGTCGGCATCCACGGCGGCGAGGTAGTGGCCGGCGTGATCGGCACCGCGGGGCTGTCGAAGTTCAGCGTGACCGGCGACCCGATCAACGTCGCCTCGCGGGTCGAGGGGCTGACCAGCAAGTACGAGGTCGACCTCCTGATCACCGAGGACATCCGCCGCGCGCTCGACGACCGGTTCCGCCTGCGGCCGATGCCGCCCGCGATGGTCAAGGGCAAGGCGGAGCCGATCCAGACCTACTTTCTCGAGTGATCCTTGCGGAACGCGGCCTCGCCGGCATCCGACACCTCCACCCACTTCTTGTCGGGCTCGGCGTCGGCGGCGTAGCTGTCATGCCAGTTCCACCATTTGTAGGGCGGGGTCTGCGGGTAGCCTTCGGGCGAGTCCTCCCAGGCTTCCTGCCGGCCCAGCGGCGTGATGTCGAGGTAGTTCCAGGTGCCGCCCATCTGCTCGTCGCCGCGGTTGTTGACGAAGTAGGTGCGGAAGATGCGATCGCCATCCTGGAAGAACACATTGGTCCCGTGCCACTCGCCGACCCCGAAGTCGGCATCGAAGCTGTCGGTGACGGTGAACCACGGGATGTCCTCCCAGCCCATGCGCGCCTTCAGCCGCGCGATGTCCGCCTGCGGCGCCCGCGAGACGAAGACGAGCGTGGTGTCGCGGGCGTTGAGGTGCGCGAGATGCGCAACCTGGTCCGCCACCATCGAACAGCCCCGGCAGGCATGCTCGGGCCAGCCGAACACCCCGGGCTCGTAGAAGGCGCGGTAGACGATGAGCTGGCGGCGGCCATCGAACAGCTCAAGCAAGCTTCGCTTGCCCGTGGGGCCTTCGAAGACGTATGGCTTTTCCACTGCCATCCACGGCATTCGCCGACGCTCGGCGGCCAGTGCGTCGCGCGCGTGGGTCAGCGCCTTCTCTTTCGCGAGCAGCTGCCCGCGGGCCGTTTCCCACGCCTCGCGCGACACGACCCGCGGGGTGTGCATCTTCTGGGTTGATGAGCTCATGGTTGCAATCTCCTGGTCTGGAAAAGGCCAGTCTGTCACCGGCGCGCGAGGGGTGGGAGTAACAAGTTTGGCGGCTTTCCGGTGAAGCAATGCCGGTCCGCCGTTGCCATCGGCGCGGGCGCGGCGTATCGTGGGCGCGTTGAGGGAGGAGCACCCCATGCCTTCGCCAGCAAGCCCACTCCACAGCGCGGCGCGTCCCGCGCAAGCGATGCCCCTGGGCGCGTGGAGCCCAGGCGAGGCCGCTCGGCCGTCGTCGCAGGCCGCGCCGTGCGAGCGCGCGGTGCGGGCGATCTGGCGGCGCCTGGATGAGCACGACCTCGTGGACGCGCATGTGCGCGACGAACTCGCGACGGTCCTCGAAGCCCTGACGGCGCTTCCACTCGGCAACCGTCCCCAGCGGCTGATCGGCGTCCTCAGGCAACCCGATCCGCTCGATCCTTCGCACCTGTACTGGCTGACCCGCCGCCTGCTGACGCTCGTGCCCGAGCTGCAGGCCATTGCGCGCGCCGGCCAGGAACCGGCCGGCGCGCTGCGCCGCGATATGCCCATCGATGCGATCGATGCCTACCAGCCGCTCGACTGACCGGCCGGGTGCGCCCGCGTCTTCAGGAGCGGGCTGGAGCGCCGTCGCCAAGTTCCTCCACTGGACCATCGCCGCGCTCATCCTGGCGCAGTTCGTGGCCGGATGGCTGGCGGTGAGTTGGCCGCTGTCGCCGACCCAACTGGATCTCTTCGTGTGGCACAAGTCGACCGGCATGCTCGTTCTCGCGCTCGCGGTGGTGCGGCTGGCCTGGCGTGCGACGCACCGCCCGCCGCCCTGGCCATCGAACATGCCGCGCTGGGAGCGCATCGCGGCGCGCCTCACGCATGGCCTCCTGTACGCGGTGATGATCGTCATGCCGTTGACCGGATGGGTGGTCAGCTCCGCGGCCGGCGTGCCGTTCAGCATCTACTGGCTGATTCCGCTGCCCTCGCTCGTCGCGCCGGACGATCGTCTGGCCGACATCGTCGCGGGTGTACACCTCGGGCTGGGCATCGTGCTCATCGTGCTGCTGGTGCTGCACGTGGCCGCGGCGCTGCGGCATCACTATGTCAAGCGCGATGATGTGCTGGTCCGCATGCTGCCGCGGAGAAAGACATCCCGATGAGCCAACCCGCCATGACCGCCCGCCGGCTCGCCGCCCTGCTCGCCGGCCTGGCCTTCCCTTTCGGCTCGGCCTGCGCGGCCGACTGGAAGCTGGAGCCCGTCGCGAGCCGCCTCGAATTCGCCGCCACGTTCGAGAAGACGCCTGCGCCGGGCGTCTTCCGCGAGTTCGACGTCAAGCTCAGCCTCGACCCGGCCCAGGATGACGCGGGCCGCCTCGACGTGACGATCAACGTCGCGAGCGCGGACATGGCGAGCGCCGACATCAACAAGGCGATCGCCGGCCCCGAATGGTTCGACTTCGCGCGCTTCCGGCAGGCAGAGTTCCACGCGACCGAGATCCGCCGCACGCAGCCCAATGCCTTCGTCGCCCGCGGCACGCTGACCCTCAAGGGCGCGCAGCAACCGGTCGAAGTCCCGTTCTCGTGGAGCGAATCGGGCAGCACCGCGAACATGGAAGGCAAGTTCGTCGTCAAGCGAGGCGCCTTCGGCATCGGCACCGGGGAATGGACGACGACGACGACCATCGGCGCGGATGTCACGGTCACGTTCAAGGTGCGGTTGCGCAAGGCCGCATGAAAGCGATGCCTGTCGCCGCCATTGCGCGCGCTGTGGTCGTTGCGCTCGCGGCAGTGCTGGCTGCATGCGGATCTGCGCCGAAGCAGCAGGCAGCGCCGGAGGCAGCGCCCGCGCGTGCGCCGCAGGGCTTTCCCGTGGACGTCTACGAGCGGCTGGCGGCGCAGGGCGAGGCGGTCTATCGCGTCGGCCCGGCCGACGCGCTCGTGGTGCTCACCGTCCGGCGCGGCGGATCGCTCGGGCGGCTCGGGCATGACCACGTCATCGCCAGCCGTTCGATGCAGGGCTTCGTCGCACCCGCGCAAGGCCGCGCCGACCTCTACATGCCGCTGGCCGAACTCACCGTCGATGAGCCCGCGCTGCGAACCGAAGCCGGGCTCGACACGCAGCCGACTGCATCCGACATCGAAGGCACGCGGACCAACATGCAGGACAAGGTGCTGCGGGTGCAGGAGTTTCCATATGCGCTCGTGCAGGTGCGCGGCGTGGATGCGAAGACGCAGCCCGCGTCGGCGAACGTCTCGATCACATTGCTCGGAACCACCCGGACCTCGACCATGCCGCTGATCCTCGTCACCACGCAGGACGCCTTGCGCGCGATCGGCATGACGGAACTGAAGCAATCCGAATTCGGCATCGCCCCCTTTTCGCTGCTCGGCGGTGCACTGCAGGTCGAGGACGCATTCAAGGTCCGCTTCGACATCCGCGCCCGCGCGTCGATGAGTCCATGAGCCGGGCAGGCAAGCTGCTGGCTGCCGTGGCCTTGATGATGCTCGGCGCTCCATCGCTCGCGCAGGGCGTGAACATCGAAACCCATCGGAGGGATGAAACCATCACCGTCGAGGTCGCCGCCGAAATGCCGGTCGATCCGCGCACCGTGTGGAGCGTCATCACCGACTACGACCATCTCGCGGGCTTCATCCCCTACATGCGCAGCTCGCGCGCGCTGCAGCGCGATGCCGACCGCGTGATCGTGGAGCAGACCGGCGAGCTGGTGTTCCTCTTCTTCCGGCAGCCGGTGGAAGTGACGCTCGCAGTCGTCGAATCCCCCCCGACCCGCGTGGCGGCGCGCGCCATCGGCGGCAACCTCAAGGCGCTGGAAGGCCGCTACACCATCGAAAGCCTGCCCTCGGGCTACACGCGGCTTTCCTACTCCGGGCGTCTGGTACCCGATTTCGACGTACCGCCGGTCATCGGCAGGATCGCGCTGCAGAGCGTGATGTCCCGCCAGTTCGATGCGATGGTCAGGGAGATCGTGCGGCGCGATGCGGAGCGGGCCGCAACGGCGCGCTAGGAAAAAGCTGGAACGCCAGCCGCGCAGTCCACACCAAACAAGACGGAACATCAAGGCCGACCGCCTCAAGGAATCTTCATGTTGCATTCGATCAACCCCGCCACGGGCGAGACGCTCGCCTCGTTCGAAGAACCCGATGCCAGGACCGTGGATGCGGCGCTGGCCCGCGCTGCCGATGCGCAGCGCGGTTGGCGCAAGAAGCCTGCGGTGGAACGCGCAAGGCTGCTCGGCAGCGTCGCGGAGGTGCTGCGCAGGCACAAGGAAGAGTGGGCGCGGCTCGCCACGCTGGAGATGGGCAAGCCTATCGCCGAGGCGCGTGCCGAGGTCGAGAAGAGCGCCGTCACCGCCGACTACTACGCAGCCAACGCGCCGAAGATGCTCGATGACGTGCGCGTCGCCAGCAATGCGACCGACAGCCGGGTGGTCTTCGACCCGCTCGGCCTCGTGCTCGCGGTGATGCCGTGGAACTACGCCTTCTGGCAGGCGATCCGCGCTGCGGTGCCGGCCATCGCCGCCGGCAATGGCGTGGTGCTCAAGCATGCGGCCAACGTGCCGCAGTGCGCGCTGGCGCTCCAGACATTGTTTAGCGAGGCCGGCGCGCCGGATGGCTTGTTCACGACATTGCTGATCGGTTCCCCCCGCGTTTCCGACGTCATCGACGATCCCCGCATCGCTGGCGTGACTTTCACAGGGTCTACCCCCGCGGGACGCGCGATCGCTTCGCAGGCGGCCAAGGCGCTCAAGAAGCAGGTGCTCGAGCTCGGCGGTTCCGATCCGTTCATCGTGCTCGCGGATGCCGACGTCGAAGCCGCCGCTGCGGTCGCGGTGAAGGCGCGCTTCCAGAACAACGGCCAGAGCTGCATCGCGGCCAAGCGCTTCATCGTCGAGGCGTCGATCGGCGACCGGTTCGCGGCGGCGTTCGCGGCCGGCGCCGCGAAGCGGGTGCTCGGCGACCCGTTGGCCGACGCGACCACGCTCGGCCCGATGGCGCGCGGCAACCTGCGCGACGAGCTCGACCGGCAGGTGCGCGCGAGCATCGACGAAGGAGCGACCTTGGGCCTAGGCGGCAAAGTGCCGACCGGCCCAGGCTTCTTCTATCCGGCGACGGTGCTCGATCACGTGTCACCGCAGATGACCGTGGCGCGCGAAGAGACCTTCGGCCCCGCCGCCGCGATCATGCGGGTGCGCAATGCCGACGATGCGGTGGCGCTCGCGAACGGGACCGAATTCGGCCTCGGCGCGGCACTGTGGACCGGCAATGCCGAGCGCGCCCGCGCGCTGTCGCGCGAGATCGACGCGGGCGCCGTGTTCGTCAATGGCATGGTCGCTTCCGATGCGCGCCTGCCCTTCGGCGGCGTCAAGCACTCGGGCTACGGGCGCGAGCTGGGCATCCACGGCCTGCACGAGTTCACCAACGTCAAGACCGTCTGGACCGGCCCCGCCGTCTGACACCCCGGATCTCAGGCAAGTTGCGCAGCGAGCAGCCGCGCCACGTGAATCGCTTCGCGCTGCGCGCCGTCGGCGATCTGGTGGCGGCAACTCGTGCCGTCGGCCACGACGATGGCGTCGGGGTTCTTGCGCACGGCGGGCAGCAGGTTGGCTTCCGCCATCTGCATCGAGACTTCGTAATGTGAGGACTCGTAGCCGAAGCTCCCCGCCATGCCGCAGCATGAACTCTCGATCAGTTCCGGCCTGGCGCCGGGGATCAGCTGGAGGACATCGAGGATCGGGCTGACTGCGCCGAACGCCTTCTGGTGGCAATGGCCGTGCAGCAGGATCGGCTTGTCGAGCGCCTTGAGCGCCAGCCGGAAGCGGCCCGCCTTCAGCTCGCGCGCGATGAATTCCTCGAACAGCAGCGCCTGGCCCGCGACCGTCTCCGCTTTGGTGCCCAGGCCCATGACCAGCGCCTCGTCGCGCAGCGTGAGCAGGCACGCGGGTTCGAGCCCCACGATCGCGATGCCCGCCTCGGCCAGCAGCAGCAGTGCGTCGACCAGCGCACCGGCCTTGGCCTTGGCCTCGTCAACCATGCCGCCCGCGAGGTACGTGCGGCCACAGCAGTGGTGGCTGCCGTCCTTTTGCACCGTGTGCAGCACGTAGCCCGCAGCCTTGAGCACGCGTGCGGCCGCCAGCGCGTTCTCGCTCTCGAAGTGGCCATTGAAGGTGTCGACGAAAAGCACCGCCACCTTGCGCCCTTCCCCCGCGGCGGCGATGGCCTCGTCGCGACTGGCGAACATCGAAGCATCGCTGGCGCGCCAGAAGGTGTCGCAGCGCCACTCGGGCAGCGAGCGCTTCGCCGAAAGCCCCAGAAGCTTCTCGCCCAGCCAGCGCGCACCCGGCACCGTGTTGCGCAGATTGAAAAGCCACGGCGCGCGGCTCGCCGCATGCGCGTAGTCCGGCAGCCGGGCGATGAGCTTGTCCCTCCACGTATGCCCGTGCTTCTTCTTGTAGTGCGACAGGAATTCGATCTTCATCTTCGCCATGTCGACGCCCGTCGGACAGTCGCGCTTGCAGCCCTTGCAGCCGACACACAGGTCCATCGTCTCGTGCATGGCGGGGCTGGTGAAGGCGTCGGGGCCGAGCTGGCCGGAGATCGCGAGGCGCAACGTGTTGGCCCGGCCGCGCGTGAGGTGCTGCTCGTCGCGCGTCACGCGGTAGCTCGGGCACATCGTGCCGGCATCGAACTTGCGGCAGTGGCCGTTGTTGTTGCACATCTCCACGGCCTTCGCGAAGCCGCCCGTGATGTCGCCACCAGTGCCCGGCGCGGTCGTCACTTCCGTCACCGGATCGGCCTGCACGTTCCATGCGGACCAGTCGAGCACCGGCGTGAGCGGAATGCGCCGGTACGGCTTGGGCGCGGTCTCGGGCGCGAAGCGGAACAGCGCGCCGTCGTCCATCTTCGGCGGATCGATGATCTTGCCGGGATTGAAGAGATGGATCGGGTCGAGCTTCTGCTTGATGGCGCGGAAGGCCTCGCCCAGCGCCGGACCGAACTGCCATTCGATCCACTCGCCACGGCACAGGCCATCGCCGTGCTCGCCGCTGAAGGCGCCCTTGTACTTGCGCACCAGCGCGCTCGCTTCCTCTGCGATGGCGCGCATCTTGGCCGCGCCGTCGGTGCGCATGTCCAGGATCGGCCGCACGTGCAGCGTGCCCACGGACGCGTGCGCGTACCAGGTGCCCCGGCTGCCGTACTTCGCGAAGACTTCGGTGAGCCCGTCGGTGTATTCCGCCAGATGCGCGAGCGGCACCGCGCAATCCTCGATGAAGCTCACCGGCTTGCCGTCGCCCTTGAGGCTCATCATGATGTTGAGGCCGGCCTTGCGCACTTCCCACAGGTTTTTCTGTGGCGCGTCGCCCTGCATCTCGACCACGCTGTCCGGCAGGCCGAGCTCGCCCATCAGGTCGACCAGGTCCTTGAGCTTCGGCAGCAGCGAAGCCTTGTCGCTGCCCGAGAACTCGACCAGCAGGATCGCGGCGGGCCGGCCGATCAGCGCGGTCTCGACCGTCGGCCTGAAGGCCGGGTTGGCCAGGCTCAGCTCGATCATCGTGCGGTCGACCAGTTCGACCGCCGTGGGGCCGAGCTTGACGATGTGCTGCGCCGAATCCATCGCCGCATGGAAGCTCGGGAAGTTGACGATGCCGAGCACCTTGGCGCGCGGCAGCTCGGCAAGCTTCAGCGTGAGGCTGCGCGTGTAGGCGAGCGTGCCTTCCGAGCCGATCAGCAGGTGCGCGAGATTGACGCTGCCGTCGGTGGTGTACGGCTTCTCGCTCTGGTTGTCGAAGATGTCGAGGTTGTAGCCGGCGACACGGCGCAGCACCTTGGGCCAATGGGCCTGGATCTGGCCGCGGTGCTGCACCGCCAGTTGCTTGACGTGCAGCGCGATGTCGCTCGCCCGCGAGCCCAGGCCCGACACCGGGCCGAAGTCGAGCAGTTCGCCATCGGACAGCCACGCGCTCGCGCCGGCCACGTTGTGCACCATGTTGCCGTAGGCGATGGAGCGCGAGCCGCAGGAATTGTTGCCCGCCATGCCGCCGAGCGTGGCCTGCGCGCTGGTCGACACGTCGACCGGATACCAGAGCCCGTGCGGCTTGAGCTGCGCGTTGAGGTGATCGAGCACGATGCCGGGCTCGACCGTGACGGTGCGGCGTTCGAGGTCGAGGTCCCGCACGCGCCGGAAATGCTTGCTGTTGTCGATCACCAGCGCCGCGCCCGTGGTCTGGCCGCACTGGCTGGTGCCGCCGCCGCGCGCCAGCACCGGCACCTTGAGGTCGCGCGCGATGTCGATGGCGGTCGCGATGTCGCGCTCGGCCTTCGGCACCAGCACGCCGACCGGCATGATCTGGTAGATGGACGCATCGGTCGCGTAGCGGCCGCGTGAGGCGTCGTCGAAGAGCACCTCGCCCTCCGTCTCGGCCGCCAGCCGCCTTGCGAGCGCCTCGCAGGTTTCGTTGGGAGGCAGGACGGTACCGGCTGGCTGGAGATGGCTCGCGGGCTCGATGCGCATGGGTGGGACTTCAGGTCTTGGCCGCGTTGGGCCCTGGATAGATTTCGCCGGCGCGCAGCAGCGCCAGCACGGTGTCGCGCTTGCGGTTCAGGTGCTCGACCAGCACCTGGCGCATCGCGACCGGGTCGCGCGCATTCAACGCGACGATCATGCGTTCGTGCTCCGCGACCGCATCCGCCCACTTGGCTTCGTTCTGGTTGGTTCGAAAGCGCAGCGACTGCACGCGCGCATTGATGGACCGGTAGGTGCTCGTCAGCACCGGGTTCTTCGCCGCCTCGTTGATCGCAGCATGGATGCGCGCGTTGATGCGGTAGTAGCCGGAGAGGTCGCGCCGCGCGAAACAGGCCATCATTTCGTAGTGCAGCGCACGCAGCTCGGCCAGCTCTTCGTCGGTGATGCGCTGGGCTGCCAGTTCGCCGGACATGGCTTCGAGCGCCGACAGCAACTCGAAGGTGTTGACCACATCGGCCTCCGTCAGCTTGACGGCCACCGCGCCGCGGTTGGGCAGCAGGTCGACCAGCCCCTCCGCCGCCAGCAGCTTGATCGCCTCGCGCAGCGGCGTGCGCGAGACGCGCAACTGCTCGCACAACTGGCGCTCGTTGAGCTTGGCGCCGGGCGCGATCTGGCCTTCGATGAGCATCGTGCGCAGCCGGGACGCCACTTGGTCATGCAGCGCAAGCCGCGAGATTTCGATCACTTCCGCCATGGGTTCTCTTCCTTGAGTTGCATTTTGAATGCAAATTCAGGCTGTCTCAAGCACTGTGTCTAGGTGATAACCATCATCAGAATTTGTGTTTTGAATGCAAAACTGAAAAAAGAAAGGACGGCTCATGCTTCAACTCGACACCCATCCAACCGGCAGGCACTTTCTGCAGATCCCCGGCCCCAGCCCGGTGCCCGACCGCATCCTGCGCGCGATGAGCCTGCCCACCATCGACCATCGCGGGCCCGAGTTCGGTGCGCTCGGCCGGAAGGTGCTCGCGGACATCCGGAAGATCTTCAAGACAAGGCACCCCGTCGTCATCTACCCGGCCTCGGGCACCGGCGCCTGGGAGGCCGCGCTGTCCAACACGCTGAGCCCCGGCGATCAGGTGCTGATGTACGAGACCGGCCACTTCGCCTCGCTCTGGAACAAGATGGCGACCCGGCTGGGAATCTCGACCGAGTTCCTGGCCTCGGGCGGCACCGACGAGCATCTGCCGCAGGCACCCGGCTGGCGTCGCGGCGTGCAGGCGGACCAGATCGAAGCGCGGCTGCGCAAGGACACCGAAAAGAAGATCAAGGCGGTGTGCGTGGTGCACAACGAGACCTCGACCGGCGTCACTTCCGACATCGCTTCGGTGCGCCGCGCCATCGATACGGCCGGCCACCCCGCCCTGCTGATGGTCGACAGCATCTCGGGCCTCGCGAGCGCCGACTTGCGTCACGACGAATGGGGCGTGGACGTCACCGTCAGCGGCTCGCAGAAGGGCCTGATGCTGCCGCCGGGGATCAGCTTCAACGCCATCTCGCCGCGCGCGCTCGAAGCGATGAAGAGCGCCAGGCTGCCGCGCTCGTTCTGGGCCTGGGACGAGATCGTCGAGATGAACAAGGACGGCTACTGGCCCTACACGCCCAGCACCAATCTGCTCTACGGCCTCTCGGAGGCGCTGGACATGCTCCTCGGGGAGGGCCTGGACAAGGTCTTCGCGCGCCACCAGCGCTGGGCTGCCGGCGTGCGCGCCGCGGTGAACGCATGGGGCCTGCCGATCCAGTGCGCCGACCCGGCCGTCTACTCGCCGGTGCTCACGGGCGTCATCACGCCCGAAGGCGTCGACGCGGATGCGGTGCGCCGGCTGATCCACCAGCGCTTCGACCTGTCGCTGGGCACCGGGCTGGGCAAGCTCAAGGGCCGCATGTTCCGCATGGGCCATCTCGGCGACAGCAACGACCTGACGCTCGTCGCCATGGTCGCCGGTGTCGAGATGGGCCTGAAGCTCGCCGGCGTGAAGCTCGCCGGCAGCGGCGTGCAGGCCACGATGGACCATTTCGCTGCCCATGCCGCGCCGGCCGCGCTGCAGCAGGCGGCCTGAGCAGCAGCAGCGCGTTCATCGATAAAACCGGAGACAACATGCAACGACGTTCCTTCATCCAGGCCGCGGGCGCGGCTGCAGCGGCCCTTGGCATGCCCAGCGTGTTCGCGCAGGACTGGCCCTCCGGCCCCGTGCGCATCGTGGTGGGCTTTCCACCGGGCGGCGGCACCGATGCACTGGCCCGCGTGGTCGCGCAGAAGCTGTCCCTGATGTGGAACCAGACCGTCATCGTCGAGAACAAGGGCGGCGTGGCCGGCGTGCTCGCAGCCGAGTACGTGGCGACCCAGCCGAGCGACGGCAGCACGCTGCTGATGGCGCACATCAACAGCCACGCCCTCGCGCCCAGCCTGCAGCCCAAGCTGCGCTACAGCGTGGAGCGCGACTTCGTGCCGATCGTGCTGGTCGGCGTGACACCCAACCTGCTGATCGCGAGCCCCACGCAGAAGGCCGTGACGGTCAAGGACATCGTCTCCCTGTGCGCCGCGGAACCCGGCAAGGTGAGCTTCGGCTCGGCCGGCTCCGGCTCTGCGCAGCATCTGGCGCTGGAGATGTTCAAGCTGCAGGCGAAGGTCGACGCAATGCATGTGCCCTACAAAGGCAGCGGGCCCTTGCTGACCGACCTCATGGGCAGCCAGATCCAGTACAGCTTCGAGACGATGACGGCAGCCACGCCGCACGTGAAGAGCGGCAAGGTGATCGGCGTGGCCCAGACGCGGACCCAGCGCGCCAAGGGCCATCCGACCATTCCGACCATGCAGGAGCAGGGCTTCGACGGCTTCGAAGCCACCACCTGGTACGGACTCGCGGGTCCCGGCAAGCTGCCCGCCGCCATCGCCGACAAGATCAACCGCGACGTCAACACGGTGCTGGCCATGCCCGATGTGCAGGAGCGGCTCGACACCTACGGCGCCGAAGACGGCGGCGGCTCGCGCGACAAGTTCGCCAGGTTCATTTCGAGCGAGATCGACAAATGGGCAAAGGTCGTCAAGGACGGCAAGGTGAAGGTGGACGCATGACGGACCTCGCAGCAGCCCTCGCATCGGCCTGGCGCGAGCACCGTGCCATCGCTTCTGCAGCGTGGACGGACAGCGTCGGCGACGCGGCGCAAGCCTATGCCGTGCAGGACCGGGTGGCCCAGGCGCTGGGCTGGTTCGGCTCGGCCGCGCCAGGCCATTGGAAATCCGGCGGTCCTTCGCGCGATGCGGTGCTGACGCACGCACCGTTGCCGCCGGCCGGCGTGCGCGCCAGCCCCGCGAGCTTCGCCGGCATGCACTTCAATGCGCCGGGCATCGAATCCGAGGTCGCACTGCGTCTTTGCGAGCCCGTGACGCCCGAACGCGCCGCGACCCTCACGCCGGAGACCGCGGCGGCCCTGATTGACGCGATGACCGTCTCGATCGAGATCGTCGATTCGCGCTGGAAAGACCCGGCGCAGGCAACGGCCCTGCTGCGGCTCGCGGACCAGCAATCGCACGGCGCGCTGGTGCTGGGCGCCTGGGTGCCCTATGCGGCACGCGACTGGGCGGCGCAAGTGTGCGAGACGCGCATCGGCGGCAGCGCGCCCGAGCTGCGCCGCGGCACCCATCCGATGGGCGACCCCGCGTGGCTGCTGCCCGTCTGGCTGCGCCACGTGACCCAGGGCGGCGCGACCGTGCCGTCCGGCACCGTGGTCACCACGGGCTCGTGGGTCGGCGTGTTGCCGGTGCACGAGGGCGATACCGTGGTGGTCGAGTTCCCGGGCATCGGGCGGGCCGAAGCCCGCCTCTGAGTCTGGGCCGGATCGCAAGCTAAGCTTGCTCGATCAACCCCGAACGAACAAGGCTGTCCTCTCGCGTCGCCAGCAGCAACTCGTGCACCCCTTCGACCGCCTTCCGAAGCTTCGCCATGTGCCGCCGCACCTCCTCATTGGCCGCTGTCACCAGCGGCCGCAGGTCGCCGGGCTCGAAATAGATCATCTCGATCGCGTGGGGGTTGTGGGGGATCAGCAGGTCCTCGATGCAATCGAACGCTCGCTTGGCTTGACGCAGGTTATTGAAGTCGTCGACCGCGCGCAGGGCGGTCGACGAAGCCTTGCGCAGCAGCTTCGATGACTTCTTCTTGGTGGCTCGAGGTTTGCGCCGTCGATGGGCGCCTTGCGCCTCGCCACCAGCAGGAATGGATACGCCGGGTGAATGCGCGCCGGTGCGATCAGACTTCTTGGCCATTTTTGGGCCTCCCTGGTGAATGCAGACTTGCTTCATCCGCCGCATCCGAGATCAATCGAAGGCGGCGGCTCGAACGGGTTGGAAGACCGGGGACGTTGTTACGAGAAAACCGGCAGGGCTTGCGCCCTCCCGCCCGAGCCGCCAAAAACTGGGGCCGAGCGGCGAAAAGCCGCAGGCCATGAGGCAACTGCGGCTTCCGCCGTAACAACGTCATTTGCGGGCTTCCAAACCCGATCGCGTCCTTTTCCAACGCGACGCGCACAGTATGCCAGCGCCAATGAAATTGGCGAACGTCGATCAGCCAGCGCTCAAACGCGCCGCCGATCTGCCGATGGCTCGGACTCATCCCAAGCCGCTCGCTGAACACGCGAGAGAAATGCGCGGCATCCGAGAACCGAGTTCGAAGGCGAACCGGGAGATGGTGTTGCGCAGCGACGGGTCGACGAGGCGCCTGGCCGCGACCGCGCCGGCGCTTGAGGATGTGGCTGTTGGGGGTCTGCTGCTGCATGACCACCGCGCCCTCTTGTTCGAGCTCGATGCCGCCCGCCAGCATGCCGGCCAGCGCCGAGCGCGCGATCTCGGCGATCCCCCGCGTGCAGGCCGGAATTTTGAGACGGGCAGGATACGTTGCCGGACCTTCAGCGCCGTCCTGTCGTATGGCCGGTGTGCGCCCGTTGCAGACATTGGGCCCTCCTGAAAGCGTTCACTCGACCGAAGGTACCCGCGCGAATGCGCTGAGCGATGTTGTCGGCAAGCTTCTCGTAGCGGTTCATGGGCATCTCCCTCTGATACGGTCGTCCTGGACCGCTCCCGAGATTTCCGTATCAGATGTCGGCGTTCCCCGGAGCGACTACCGGCCTCCTTGCATCTGATACGAATCTTTTTTAGGTGATCTGGTTCTGTACGTATCAGCCTGGAAGATGAACACTCGACAGGACGATGAGAGTGCTTCTGTGGTGCCGGCGGACTGCTCCGCCTTTCGACGGATGTCTTGCGTGCTTCTCGACGCGCCTTGCGGACGCCCATTCAGCTCACCGCAACCGTTTCGTTAGATTGTTTTTCCGTTTCTTTATCGATCTATTGAGCTATTCGCCGCAATGGGGCATTTCTCCGTCTGTCACCATTAATATCCTTTAAATCATGAATGCAATCCCTATCTCTTTTGTTATTTTCAAGGTTCTCGTGCTCAGCGTGGGCATGTATTTGGCCGTCAAGTGGCATTACGATCGGGGACAGAAGGAAAAGAATCAAAAGACAGCTGCAGTGGTACTGACATCTATTAAGGTGGGCGCGGCGTTCGTCGTTTCAGCGTTCCTCATGCTGTTCCTCACCTTTGAATTTTGCAATTGGATGGGTCTGGACCTGGCCATGCGGTGATTTGGAAGTTTTCGATCGATAGCCCGGATACAGTGCGACTAGCGGCACGACCCTCTCAGAATGGACCCCGACACGACGCATCTTGATTTTCAGGGCTTCCTGCTGTCCCATCTGGCACCAAAGAACAGGCCAGCCAGGAAGCAAACCGCAATTACCGTCGCGCCGAGTAGAGCGGGCATAGGCACCACAAATCTGTGAATCGAGACTGCTGCAATTGCTCCAACGAGGGCACCGAGAAGCGCCCCGAGTGCAATCCTTGGCGACAACAGAAACGATTCAAGCATCAGTTCTCCTTGCTCCACCCCAATGTCCGCAGTTGGGCCGGGAACGGTCCTCCGCTCAGTGCCGAGCGACCATCGCCGGAGATCGGGAATCGTACCTAGAGATCTCACCGGCCTCATCTGGTGGGTGAACGACGGTTCGCGGCGAGCAGGTCGACGGCCGGCCGAGCACCCGCCGGCCCCGCGGCGGCACCGATCCGCTGACCCTCCCCTGCCCGCGAGTTCCAACTCGAATGAGAACCGACACCGACGGCCTCACCGTTTTGTGGCCCGTGTCATGAGGAAGTGCTGACGGACCAGGTTGTCCTCGAGATGGCGGCCCAGGAAGTCCTCCAGCTCCGAGCGGAAGGCCGCAAGCCGGGCCGGATCGTCCTGCAGCGCGGCCACCAGCTTCACCACGGGGCCCGCGGTCTCCTCGAAGGTCTTGCGGTAGTGCTGCGGACTCAGCGTGGGATAGATCATCACGTCGCGGTCGAAGCGGATGTCGCTCACCGCCTCACCGAGGCGCTGGCGCACGATGTTCGGGTCGCCCCATTGCGGCGGCGGCGCGGCGCCGGCAGGGGGCGGCACGTACCTGCCCACGAGGGCGAACATGTGTCCCATGAAGTGCTCCGGTGGCCAGGTCGAGAAGGCGATGGTGCCGCCCGGCTTGAGCACGCGCAGCATCTCCGCGACAGCCACCTCGGGACGCGGCGCGAAGATGTGGCCGAACTGGCTGAGCACCACGTCGAAGGCGCCGTCCTCGTAAGGCAGGGCCTCGACGTCGCCTTCCGTGAAGTCGATCTCGACCTGCGCCAGGGCCGCATGGCGCCTGCCGTGCTCGATCAGCGCAGGTGAGAGATCGAGAGCGCAGACCTTGGCGCCCTGGCGCGCCGCGGTGAGCGCCGCCACGCCGGTGCCGCAGCCGACGTCCAGCACCCGCTGCCCAGCGCGAACGCCGGCGTGCTTCACGAGCCGCGCGGCGGGAATGGTGGTCATCGCCTCGAGCGGTGCAAAGAGGGCCCAGCCTTCGCGCTGGACGGACTTCAGCTGGGCAAAGGGATCGTCTGCCATCGCGTATGTCTCCTTGCTCTGCACTGAAACAGGGCAAGGCAATTCAGGACCCCAGGCGACCAACTGTCAAGCCCAGTTGCGGCTTCGTGGTGCTCCGGTGTGTGCTCAGCGGACGTCGCGCGGGGGATGCCCGCGCCGTCCAACGCTCCACCGTCCCCTCTCCTCCGCTCTTGTCGATGGGCATTCGGGCTGGAACCTGACGCCATGGCGGATCAACGGCAAAGGCTCGATTTCATCAGGCGACTTTGAACCCGCTGCGCATTCGAGTTGGAATTCGCGGGTCAATTTCGCTCGTGATGGAATTCTGGGCATGCCTCCCTCAGGGCGATCGAGCTGCGCGCGGCGGGCGCGGTCGAGCTCGACACCGATTTTGCGCCTGGTCGTCGAGGAGGACGACGCCGGCGCCGGGCGGCCGGCGCCGCCCAAATCGCCGCCGACTCCCCTCCTCCCCCAGCCGCGAATTCCAACTTGAGTGAGAAGAATTCCAGAAAACCGACCGGAGCGAGCCTCGAAGTCGTGCGTCATGGCTTGCAGTTGCTCGCCTTCCGTCGCTCCCGGCTCGATGCCGGCGCCGTCCACGATGCCCTTGACCAGGCGCCCACTGACGCCCTCAGATCCCTCACACTCTATGTTCTCGAAGCCTGAGGATGATCATTCCGAAAAAGACTACCAGCATGATCACCGCCGCCCCGAGAGAGATGCTGAGCGTCTGATCCTGGGCATAGCTGATGTATCTATCGATGCCGTGGTTGCTTATGGCCACGGTGTGAGTTTCGTCCGGAGTCGCTGTCCCGAGGGAAAAGTACTTCCTGAAGAGATAGATGTGGAAAAGAGCGAGTGCCGGTCCAGCACAGGCCAGCGCAAACTTTCCAACTCCGAGGAATTTCTTCATTTCGCTACCTTCCCTGGGCAGCCGCAGGATTGGGCGCCTCCGAACAAAGTCACGCCCGTGTGCGTGATGCGCCCGCATATCCGGCAACGCCGGCTCCTCCGCCAATGGTCAAGCCATCGCCTTCCTACGGGTCGATTGCGAGAACGTCCCCAAAGGTAACGCCGGCGGTGGGTGGATCGACTCCGTTTACTGCGCGCGCCGGGCTGACTGTTTTGGCAGAAGTGGCCTCAAGCGCTGGTCACGCGAACTTTTCCAGCCTCTCACGTATGGCTGGCCAAGTCTCCTTGAGAAAGTCGTGCGCAGCTTTGGTTCGCAGCGACTGCTCATGCAGCAATGCATCAATTGACTGCACATGCGCCTTCGTCTTTGTAGCAACTGACTTGCTGATCAAGTGCATGGCTATATCAAATTCATTTATGGCTTGCGCTTCATCATCGCTAACACCGGGGGTTTTCCCCAGTCGTGAAACACATCTTCGTGCCATAAGCGAAGTATTCCTAGCACGGTATTGCCGAGCTTCTTTGAAGCCTCATCGAATTCATCGGAAATCACTTCTCCAATTTCGAGCTCAAAAATCGCACGCGGCTTATCTTCCGATGGCAGTTTTTTCGAGAAGAACAATGTGCCGTTCTGAACGTAAATGGCAAGGTACGGTTCATTCATTCATTTCTCCCGTAGGCATTTGGCGTAATGTTCTTTTGCATTTGCCAAACAAATTGCTTGCGCTCGTTTTCCGTATCCAGCACGGGCCACGAGGCATTCAGCCTCATCACGTTGAAGTTGATCATCGCATTCTTTCTCGCGTGATCGCCCCGATTACGAGCATCCCGATAGCGAGATCGTCACGTCCTCGCTCCCGAAGCCCTCGATCGGAACATTTGCGCCACTGAAATCCCGAATGCCGTCGACGCCGCCCGATCTCGCTCCACGCTTGACCCCGTATAGCCTCACGCGGGACCATCCCGGCTCCCGAAAGGAGGCTCAAATGCGTACTCGGTATGTCTGTCGGCTCGCGTTCCTGGGCGCTGCTTCTGCATTTTTCGTACTGCCTGCTTCGGTCAGCGCGGCGGACGCGGGCGACCCGATGATGGTCACTCCCGGCGCTATCAAATGGGGCGACGCGCCGCCCTCGATTCCCAAGGGCGCCAAGCTGGCGGTCCTGATGGGCGACCCAAGCAAGGAAGGCCCGTTCGTCATGCGCCTGAAGACACCGGCGAACTACAAGATCGCGCCGCATACACACACGCAGGCAGAGCAGATCACGGTGCTGTCCGGCACGTTGATCCTGGGCATGGGCGAGAAGATCGACAAGGCGCACGAAAGCGCGCTGCCCGGCCGGGGGCTTCCACATGCTCGCGGGCAAGACGCCGCACTACGCCATGTCGAAGGTGCCGACGGTGATCCAGGTGAGCGGCAACGGACCCTTCGACATCAACTACCTGAATCCGGCGGACAACCCGGACAAGTCGGCCAAGCAATAGCCGCGCCGACGGCAACCTGGCCGCCCCTCGGCTGTCGGCCAAGTCGGGGATCAGGCCGCCCGCCCTGCTTGCCGTGAGCAGCGCTGTCCGCGCTGCGCGGGTCGCAAGCAAATTCCCCTACCATGGCCGGTTCGCGCCCAAAGCGGAAGCCCGGTGGCTCAATCTGCCCGCCGGGAACGTCGCGCGCTCGGCCTCGGGATCTCGGCCTGCGACCCACAACTAGCGACATTCGACGCCGGCCCCTGGTGCCCGTGAGCCGACCCTCGCGTCGTGTTCTCTAGCACGGCGTCGATGCGAACAGGTGCGGATTCGGGCGCGGTTGACGCCCTCCCGTTCGACGTAAGGCAGCTCGCGGTCACCCATCGCTGTTTGGTGAAGGCCCCATGATGTTCGAACCTCTTTAACATTGGTTCTGTCGAAATGGCCACCGGAGAAAAGTCATGTTCCTCCTGGATGCGGTATTACGCAGTGCGAAGCTCTTGCTTGCATGGTCATTGCTTAGTGCTGTCTTCGGCTGCCAGGCGGCGACGGGATCCTTGGTCGACCTGGAACAGCGTCTCAAAGACATCCTTGATGGCGGCGTGAGTACCGCAAGCCGCCGAGACGAGGCAGTGGCGGTATTGCGCGCAATGAATCAGATTGCGATTACAGCCTCGGAAACCGATGCGGCCGGCGCGATCGAGCAGTGCCTGAGAGCCAGCATAACTAAATCAGCGGGGGATATAGTCGCGAGCGAAGCAAGAATCGTACTTTCTGGGATTGGCTATGGCGACGCGGCCTTGACAGCGTACTCAAACGCAATAGTGACTATCCGTGAGTCCGAAGCTCGGACACAAGCTGCCTCCATTGTCGAGGAGAAGAGTCGCGGCTCCCGAGAAAAGCTACCAATAGCCATCATTGCAGAAGTATTTCGAGGAACTGCGATCGATGCCGCGCCGTTACCTTCGCGCCCAGCACCGTGGTTCTACCCGTTGTCGAAAATCGTCGCATCGCAGCCAATTGGTGGGAACCCACTCATTGAGGTTGCTATGTTGGATGTGATTCGTTCGTCAGTAAACGTAGAGGTACTCGGATGGATTGGGGTAAACGGCGTTTTACTGCCTCCTACGTTTGACCTAGAAACTATGGTCGACATGGCAAACGACAACGCGATGGCTTTCAATCAGGCGGTCGCTAAGGTAGGCAGATCGTGTAACGTTTGCTCTCCGTCCCTCGAGCTTCCTTCGGTGAGATTTGGGATCGCGACGAGTGTTCTAATGAACAACATGCGACCGGGCGCCGAGGGAAAGAGCCTATGGGATCGAATTCCAGATGGAAATCCGGCAGTCAAGCAATCGCAGAGAGGCAAAATTCTTAACCTCGCCATCATGATGCTTGAAGATCGGCGACAATGGTACCCTGTATGGCGTGCTGCTAAAGGGTTCAACACGTTTATGACGTTGAGTGAGACGGAGCTTGTTCCCTTCGTTAGGCGCATTGCTGCCGACCCCGACGCGTCAGCCTTAAAACCGGCAATAAGCAGATTCATTTCAGTCACCTTGGTAGGCGAGCGTGCGCTTTGGGAACAAATTTACAACTCGATTCCTTGAGTGGATGCATTAGCAGACTGTTGAAATACCGTTTTCGAGGTTCTCCCTCAGTGCATTCCATTTATTCCACGCCCTCCCCGGTGAATCCATGCATAGGCGGCGGAAAGGAAGAACGTGTGATAGTCTGAATGCATGTGGTCTACCCACGGAAATGGTATTTCAACAGCGTGTTAAGTCTCCTGGGCATACCGATTGGAGGTCGACGTACCTACCAATCCGACTGCTCAGCCACTGCCTCCACTGCTAAGCGCACCTTGCTAGGCACGCACTCAAATGGATAGAGCGCCTTGGCCTTGGTGTTCGCTCCACACCGGTGCGATGCCGAGACCGGTGCCTCCAACTCTGTGAAGCAGAAAAGTGACCGTCAGGAGAGCTTACCGTCGCGAGCGACTGGAATTGGCCCGGATGCGGCCCATCAGCCTGACCCGACCATTGTCGCGATCCACATGCAAAGCACTGCGACGGCAACTAGCGTCGCGGCCAGCAATATGCGGCTCAGCCAGACAGTCGGGCGCCGGGCGCCAGGCGCGTAGTCGACAACGCTAAGCATTCGACTGCCGGCAAATTCGATAGCAAAGCTCACTGGTAGAGCGCCAATGAACAGCAAAGCCCATCCAACGGAAGTCGTCGGCCAGCGGGGCGTTCCCGAAAGCCAAAATACGACGAAGCCGGCGCTGAGGCCGGCGTATATGACGACTGCACCAAGGACTTTTCGAGCCTGGATCATGGTCTGCATTCTCCACCTTGGTCTGTTGCCCGAGTGACTCCTGTTGGCCGGGTGCCGACTAACGCGGCGACGACCATCGGACCGTGAGTATGCACGCCGGCTGGACGCCGAAGGCGCGATGAAACAGGCCCGGGCCCCATATGACAAAGTCACCATGGCGGCGCAAGGTGTGCGGAACGATGCCCTGTGGCGCGAAGTCGGCGCTCATTGAGAACTCAATCCTGAATTCGCTGGTTGGACTCACCAGGACCGACATCGTCCGCCCGTCGCTCAAAGGCTTGGATTCGCCGTTCGGATTTCCCGCTGGGTGAGAGAACCACTTGACGCAAAGACCACTAGCGAGCTCCTCGGCTGGCACATGCCGCAGGTGGGCCGGTGGGTTCCTGGTCCAATCGCTGAATCCGACAAACCAACCCGTTCCGTTGGTGTCCAACTCGCCGGCGTTGCCGAACTCGACGTTCTGCGCGAGAAGCTGCTTCGATTGCATGCGGAATTCTGCCCTCGAATTGACCGACCGCTCGCTGCCCTTCTGCCTCGGTGCCGACTGACCGCTCGTGGCGCGATCTCGGTCAGCTCGCCTCGGTTGCGGCATAGAGACGCCACTGTCCGGGCACACCCTTCAATTCGCGGGCGCCGCGATCCTGGAAAGCCAGTCCCGAGCCTGCCACGAGATCTTTGACCGTACTGGATACGAGAACCTCTCCGGGGCTCGCTGCGCTGGCGATCCGAGCGCCGATATGTACTGCGATGCCGCCGATCTTGGCGCCCATCACCTCGCACTCGCCCGTGTGCACGCCGGCACGAATCTCCAGGCCGAGAGACCGAACACTGCTTCCGATGGCGGCCGCGCAACGCACAGCCCGCGCGGGACCGTCGAAGGCCGCAAAAAAGCCATCCCCAGCCGTGTCGACTTCACGGCCCCGGAATCGCTCCAATTGGCGGCGTGCGACCCCGTAGAAGTTGTCCAGCAACTCATGCCATCGAGCGTCGCCAAGTTGTGCAGCCCGCTCGGTTGACCCGGCGATGTCGGCAAACAGGACCGTAGCCAACACCCGATCTGATTCGCGGTCACGCCGCTGCCCGGTGAGAAACTCCTCGATGCGCTCCAGATAGGCGTTCGCGTCGCCGATAAAGAAGAAGTGGTCACCGCCGGGAAATTCCGCATACTCGGCGCCTGGAATCCTCTGTGCCAAGTAGCGCGCGTGCTCGACCGGTAGTGTGCGCTCGCCGATGCGGTGCAAGATCAATGCCGGAACCCGTATTGCGGGAAGGATCGGGCGTGCGTCGATCTCGTAGGCCATGCGTAGCAAGGCCACTGCCGCGCCTGGGCTGCACGACTGCCGCTGAAAGCGCCCCCACCATTCGCGTGCTGCCGCGTCATTGGCGAGCGAAGGTGCAAGGGCGCTCAACAGCACGCCCTTGCCCCATTCCTGTTCCATCCGCTGCAGCAGCGCGTCATACACCTCGGGCGGTGTTCCGAACGTGTAGTCAGGTGCCCAGGCGATCCGCGCGAAAGTTCCGATCAGAACGATGGCTGCGGTGCGATCGGGATGCGTGGCCGCGAACAGCAGACTCAGCGGGCCGCCTTCCGATACCCCGACCAGGGCCGCCCGCTTGGAACCGGCGGCGTCCATGACCGCCCGGACGTCATCCATTCGCTGCTCGAGGGTCGGCAACTGCCCGACGGGAACAGGATCGGACATCCCGGTCCCGCGCTTGTCGAAGATGATGAGTCGGGCGAACGAGGCGAGGCGCCTGAAGAAGCGCGCCCAGCGCGGTTCCTCCCAGCAGTGCTCTACATGTGACACGAACCCAGGAATGAACACTATGTCTAGCGGCCCTCTGCCGACGACCTGGTAGGCGATATGGCACTCCCCACTCTTCGCATAACGGGTCTCCGGGTGCTCTGCCATTTCTCACCTCCTCGAGTGACCGTTTCGAATGTCAGCTTACGAGCATTGAGCCGCGTCTGGACCGGCAGCTTCTGGCCGATTGTGCTCGTCAACGCGACAATCACTCAGTGATGCAAGAAAACCATAGCAATTCCAATCCTGACACCGAGCCGGCGCCGTCCACCGAGCATTCACTCAGCAATTCCCAACGTCGCCTGCAAGAGGCGCTTGCGGATGTCCCTGAGCCCTTTCCAACGAATCGCGACCTTCCTGTATTTGAGAGATTCGGGCGACATGCTGCTGCGCTGCGCTACAGGCTTGACTACTTGGCGCGTCGCGAAGACCGGGAAGGCGACGACCAAGTTAACCTACATCGGAACCGCGCTGAGCGCAACGCCCTTTCGTGGTTGCTTATGGAGGTGCTGCCCGGACGCCAGCCGGAAAAGCCGCAGCCACAGAACAAGCGGCCGGACCGCGAATATGTGCGCTCGCGCTTGAAGGAGGCGATGAGTCTGATGGACGAGGGCTACAAGGTCGTCAAGGACGAGAAACCTGGTGTGCTCTTTCACTGCCTAGGCGAGGACATCGCGCCGGTCGAAGTGAGCCTGCCCGTTTGGTTCTATGTCAAGGGTGCCGTCGACCGAAGTTGACCGGTATTCAGGGTGTCGAGACGAACGTCCGGTTGCAGCCGCATCCTGTCTCACGCGGGCCGCCTTCCCCGAGCAGCAGTGATGATTGCGAGCGCCGTCGGACCCACTTCGGCGGCCACATTCCTGCTCCTGAATTCGGTTCGACCTTCGACCCAAAGCCTTGAGCCTCGGGCAGCGTCAGCCGCACGACTATGTCAAAGCTGACTGCAGAGTAGCTGCAGTACAGTTAAGACAAACTACGCTCTCGGAGGAAAAGGTGAATCTCGACAAGGCCAGCGCCGCGTCCAGCATGGCACCACTCGCACCTGCGGATTGGACCATGGAGACGCAGTTGGAGGGAAAGCCGCATCGACGCACATCGCGACCGCTAGCGTTGGTCCGAAAGCTCCAGCAATTGCTCCGCCATGTCGGCAATCTCCCTCCCCATCACCAGCTGCTCGCGCCATGCCGGCGGGATGCCCTGCACCCCATAGTGCGCGCCGGCGAGCTGTCCGCAGATGGCCGCAGTCGTGTCCGCGTCGTCACCAAGGTTCGTGGCCAGGAGCACAGCCTCCTCGAAGCTCAAGGCCTGCTCGAATGACCAGAGGGCAGCTTCCAAGGACTGCACGCAATAGCCGGAGCCTCGGATGTCGTCGCGCGGCTTTCCTCGATAGCCGCCGGCGGCCAGTTCCTGCACCTTGGCCTTGAGCGTCTCCATCGGGCGGGTCTGGAGAATTTGTTCTTTAGTCCTGCCGGCCAAGGCTGCTCGCAGTTGCAGCGCGAAGAGCTGGGAGCACTGAATGGCCTCCTCAGCCCCGTGCGTCGTCCTGGTGCTCTCGCCGGCGTGAAACCAAGTGTCCGCCTCGCTGCTCGCAAAGAGCATCGGGACTGGCGCCAGGCGCATCAGCGCGCCATTGCCTGCGGTTCGCGGGTCCCGATTGCCCGCAAAGGGATTCCCCGTCTCCAAATACTCGCTCAGGGCAGCCCTGAGCGTGTTGCCGATGTCGAAGCAGTCCCCGTTGCTGCTCATGTATCCAACCCGCCACCAATTGCAGTAGCGGTTCATCTGGTCGCGTGCGTCGAAGCCTTGGCAGTGGATGAGGCTGGCCGCAAGGCAGAGCGCCATCGAGGTGTCGTCCGTCCACTCCCCTGGCTTAAGACCAAAGGGTCCTCCGCCGGTCATGCCCGTTACCGGCAGGAAGGTGCCTCTCGGGCTGAACTCGACGGTCGCGCCAACAGCGTCGCCGGCGGCCAGGCCGAGCAGGGCGCCCTGGTACCGCTCGAGTCGTGTCGGCGTTGCCTTGCTTCCACCTGAATCCGTGACCCCTGTATGCCGATCCGGTTCAATTGCCCTGCCAATTCGCCCTTAATGGGTGCGCAGCGGATGTCCAGTGACCGCATGGCTCAATTGCAGCCTCTTCGTTCCGTACTGAACGCCCAGAGATGCTCTGCAACCGTGCGCACAGGGGCGATTTCCGTGCGCCGTTGCACGCTTGTGCGCGCTGCGCGACGTGGGGCCGCCGGCGAGGTACTGGATGTTGTGCTGGCGCCTGGACTGCCTTCAGCCGCCGGTGCCGGCAAGTTGCCAGTGCAATCGCTCGAAGGCGCTGGCCGCGCGATCGTTGGCCCCCAGGCCGAGGATGACGCGCCGGCCATGCTCGATGAGACGACCGGCGCGGTAGATGAGCTCCTGCATCACCGTCTTGATGCGCCGGCGCTTGGCCGCGTGACGCACTGGCGCATTCGGCCCGTGCAGCCCGGCCTGGCCCATCAGGCGCAGGATGTTCATGGCCAGCGCCGCGAGCTCGCACACCAGGTAGTTGGTATTGAACTTGCCCGAGGGCAGCCGCTCCAGGTCGAGGTCGGTCTTGAACTCGGAATGGAACTGCTCGTGCGTGCCGTGGTCGGCGTACAGGGCGATGACGGTCTTCGCATCGAACTGTCTGGCCTCCAGGCTCGTGCTCCAGCCGTCCAGCGTGAACTTGGGTTCGATCAACAGCTGCCCCTTCGCATCGATGGTGCGCTCGGTCAGGCGCAGCACGCGGCGCAGCGGCCGCTCGATGCCTTCGATGGACAGCGATTCCTCCCACACTGTCACGCGCTTGCCCGCGCGCGGATGCTCCCAGAGCGTGGCTGCGTCGGCATCGAGTCGCTCGGCCAGCGCCACCACGTGGGTGGTGCGCGGATTCCATTTGATCAGCCAGTCCACCTGCGGCTGGCCGGCATGGTTATAGGACTCGATGACGCGCATCAGCGCCGCCGAGTCGAAGCCAGAATCCAGGCGCGCCAGGATCGGCGCCTTCGGGCCCGCCGCACTCAGGCGCTGCGCCATCGGGATCACGCGCTCGAAGTTGAATTGTGTCTCCGACGCCGAGTGCTGCACGCCCGGGCGCAGCGCCAACTCCAGGCAGAACCCGTGCGAGCCCAGATAGGCCGCCAGCGGACAGTAGCCATCGACCCCGGCATAGGTGCGCCCCACGCCGTCCTTGGCGGTGCCGCCGTTGTCCATGGCGAACGTATCGACATCCAGCGCCACCCAGCCGCAAGGCAGCACGCCGTAGTCCGGGCGCGCGCCAGCCAGCAGTGTCTCGATCAGCGGCGGCATGAAGTCAAACAGGTCGCCCGCGCGGGCATCCATGCGCTGGCGCAGCGTCGGGCTCGAAGGCAGCAGTTTGATGCCCAGTGCCTGCTTGAAGAACGCATCACCGCGGAAGTTCTCGATCGCATCGAAATCGCTCTTGCCCTGCACCAGCAGCCCGACGTAGCTGCGCAGGATGTCGCTGTTGGCCACGCCGCCGACGACGCGCAGCGCGGTGTCGATGTGCCTGAACACCGGGGCGAGTCGCTTCAGGTGGTGTCCCACCAGGGCCAACCCCGCCACGGGCGTGAGGTCGTAGTCGAGTTGCTTGACGATGAAGGGGCGCATTGGAGGTTGACTCGGGTGCTGTGTCTTGCAACAGCAGCATTAAACGCGCCACATCGGTCATGCCCCTGATCAAACCCCCTCGAATCGACCCCCACCCTCAGGGTGAGCCACCTTCACTCTCGCGCTCACGGATTCAGGTTCCAGCCATGTTCTTGATTCTTGAATGCCTTCAGTTCATTGATTCGAATCCATGCCTGTAGGCTGAACACCAATCTTTCAAATGCAGGTCGGCTTCTGGCCGAACGCGCCATATCGCGCAGGCCCTCACCGTCTTCCGTTGAGGGCAGCAAGCACGTACTCAAACAATTCGGTCGCTCGATTCGTTGAGCCAATAGCACCGTGACTGCGAGCTTCCGCCTTGTGCTCAGGGGCATTCGAGCCTGCATAAATTACGAACGGCGTCTGATTGCCAGAGCTGCGAAGTCTGTCCAAAAGGGTGTATCCCGCCCGTGAGTCCGGCGGCCGTCCCATATCAGAAATGATGACATCGAATTGCTGCTTAGAAAGCAGCTTGAGGGCTTCCTCGGTCGAGGTCGCGAGTACAAACGAGATGCCTAAAGCTTCCAGCGACTGACGCTCAAAAATGTTATTTTCCGGCCGGTCGTCGACCCAGAGCACGGTAGCGGCACTGGCACGACGGATGACTCGAGCATTGACCGCGTCTGCAACAACAGCTGCCGCCTCCCTTGCATTCCGCGCGGCAGACTCAGGTGTTGTTTCGGCATCGGGGCGGGCGACGGATGCAGCTACAAGTGCCGCAGATGCCTCGGCTTGCTTCCTCTTCGCGGTGGCCTCAAAACCTCCCCCTTTGAAGGAAAACTCACCCAAGCCGTAAAAGAACTCCTTGAGCGCCGGCGAGAACTTCACAAGGACGACGACAAGAACAACCGGCCAAATAGATACGCCCAACAGCTTTGTAAGGGCCTCAGTTACCTTGACGAACTCGTCGACATTCATGGGACCTTCCTCTGCTCGTCACTGCTGCGGGCTGACATTTTGAGCCAAGAGCAATCTGTCATTTCTAGCCTGCGCGCCGACGAGGCGTCGACTCAGACGCGGTACCGAATCCTGCCATAGCAAGCGGGTCCGTGCTGGTGTGGAATGTCCCCAAGAAGAAGGAGGCCGCTGAGCTCAGCGCATGTTGCATTCTTATGTTTCTGCGGGACTGTGCTCCATTTGCGAACGACTGGTGATGGCCAGGTGATGGCCGAACTGAGACACACGAAGCATCCCTCGCGACATTGTCCGGCGCTCGCGTCCACATGAACCCTGGCCTGCCAGATGGCCGCAGAAGTACGCGCAACCGGCGTCACCCGGATGACGTCTTGATGAGCGGACGTTTCAAGAAAAACTACGTTCACGCGGAGCGCTGGCGGTGACGACGATCACCGGCGCCTCTCTGCCGGCATGGGACGCCGGCCCAGTTCAACTGCAACGGCCATGGCCACGCCGCGGCGAGTCAACTTGAATTCGACACGGCTGCCGGGTGCCAGCATCGCCGTCTCGTTGATGAGGGCCGTGGCATCGGCGATGCTTTTGCCATTCATCGCAGTGACGGTATCACCCACGCGCAACCCGGCTTTCTCGCCCGGCCCTCCGCGCTGAACCTTCTCTACCACCGCGCCGGATGCATCGGGGGCGCCGCGTTTGGCATCGCTCGCGACCACGCCGATCCAGCCTCGCTCGACGCGCCCATGCGCGATGATCTGGTCCATCACCTCGCGCGCCAGGCTCACCGGGATTGCGAAGCCGATGCCCTGGGATCCTCCGCTTTCCGAGTAGATGGCCGCATTGATACCGACCAGGTTGCCGTCGATGTCCACCAATGCGCCGCCCGAGTTTCCGGGGTTGATCGCCGCGTCGGTCTGGATGAAGTTCTCGAAGGTATTGATGCCGAGCCGGTTGCGGCCGGTTGCGCTCACGATGCCCTGGGTCACGGTCTGTCCGACCCCGAACGGGTCGCCCACGGCAAGCACGATGTCACCCACCTGCACCGAACCCGGCTCCGCGAACGTGATCGGCGGGAGGTCCTTTGCATCGACCTTCAGCACCGCGAGATCGGTGTCGGGGTCGCGGCCGAGCAACTGCGCGTCAGCCACCTTGCCGTTCGGCAGCATGACGGCGATCTCGGTCGCACCGTCGACCACGTGGTTGTTGGTCAGGATGTAGCCCTGCGCCGCGACGATCACGCCGGAGCCCAGGCTCAGCGAATCCTGCCCGCGCCGGCTGCGCCGGCTCGACGCGCTGCGCGTGTAGATGTTGACCACCGAGGCCGACGCCTTGCGCGCTGCCGAACGATAGCCCGTGTCGCGTCGCCCGAGGATCGTGCTCGCCAGCGATGAACTGCCGCCTGCCTCGTGAATCGTGACGACGTCGTTGCGGGCGGGCGGCGACGCGGCGGGGCCGAAGGCATGCCAGGCGATCAGCAGGCCGGCCCCCACGGTCACGGCCTGGGCGAGCAGCATCCACAGTCGATGCAGGGTGATCGAATTGGCTTTCATTCAAGCTGGCTCAGGTACTTCAGGGCAAGCGGCAAGCGTAGCACGCACGCGCCGGCGCAGCACTGAGGGCGGGCCTGCTCTTGAGCAGCCCCATGCCCCACCCCGCCGGGCTCCAGGCATACCGGGGCCGCTCAGTGCGTCGAGCTGCGCGCGCGGGCGCGGAACTCGCGCGGCGCGAGGCCGGTGTGCTTGCGGAAGAACCGGCCGAAATAGGCTTCGTCGACGAAACCCAGGTCGCTCGCGAGGCGCTTGATGCTCACGTCGGTATAGACCAGCTCGCGCTGCGCCTCGTGCACCAGCCGCGCGTGCAGCACCGCGAGGCTCGACGTCCCGAGGACTTCGCGGCACAGCCGCGTGAGCTGTCCCGCGGTGATGCCGAGCTCGGCGGCGTAGTCCTGCAGCGGCAGGTGCTGCTTGAAGCGCGCATCGACCAGCGCGCGGAACTTCTGGATCTGCCCGTGCTTGCGCGAATCGCGAAGCATCGGCGTTGCCGCGTCGACCTGCCGCAGGCGCGCCACCTGCACCAGCAGCGCGGTGATCAGCGACAGCGCGGCAGCCACCTGTCCGATCGAGCTTCGCCTCGATTCGCGCTCGATCGCCAGGAAGATCGGCATCAGCGCATCCATGGCCGCGTCCTGCGCGGCGAGCGACATCACGAGGGGCTTGCGGATGTTGTCGACCAGCTCCGGCATGACCACCTGCGCCAGCGATTCGAGGGGCCGCTGCGCCGCGGTGACCACCGGCCCGTCGGTGTCGGACGCGAAGTGGAATCCATGCACGGTTTGTGCAGGAATCAGGATCAGGCAGGGCGCGCGTTCGCTGATCCGCGCATGGTCCACCTGCACCTGTGCCGCGCCCTGCTGGAGCAGCAGGATCTGCACGAAGGCGTCGTGCGTATGGGGCTGGATCTCCCAGTTGTAGCGGCTCGAGCGTGCGGGAATCCATTCGAAATCGAATGTCGACTGCCAACTGGGTTGGGCCTGATCGCCGTAGAGCGAGTAGTTCGGAATGACTCTTGGCATAGTGGCAATGCGCAGGCAGGAAGGCCGGAATTGTCCTGTTGTTGGCACGAATCGTCAAACCGTGGCCGGGGGGTGCGCCGAACAATGAAGCCGTGGACCCCAGGAGACATCGATGACAACAAACCAACCATTCAGCGGCGCATGGCTGGCGCTCGAAGACCAGGTCGCGGTCGTCACCGGCGCGGCCAGCGGCATCGGCGCCGCGGTCGCGCAATCGCTTGGCGACGCGGGCGCGAAGGTCGCGCTGCTCGACCTCGACGGCAAGGGCGCGGAAACGATCGCCTTGCAGCTTCGGTCGCAGGGCCGAAGGGCCATTGCCATCGAGTGCGACATCGCGAGCGAAGGCAGCGTCGCCAAGGCCGCGCAGCAGGTGGGCCGTGAACTCGGCGCCTGCAGCGTACTGGTCAACAACGCGGGCATGCTGCGCGCCGGTGAGCTCGCGGACGTGAGCCTCGATGCATGGAACCAGGTGCTGGCGGTCAACCTCACCGGCTACCTGCTGTGCGCGCGCGCCTTCTCCAAACCGATGCGCGATGCGCGGTGCGGCAGCATCGTGAATGTCGCGTCGATCTCGGCGCTGCATCCGCAGACCGGCAGCGGCGCCTACAGCGCGAGCAAGGCCGGCGTGCTGCTGATGTCGCGGCAGATGGCCGTGGAGTGGGGTCCGCTGGGCGTTCGCAGCAATGCGATCTGCCCGGGAATGATCCGCACCGCGCTTTCCGCCACCTTCTACGAAGAGCCCGGCTTCGAGGCGCGCCGCGCGCAGGTGACCGCAAGCCGCCGCATCGGCGAGCCGCAGGACATCGCCGACGCCGCGCTCTTCCTTGCGAGTCCGCGCTCGGCGTACGTGAACGGCGCCGAACTCGTGGTGGACGGCGGCATGTCCAGCATGTTGATGGACATGGTGCCCCGCCCCGGCTTCAACCGCACGCCGGCAACCGCCTGAGCCCATTCCACACTCCAAGGAGACAGAGAATGACCCACGAACGCGAATGCGACCTGCTGGTGGTCGGTTCCGGCGCGGCCGGCCTGGCCTGCGCGATCACCGCGAAGAAGCGCGGACTCGACGTGATGGTGATCGAGAAGGAACCCGTCTTCGGCGGCACCACGGCCCTTTCGGGCGGTGTGCTGTGGATTCCGCTGGCGCCGCACGGCCGCAAGCAGAATCCCGCCGACACGCGCGAAGCGGTGCGCGAATACCTCATGCGGGAGACGGGCCGCTTCTTCGATGCGGCGACGGTCGATACCTTCCTCGACAACGGGCCGAAGATGGTCGAGTTCTTCGAGCGCGAGACCGAGATGAAATTCGTGCAGACGCTTTATCCCGACTATCACTGCGACGAACCCGGCGGCGCGCAGATCGGCCGTTCGATCCTCGCGGCGCCGTACGACATCCGCGGTCTCGGCAAGGACATGAAGCGCCTGAAGCCGCCACTCGCGACCATCACCTTCATCGGGATGATGTTCAACTCGTCGAACGCGGACCTCAAGCACTTCTTCCGCGTGACGAAGTCGCTCACCTCCTTCCTCTATGTCGCGCGCCGGCTGGCCACGCACCTGAAGGAGCTGCTGCTCTATCGCCGCGGCATCAACGTCACGAGCGGCAATGCGCTCGCGGCGCGGCTGGCCAAGTCGGCGCTCGACCTCGGCATCCCGATCGAGACCGGGGCGCCCGCGCGCAGGGTGCTGATGGAAGACGGCCGCGCGGTCGGCCTGCAGGTCGAAGGGCCCGGCGGCATGCGCAACATTCGCGCACGGCACGGCGTGGTGCTCGCCTGCGGCGGCTTCCCGCATGACGTGCGGCGCATCGCCAAGGCCTATCCGCACGTGGCACGGGGCGGCGAACACCTGTCGCCCACGCCGGTCGGCAACACCGGCGACGGTGTCGCGATGGCAGAAGCTGCCGGCGGCACGGCGGACATCCGTTTCGCAGACAGCGCAGCCTGGATGCCGGTGTCGCGCGTGCCCTACGCTAACGGCGAGTTCGGCGTGTTCCCCCATCTGCTCGACCGCTACAAGCCCGGCGTCATCGGCGTGCTCAAGAACGGCAAGCGCTTCACCAACGAATCGAACTCCTACCACGACGTCGGCGCGGCGATGATCCGCGCTTGTGCCGACCAGAAGGAAACAGCGATGTGGCTGGTGGTCGACAAGACCGCGCTCGCGAAGTACGGCCTCGGCTACGTGAAGCCTGCGCCGATGCCGGTCGGACCGCATCTGCGCAGCGGCTACCTGATCAAGGGCCGCACGCTGGCCGAGCTCGCGCAGCGCGCCGGCATCGATCCGGCGGGACTGGAAGCGACCGTGCGAGCCTACAACGCGGGCGGCGCCGCGCAAGGCAAGGACCCCGCCTTCGACCGCGGCCGCAGCGCGTTCAACCGCTACCTGGCGGACCCGGAACACCGGCCCAACCCCTGCGTGGCGCCGATCCAGACCGGGCCGTTCTATGCGGTGAAGGTGGTGATGGGCGACCTCGGCACCTTCGACGGCATCCGCACGAGCCCGGTCGGCGAAGTGCTCAGGCAGGGCGGCTCGCCGATCGCCGGCCTCTATGCCGTCGGCAACGACCGCGCCAGTATGATGGGCGGCAACTATCCGGGCGCCGGGATCACGCATGGCCCGAACATGACCTTTGCGTACGTCACTGCCAACCACGTCGCGGACCTGGCCGCGAAGCCCACGGCAGCGGCACCAGTGACCCCGCCCGCACGCCAACTGGAGCCCGTCGCATGAACCTCATCGCAAGACCCTTCGTGGACCATCGCGTCTACACCATCGCACTGCGCAAGATGCCGGAATTCCTCGACGTCTTCGACCGGCTCGCGATGCCCATCCTGATGCAGACGCTCGGCCATCCGCTCGGCTTCTACACGAGCTTCGTCGGCCCCCAGAACCAGTTCGTCCACCTGTGGGCCTACGAGAGCCTGGCCGACTACGAAGCGCGCTGCCGGGCCCGCGACACGCATCCGGATTTTCCGGCCTACCTGCAGGCCTCGGCGCACCTGATCACCGCGCAGGAGACGCGGCTCGTTCGTGCCGCGGATCTCCCGAGCGTGAGAAGCCTCATTCCACAGCAACAGCGCTGAAGAAGCGCGCCGGCATCACAGCGAGCTGCTTCGCGATGCGGGGCGCGAAGCCCATTTCGGCGAGCACGTCGCGCGTGAGATCGATGCCGGGCGCGATCTCGAAGATTTCCACGCCCTCGGGCCCGAGCCGGAAGCTCGCGCGTTCGGTGAGATAGAGCACTTCCTGGCCGCGAACGATCGACTGCGGGCCGCTGAAGGTGATCTGGTCCACACGCCGCACCAGCTTCTTCACGGCGCCCTGCTGCATCACCCGCATCCGGCCGTCGCCGGTGGCGAGCTTCACGCCCTTCGCCGCGAAGGTGCCGCAGAACACCACCTTGCGCGCGTTCTGCGCGATGTCGATGAAGCCGCCCGGCCCGACCGTGAAGCCGCCGAGGCGCGACACGTTGACGCTACCTTCCTCGTCGAACTCGCCGAAGCCGAGGAAGGCGATGTCGAGCCCGCCGCCGGCGTAGAAGTCGAACTGCGTCGCGGCGTCCAGCATCGCGCTGGCATTGCGCGCATAGCCGAACAGCTCGCCATCCATCAGGAGGCCGCCGTAGGTGCCGTGCTCGATGGTCTGGTAGATGCGGCCGCTGTCGCCGCGCAGCGCGACGAGCCGCGCCACCGCGTCGGGCACGCCGACGCCGTAGTTGACGACCGGGCGCTGCTTGCCGGTGTTCAACAGCTCCTCGGCGGCGCGGCGCGCCACGGCCTGGCGCTCGCCGAAGGCCTCGGCGGCCCCGGCCTTCTCCATCGCGTGGTCCGTGGCTTCGCTGTCAAGGCGCGCGGCGCCGGTGAGTTCGCCGGAGAACGCCGGATCGAACGGAATCGCGTAGCTCGTGGCCTGCGCGGGATCGACCACGATCGCATCGACCCAGGCCGCCGGAATGCGCACCTCGCGCGCCTTCAGCGAGCCGTTGGGCACCCGCTCCTTGACCTGCACGATCACCTTGCCGCCGCTGTTGCGCGCCGCGAGCGCGAGCGATTGCGCGTCGAGGTTGGCGGCCTCGTGCTCGAAGCTGATGTTGCCGTCCTCGTCGGCCGCACTTGCGCGCACCAGCGCGACATGGATCGGGAAGGGCTTGTAGCGCAGGTATTCGCGGCCATCCATCTGCACCACTTCGGCCAGGTCTTCGCGCGCCGATGCATTCATGCGACCGCCGCCCTGGCGCGGGTCGCACACGGTGCCGAGGCCGACGTGCGTGAAAAGCCCCGGCCTGCCGGCGCCGATCTCGCGCATGAGCTGGCTCGACACGCCACCGGGCAGGATGTAGGCCTCGATCTTCTCTTCCTCGGCCAGGCGCTGCATCGCGGGCGACCAGACCCAGTGGCCGCCGATCACGCGCTTCACGAGGCCCTCGTGCGCGAAGCAGTTCATGCCCTTGGTCTTCTTGTCGCCGATGCCCAGTGCGTGCATCACGGTGAGTCCGCGCGGCGACCGCGTTTCGAGGTAACGCGCCTGCACGGCCTCGAAGAGATGCGTGGCTTCCATCAGGCCACCGCCGCCGCCCATCAGCCCGACCGTGTCGCCGTCGCGCATCAACGCGGCGGCCTCACGGGCGGTCATGAACTTGCCGCTGTTCGAATTCGTCATCGCTGCGCTCCTAGCGATGGAGATCGAAGAGCGAGGCGCCCTTCTTCATGACGCTCTTGGCGATCACGCCGCGATGGATCTCGCTGGTGCCGTCGAAGATGCGGTAGATGCGCGCGTCACGGTAGTAGCGCTCGATCGGCAGCTCCTTGCAGAAGCCCATGCCGCCGAAGACCTGCACCGCGCGATCGACCACGCGGCCCAGCGTCTCCGCCGCATGCACCTTGACCATCGCGATCTGCTCGCGCGCATCGAGGCCCTGGTCGAGCATCCAAGCGGCGTGATAGACCATCCAGCGCGCGGCGTTGATCTCGATCACGCTGTCGGCCAGCATCTGCTGCACCATCTGGAAGTCGCCGATCCGCTGGCCGAACTGCTGGCGGTCGTTGGCGTAGGCCGTCATCAGTTCGAGCACATGGCTCGCCTTGCCGACGGCGCGCGCGCCGACCTGCGCGAGGCGCACCACGTTGAGCGCCCCCATCGCGAGCTTGAAGCCCTGCCCGCGCTCGCCAAGCAGCGCCGCGTCCTCGAGCTGCACGTTGTCGAAGAAGAGCTCCAGGTGCGGCGTGCCGCGGATGCCCATCATCTTCTGGTCCTTGCCGACGCTGAAGCCCGCGAGGCCCTTGTCGACCATGAACATCGAGATCTCCTTCTCGCCGGTCCTGGCCGAGACGAGGAAGAAGTCGCTCCATTCGCCGTCGCTGATGAAGTGCTTGCCGCCGTTGAGAACCCAGCCGGTGTCGGTCTTCTTCGCGTGCGTGCGGATGCCGGCCGCGTCCGATCCGGCGCCGGGCTCGGTGATCGCGATCGCGCAGGTGCGCCGGCCGGCGACCGAAGGTTCGAGCCATCGCGCGACCTGCTCGCCACGGCAGTGCAGCAGCGGCTCGTAGACGTTGCCGAAGGCGCGGCGGATCAGGTAGTCGCTGGTGTGGCCGAACTGCTCTTCGCACAGGATGCGGTCGAGGTTCGACAACCCGCCGCCGCCGAATTCGGCCGGCATGTTGAGCGCGTAGAGGCCCAGCGCCTTCGACTTCTCGTGGATCGTGGCGGCGGTGTCGCGATCGATCTGGCCGTCGTTCTCGAGCCGTTCCTCCAGCGGGCGAAGCTCCTCGGCGATGAAGCGCCGCACGGTGTCGATCATCATCTTCTGCTCGTCGTTGAGCGCGAAATCCATGTTTTGTCTCCTAGAAATAACGGCGGCTCGCCGCCAGGCACTGGCGGGCCCATTCGGCGGGGTCCATGGCGCGCATGCGCTCGAGGTGCACCACCTCGATGCTCACCGGCAGGTCGGCCGGCAGCGCCGCGAACAGGCCGGCAAGGTCGATGTCGCCTTCGCCGGGCTGCAGGCGGGCGCAGCGCGCGGTGTGGATCATTTCTTCCACCGTGAAGTCGCGGCCCTGCCGCGCGCGACCCGGCGCGTCGCAGATCTGCGCGTAGTGCAGCAACTGGCGCGGCAACGCACGGATGTCCTCGAGCGTGGTGGCCGAACGATCGAAGTGCAGCGCGTCGACCAGGATGCCGGCGTTGGGCGGCATGCCGGCGGCCTCGATGACCGAGAGCGCGGCGCGTGCGTGCGGCACGGCTGTCCAGGGCATGAATTCGAGGTCGGCCGTCATGCCGTAGGGCTTCATCAGCTCGCACAGGCGCGCGTAGCCGTCGGCGAGGCGCGTTGCATTCGTGTCGTCGCCCGCCACGAGCACGGCGCGTGCGCCGAGCGCCGCGCCCGCATCCAGCAGCGGCCGAAAGGCGAGCGGCTCGAAGCCCTCGTTGATGCGGATGATCTCCAGGTCGAAGACGCCGACGCCGGTATCGCGCAGCAGCGCCACGGTTTCGAGCAGCACCTCGGGTCGGCCGATCAGATGCTGCTGCGGCGCACCGGGCGCATTGGGCAAGAGGCGCAGGCCCACGTGCGCATAGCCGAGCCGGGCGGCGATGCGCACCGCCTCGGGCGGCGTCGCGTCGCACGCGGTGAGATACGCCATCGAAAGAACACGGGACATCGAGGTCTCCTTATTTCAGTGGCGAGACTGCCGTCGGCAGCGCGATCGTGGAAACCATCTCGGTCGTGAGCCATGCCGGTCCGCCCTTCGGCGGCCAGATGCCCTGGGCGACCGCATCGGCGCGTGCCTTGCTGCGCGCGTCCAACGAGGGATAGGCCCAGATGTTGGTGAAGCGCGGCGCGCCGTCGAGCGCGACCATCGCGATGACGCAGGGCGACAGCTTCTCGCGCGCCGGCAGGTACTCGGCCCACAGCTCGCTGGTCTTGCTCACGCCGCCGGGCTGGATGCCGTAGGTGCGGATTTCGTAGACCGGTCCGGCGATGCCGGACTCGGCGCTCGGCCGCACCGGCTGCATCCAGTCGAAGGCGCGGTAGCTCGCGAGTTCGAGCCGCAGGTAGTGCTCGCCGCAGCCGAAGGGGCTCGGGCTGGCGAGGGTGCGCTGTCGCGCGGCATCGAGCGCCGAACGGTCTTCGAAGCCGCGCAGCACGATCATCTGGTTCAGCACACCGATGTCGCTGGTCCAGCAGGCCAGCAGTTCGCCGCCTGCGCCGGGTGCGCTCGCGAAGGCATGCACCTGCTGCGCGGCCTGCGCGGCGGTGCCGAAGGGCAAGGTCAGGGTGGCTATCTCGTAGTACATGCGATGGGTTCCTCGAAGAGTGGTTCTGGCGTGGAGACGGTGGGGGATGGGCACGCCACGCCGGCGGCGTCGTGCGCGGCGATCCAGGCGAAGGTCATGGCGGGGCCGAGCGTGATGCCGCCGCTCGGGTAGTGGCCGCCCATCACGCTGGCCATGTCGTTGCCGGCCGCGTAGAGGCCTGCGATCGGAGCGCCCTGCCGGTCGAGCACGCGCGCGTTCGCGTCGACGCGCAATCCGGCGAAGGTGCCGAGGCTGCCGGCGACGACCCGCACGGCGTAGAAGGGCCCGCGCTCGATCGCCGCCATGCACGGATTCGCGAGACCGGGGCGCGCTTCGCCCTGCACGCGGTTGTAGGGCGTCTCGCCTTTTGCGAAATCCGCGTCGCGACCGAGCCGGGCCTGCGCGTTATAGCGTTCGACCGTGCCGGCCAGGCCGTCCGGGTCGATGCCGCAGGCCGCTGCGAGCTCGGCCAGGGAGCGGCCTTGCTTGAGATAGCCGTTCGCCAGCATGCGGCGATGAGGGATCGGCGCCGGCTTGACGGCGCCGAGGCCGAAGCGGCGGATGAACGCGGCATCGCAGATCAGCCAGGCCTCGACCGGCTCGCCGGCCGGCGTGGCGGCGAGCAGTCCGCGCATGAAGTCGTAGTACGAATCGGCCTCGTTGACGAAGCGGCGCCCATCGCGGCGGACCGCGATCAGCCCCGGCTTGGCGCGTTCGATGAGGTGCGGGAAGTGCGCGACCGAGCCGTCCGCGCGCGGCACCAGCGACACCGGCGCGAGCGCGGCGGCCTGCGCGAGATCATCGGCGACGAGTCCGCCGACCGACTCCCCGAGGCGCAGTCCATCCCCCGTGTTGCCGCGCGAGGCAGCCGACCAGTGCTCACGGCCCGTGGGTGCGTGGGGCAGCAGCGCCTTCAGGCGTTCGGTGTCATGCGGAAAGCCACCGCATGCGAGGACCACGCCGCGCGAGGCTTCGATGCGCACGCGCCCCGCGGGCGACTCGACCACCGCGCCGACCACGCGCTCGCCGCGACGCAACAGGCGGCCTGCCGCATGATCGACCAGGACCTGCACGCCGGCCTCGAACGCCGATGCCGCGAGCGCGCCGGTGAGCGCATTGCCGTTGACCAGCCGCAGCCCGCGTCCATGCAGCAGGCGATCGCGGGCATGGGCCGCGAGCCGTTTCGCGACGTACCAGGCGGAACGCGGCGAGGTGCTGGCATCGAGGAAATGCCGCAGCTCGCGCCCGGAGGCGATGCCCATGCCCCAGAGCGTGGTTTCGGGCAACGGCGGCTTGATCTGGTGGAGGTGTTTGCCGAGCCGACGGGCGTCGAACGGCGCGGCGCAGACCGAGCGCCCGCCGGTCGATGCATCGGGCGTGCGCCCATGGAAATCGGGAATCGCATTGCCGTCGATGAACTGCAGGGCCGTGTGGCGCTGGAAGAAATCCACCATGCGCGGGCCGTTGTCGAGATAGGCCCGGGCGCGCGCCTCGTCGAACTGCGCGCCGAGTTCATGGCGCAGATAGGCCAGCGGCCGTGCCGCGTCCTCCTCGATGCCCGCCGCGCGGGCCAGCGGATTGCGCGGGATCCACATCCAGCCGCCGGACCACGCGGTGGTTCCGCCGAGCTGGGATTCCTTTTCCACGACGATGACCGAGAGGCCCAGGTGCGCGGCAGTGACCGCGGCGGCGAGGCCTCCGGCGCCGGAACCGACGACGAGCAGATCGCACGCAAGTGTGGCCGAAGAGGCCGAAGTTGGGGGCGAGGGATCGTGGGGCTCTGCGTCGTCGGGCATCGTCGGAAGTGCCGCTAGGCGGCGTAGATCGGCAATCGGCCGGATTGGCGTCCGCCGTTGCCGGCGTGGGCGCCCTGGAAGAAGGGCGAGGTGCCGCTCGCAGCGGCCATCTGCTCGCAGATCGCGAGCAGTTCGGGCGCGAGCGCGTGCATGCGTTCCTCGGTGAAGCGCACCGTGGGGCCGGCGATCGTGATGACGCCGATCGGCGGCCGGTTGCCGAGGCGCACCGGCGCGGCCATCGCGTTGAGGCCGGCGGTGAAGGTTTCGACGGTCACGCTGTAGCCGCGCTCGCGCGCGGCATGCACCATGGCCATCATTTCCTGCATGGTGCGCGGCGCGTTGGGCCCGTATTCCTCGGGCTGGCCGATGCCCTGGCGGGAGGCGAGCGTCATCGCCTCGTCGTCGCTCAAGCCGGCCATCCATGCGAGGCCCGACGAGGAGCACGACAGCCGCGCATCGCTGCCCATATCGGGGTCGTAGCGCAGGCCCTGCCGCGCGCCCTGTGCGCGCGCGACCCATGTCAGGCGCTCGCCGTCGACCACCGACAGGCGCACGAGCTCGCCCGAGATCTCGGCCAGGCGGTCGAGCAGCGGCTGCGAGAAGTCCACGATGCCGCTCTGGCTCAGGAACGACAGGCCGACCGACACCAGCTTGGTGGTCAGCATGTAGTCGCCGTGGTCGCGCAGCTGGCGCACGTAGCCGACCCGGATCAGGTCGTTCAGCAGCCGGTGCGCCGCGCTGCGCGGCATGTTGAGCCGGTCGGCGACGGCTGCGAGTTCGAGGCCTTCTCCGTGCTGGGACAGCAGTTCGAGAATGCCCAGGGTTCTTTCCATGACGCCGCTCATGATTCGTTCCTTCCTTCGTTGACGGGAAGGACCAGCGTATCCGATGCGCGGGGCGCCCTGGCCGCGGCATCGAGCACCGCGCGGGTCGCGGCCAGCGTGCGCAGGCCGTCGAGCGCGCTGCACAGGGAAACGGTTTCGCGGCCCTCGACGAGGTCGGCGAAATGCGCGAGCTGCCGCTCGTACGGATCGCCCTGGTGCACCACGCGCTGTTCGCGCGTGAGCTCTTCGTGCCAGCCGCGTGCGCCCGCGTAGTGCCACAGCGCGAGGTCGGGCAGCGAGAGCGAGCCGTGCGTGCCGGCGATGAAGTGCGACTGCACGGCCTGGCGCGGATAGGCGGGCGATTCGCCGGCACAGAAGTCCCAGCACCAGGGGGCCGCGACGGCATCCGAGACGATCACGGTGCCGATCGCGCCGCCGCTGAATCGCAGCACGGCCGCGGCGCTGTCCTCGACCTCGAAGCCGCGCACGGCGTGGCTGCCCTCCGCCTGCACCGATTCGATCTCGCCGACCAGGAAGCGCAGCAGGTCGATGTCGTGGATGAGGTTGATCAGCACCGGGCCGCCGCCGGGCTGGCGGCGCCATGCCGTCTCGAAGTAGCTGTCGGGCTTGAGGAAGGTCGCGAGCGCGTTGACCGCGACGACGCGGCCCAGGCGGCCGGCGGCCACGATCTCGCGTGCACGCCGGATCACCGGGTTGTGACGGCGGTGGTGGCCGACCAGCACCGGCACGCGGTGCCGGGCCTCCGCCAGGACGAGGCGCTCTGCATCGGCCACGGTGTCGGCCACCGGCTTCTCGACCAGCACGGCGACGCCTTCGGCGAGGCAATCGAGCGCGATCGATACGTGGGTCGCATTCGGCGTCGCCACGATCGCGCCGGCCGGGCGCGCGGCTTCGAGCAGCGCGCGGTGATCCGCGAACCAGGGCACGCCCGCCGCCTGCGCCGCGGCGCGGCCGGCTTCCGTCGGGTCGGCGATCGCCGCGAGCGACACCCGATCGCTGCGCTGCAGCCGATCGAGATGCGTGCGGCCGATGGCGCCGGCGCCGAACAGGGCGATGGGGGTCTTGCGATGGTTCATGTTTGTCTCCGGCCAGATTCTAGATATTTTCGGAATCAAATTCAATACTTGAATCCTATTCCAGTTTTCGCTACGATCATGCCATCGACCCGCGCAAGCCATGCGGATGCGCACAGGACCAAGGAGACAGATCGAGATGTCGGAACAGCTTTTGTTGAACGGTGCGACCCGCGTCCACTACATCGTGGGCGACCCGATCGCGCAGGTGAAATCGCCGGGCGACGTGAGCCGCGCCTTCGCCGCGCGCGGGCTCAATGCCATGGTGATGCCCGCCCACGTGGCCCCGGCGGCGCTCGCGCGCTGGCTGGAGGGTGTCTCGCTGGCGCAGAACGTGGATGGCGTCATCGTGACCGTGCCCCACAAGTTCGCATGCTTCGCGCTCTGTGGCAGTGCTTCCGAGCGCGCGCGCTTCCTGGGCGCGGTGAACACGATGCGCCGCAACCCCGATGGCAGCTGGCACGGCGACATGTTCGACGGCCTCGGCTACGTCGCTGCGCTGCGCGATCGCGAGTGCGAGCCGGCCGGCCGCAAGGCGCTGCTGGTCGGTGCCGGCGGCGCGGGCTCGGCGATCGCCCATGCGCTGGTGATGGCCGGCGTGGCCTCGCTCGCGATCCATGACGGCGACACCGCGCGCCGCGATGCGCTCGTCGCGCGCCTCGCGGGTCTCGATCGATGCCCGGTGGCCGCCGGCACCAGCGACCCGACGGGCTTCGATCTGGTCATCAATGCCTCGCCGGCCGGCATGAAGGAAGGCGACCCGTATCCGGTCGACATCGAAGGCCTCGATCCGAAGACCTTCGTCGGCTGCGTGATCACCGCGCCCGCCATCTCGCCGCTGATCGCGGCCGCGCGCGCCAAGGGCTGCGGCACCGCGACCGGCGCCGACATGTTCGCCCGGGTGCGCGACCTGATGGTCGACTTCCTCGTGGAGCAATGACATGCATCGCATCCAGACCCTCGCTTCCCTGCCGCAGGACGCACCGTTCGACGTCGTGGTGATCGGCGCCGGCGGCGCCGGCATGGCCACCGCGCTGTTCGCGGCGCTCGAAGGCCGGAAGGTGCTGCTCGTCGAGCGCACATCGCATGTCGGCGGCACCACCGCGCTGTCCGCCGGCACGACCTGGGTCCCCGGCACGCGCCTCGGCGCCGGCGTGAATCCGCGGGACACGATCGCCGAGGCAGGCCGCTACCTCGACAACGCGATCGGCGCCCGTACATCCGCCGAGCTGCGGCAGGCCTTTCTCGACCATGGCGCCGAAGCCATCGAAGCGCTGGAAGCGAAGACCGATGTCAGGTTCCGCGCCTGCCCGAGGCATCCCGACTACATCTCGGACCTCGGCGGCTCCACCGTCAACGGCCGGGCACTCGAACCGATGCCGTTCGACGGTCGCCTGCTGGGCGAGCTGTTCCCGCTCGTGCGCCCGCCGATCCCCGAATTCACCGTGCTCGGCGGCATGATGGTCGACCGCACCGACATCAACCACCTGCTGGGCATGTCGCGGTCCGTCGCCTCGCTGCGGCACTCGGCCAGGATCCTGGGGCGCCACGCCGTCGACCGCCTGCGCCATGCACGCGGCACCCGCCTCGTGATGGGCAATGCGCTCGTTGCCAGACTGCTGTATTCGCTCGCGCAACGCGACGAGGTCAGCCTCGCGCTCGACACCAACGTCGAACGGATCGAGCGGGCCGAGGACGGCATCGACTCGATCGTCCTGAAACAGGGCGACGCGCGGCGCACGGTGCGCGTGCGGGGCGGCGTCGTGCTGGCCAGCGGCGGCTTCAACCGCGATCCCGCGCGCCGCGCGGCGATGCTGCCGGGCGTCGACATCCAGTGGTGCCCCGGCGCTCCCGGCCACACCGGCGAAGCGCATCCGCTGGCGGAAGCCGTGGGCGCGCGCTACGGCGAAGGCGCGATGAGCCCCGCCTTCTGGGCGCCCGTCTCCCGGCGCCGTCGCGCCGACGGCAGCACCGGCGTGTTCCCTCATTTCGTGATGGACCGCGCCAAGCCCGGCATGCTCACGGTGAACCGGGCCGGCGAGCGCTTCGTCAACGAAAGCACCTCGTACCACCTGTTCGGCCTGGCGATGCAGAAGCTGCAGCAGGGCGGCCAGAACAGCGTGCCGGCCTTTCTCGTCTGCGACGCCGATGCATTGCGCAAGTACGGCATCGGCATGGTCCGCCCCGGCGCAAAGGGCCTCGCACCCTACCTCGCCGACGGTTACCTGGTGCGCGGCGAGACCATCGAATCGCTGGCGCAGGCGCTTGCCATCGACCCCGTGAAGCTCGCGCAAACCGCGCGGCGCTTCAACGCGAATGCCAGCCAGGGCATCGATCCCGACTTCCACAGGGGCAGCACCGTCTACTCGCAGAACATCGGCGACGCGAGCTGGCCGGGGCCCAATCCCTGCCTCGGCCCGCTCACTCGAGGCCCGTTCTACGCAGTGCGGCTCTATCCGGGCGACATCGGCGCCGCCGCCGGCTTCGCGACCGATGCGAACGCGCGCGCGCTCGACGCGGCCGGCGCGCCGATCGAAGGGCTCTACGCCGTGGGCAACGACATGCACTCGATCATGGGCGGCGTCTACACCGCGCCCGGCATCACGATCGGGCCCGGCATCGTGTTCGCACGGCTTGCCGCGCGCCACGCCGCGGCACGGGCGGCGCGAAACGCAGCGCGCGCGGAGCCGGCCGAAGCCCTAGGGAAAACCTGATCGGCCGCGCACGAATTGTCCGGGTGTCGGCCTGAATCGTCGACGCACGCGACAAGCCCCTCGCCAACAATCCCGCCATGGGTGCGACGCGCGCCAATCACCGCGCAGACCGCATGGCAATTGAGGAAAGAGTCAGAGTAGGAATGTCAGTCACCCAACACCCCCTCCACAGATCCGTACGTGCGGAGCTACCGCATACGGCTCCTGCCTTGGGTCATGACGATCAGACGCTGGTTCGGGTAGGGGTGGCAGATGTTCGGGACAGGCAGCCAGTGCGCCATCAAGCGATACATGCGTCGCCAAGGCAGGTCGTGGCTCTGGCTGCGGCGGCACAGCGTGCGATGCCACAGCCCGACGACCTGATGGCGGAATGTCCTCAGCCGCGCGCCGTTGCACGGCACGCCGAAGTAGCGCGCATGCCCAGTCACCACCGCCCGCAGGTACTGGCCCTGCTCCGGGATGGGTTGGTGCATGCGCCTTCTGAGTTCGAGCTTGATCACCTGCAGCTTGGCTCGCAGGCGTTTGGCACTGGTGAGTCGCAGGACCATGAACTTGCCCTTTCGGGTCGTCCCGCAGCAATGCGTGAACCCCAGGAAGTCGAAGGTCTGCGGCTTGCCTTGTCCCTTGCGGCGTCGGTTCTCGTGGGCGAAGCGCCCGAACTCGATCAGCCGCGTCTTCTCGGGATGCAGCTTCAACCCGAACTGGCCCAGCCGCTCGGCCACCGCGCGCTGGAAGCGCTCGGCGTCATCACGGAACTGGAACCCCGCAACCCAATCGTCGGCGTAGCGCACGACGATCACGTCACCCCGGGCATGGCGCCCCCTCCACTGCTTCACCCACAGGTCCAACGCATAGTGCAGGTAGATGTTGGCCAGCAGCGGACTGATGCTCCCGCCCTGAACCGTCCCCAACTCACCTTGCGTGAGCCTGCCGTCCTCCAGCACGCCCGCGTGCAGCCATTTCTTGATCAGCCGCACCACGCGCGTGTCAGCCACGCGATGTTCGATGAACTTCACCAGCCAGTCCCTTTCGATCGTGTCGAAGAACTTGGCGATGTCCGCATCGAGTATCCAGTTCACCTTCCTTGCGCCCACACCCACCGCCACGGCATCCAGCGCGTTGTGCGCGCTGCGCCCGGGCCTGAAGCCGTAGCTGAACCCGAGGAAGTCCTGCTCGTAGATGGCGTTCAACACTTCGACCGTGGCACGCTGGACGAGCTTGTCCTCCAGCGCCGGCACGCCCAGCGGGCGCTTGCTGCCGTCGGCCTTGTCGATGTACACCCTCTTCACAGGCTGGGGCCGGTAGCCCCCTCGGGCCAGCCGCTCGGACAACTCCAGGAGATTGCCCTCCAGGTCCTGTCCGTACGTCTGCCAGGTCTGGCCGTCCACCCCGGCGGCCGCGTCGCGCTTGAGCGCGAGGTAAGCCGCCCGCAGGCGTTCGACCGCGTAGATGTGATGCAGCAGTCCCGTGAACCTCGCATCACGACGGCCCTTTGCCGTCTGTCGTATGCCATCGAGCGCGGTTCCCATGTCATAGACCCGCACCGATCTGCGGGACATGCGCGCCGCGATGGCATTTCCCTTGGCCTGCCGCCTTCCCTCCACCACCTCCGCCGCCGCAGGAGCTTCCCCCGCAGCCTTGTTCGGCAGCTTCTTCGGTACTACGCAGCAGTCCGACTTCCCGCGCCTGTGGCTCATCGTCGTACGCCCTTGGGCTTCACGATGCGCTCTGCAGCCAGCGCTTCCCAGCGCTGCGCAGAAGGACGCGGGATCTCCCGGTTCCCGAACAAAGTGCTTGCGTGCGTGCTCGGGGTCTTTGACCGCGCGGGGTCCGCCTCTGCCTCGCCAATGCGGCAGCGACGGTGTGACCTTCGGCATTCTCCTACTGCCTCGGCACCCCGGACCACCCGCAGCTGTCGCCACGGGGCATGTATTACGCGGCTCGATACCCGGCCCGCTCGTCCCCCTATCAACGCTTCGCCCACACCCTCGCGGATGTGCACGCATGACTCGGGGCCGCCGTAGCTGGCTAAGCCTTCAACGTATGAAACTTTCATTCACAACACTTTGCCGGTTTTGACCGGCGCACAGGAGACAAGACATGCAACAGACAGCGGACCACGAGAGCCCGCGGCGCCGCGAACGGCACATCGCCGCAGCCGCGCACGATGCCGGATTCAGCCGGACACCGCCGACGCGCCGCAGGGTCGCCTGAGCCATGGCCAACGCATCCACCCACGCGCTCACCGCGCTGGTGACCGGCGCCGCCGACGGCATCGGCTGGGCCACCGCGGAGCGCTTCGCCGCTGCCGGCTGGCGCGTCGCCTTGCTCGACCTGCGCGAAGACGCCGCGCAGGCGCGCGCGGCCGCACTCGGCGTCGGTCACATCGCCATCGCCGGCGATGTCACCGATGCCACGAGCGTCCGCGCCGCCGTGACATGCGTCGTCGAGCGATTCGGCCGCATCGACGCGCTCGTCAACAACGCCGGCATCAGCGAACAGAACGCGCCGACGCTCGCGCAGACGCCCGAGGGCTTCGACCGCGTGCTGGCAGTCAACCTCAAAGGCACGTTCCTCATGACGCAGGCGGTGCTCGGCACGATGCGCTCGCAGGCGCGCGACGCACGTGGCCAGCGCGGCGCGATCGTCAACCTCGGCTCGATCGCGAGCCTGGCGGGCATCCCGGGCCGCAACGCCTACAGCGCCGCCAAGGCCGGCGTGCTCGGCATGACGCGCGCACTCGCGAGCGAATGGGCGCGCGAGGGCATCCGCGTCAATGCCGTGGCGCCCGGCTACGTGCGCACCGCACTGGTGGACGACCTGGTGCGGCGCGGCGCGATCGATGCGCACGCCATCGCTTCGCGCACGCCGCTGGGCCGCATGGCCGAACCGGCGGAGATCGCCGAAGCGATCTTCTTCCTTTCATCGCCGGCTTCCAGCTATGTCACCGGCGCCACCTTGTCGGCGGACGGCGGCTGGACCGCATTCGGCGCGCCCACCGGCGCACTTTCCGACATCTGACTCGCAAGGAGACAAGGACGATGCTCACCATCAACCTCTTCAACGGCCTCGTTTACGGCGCGCTGCTGATCGTCATGTGCTCGGGGCTCGCGCTGATCTACGGCCTGCGGCGCGTGGTCAACTTCGCGCACGGCTCGCTCTACATGCTGGGCGCCTACCTGGGCTACTCGATCGCGCTGCACAGCAATTTCTGGGTCGCGCTGGTTGCCGCACCCGCGGTGATGGCGCTGCTCGGCGTGATGCTCGACCGCTACGGCTTCCGGCTGCTGCAGGACCGCGATCCGCTCACGGTGGTGCTGGTCACCTTCGGCCTGCTGCTCGTGATCGAGGACTTGGTGCAGACCGTCTGGGGCAAGAGCAACCTGACGGTCGAGGTGCCCCCTGCCCTCGCGATGTCGATCGACTTTCTCGGCACGCCGCTGCCCGCTTACCGCATCGGCGTGATCGTCGTCGGCGCGCTGGTCGCGCTCGGCCTCACGCTGTGGCTGCGCCATTCGAAGGTGGGGCTCTTCGTGCGCGCCGCGAGCACCGATCCCACGACGACCGCGATGCAGGGCGTGAACACCGACCTGCTCAGCGCCGGCGTGGTCGGCCTCGGCACCGCGCTCGCGGGGCTGGCCGGCGTGGTGGCGGCGCCCTTCCTCTCGCTCACGCCGTCGATGAGCAGCGACGTGATCATCGATTCCTTCGTCGTCGTGGTCGTCGGCGGCCTCGGCTCGCTGGCCGGCGCCTTCGTCGCGGCGATGGCGCTCGGAATGATCCAGGCGCTCGGCGCGGTCTACGTGCCCGATTTCTCCGCCATCCTGCCGTTCGTGATCATGGTCGCCGTGCTGATCTGGAAGCCTTCCGGCTTCGCAGGCAGCCGTACCTGAGCCCGCCTCCCCACTCCCTGGAGCTTTCACATGAACATCATTCGGATGGGGCTCGGTGCGTCCGGCGCCCTCGCTGCGGGCGCCGCCGCGGCCACGCTGGTCGGATCAGGCACCGTGCTCTCGCTGCTCACGCAGGCCGTGATCTATGCCGTCTTCGCCATGGGCGTGGGCCTCTTGCTGCGGCAGAACGGCATGGTGAGCTTCGGCCACGCGCTCTTCTTCGGGGTCTCCGGCTATTCGATGGGGATCCTCCTCGAACTCGGACTGATGCCGGCCGAACTCGCGATCGCGGCCACGCTGCTCGGCATCGCGGTCATCGCGTTCATCGTCGGGCTGGTGATCGTGCGGGTTCCAGGCGTCGCCTTCAGCATGCTCACATTGGCGATCGGTCAGATGGCCTTCCTGAGCGCATCGCGCGCCCGCGGCCTGACGGGCGGCGCCGACGGCATGAACATCAACTGGCCGCAGAGCCTGTTCGGCCTTTCGCAGTCGCAGCTGCACCAGCCGGCCGTGCTGTTCATGGTGTGCTGGACCGTGCTCGTGCTCGTCACGCTTGCGCTCGCGCTGCTGCTGCGCAGCCGCTTCGGCAGCCTGACCGAGGCGGTGCGCGACAACGAGGAGCGCGCTCGCTTCATCGGCGTGCGCACGTTGCTGCCGCGCGCCGCGATCTATGCGCTGTCGGCGCTCGTGACCAGCCTCGGCGGCGTGCTGTCGGCGCTGAACACCGGCTTCGTCTCGCCCGAGAGCCTGCACTGGAGCGTGTCGGGCGTCGCGCTGATGATGGTCGTCGTCGGCGGCTACAAGGCCCTCTGGGGCCCGGCCCTCGGCGCCATCGTGTACTTCCTTTTTAAGGACGTGCTCGGCGACTACGCGAACCACTGGATGGCGATCTTCGGCATCGCGCTGATCACCGTCATCGTCTACTCGCCCACCGGCATCGCAGGCGTGCTGGACCGCCTCTTCAAGCCCCGCAAGATCTCGCCCGTCGCGCGCGCCGCGTCGGCCCACTGAGCCCCCTGAAGGAGACCGGCAATGTCCCCCTACGTACTCCAGGCCGACGACGTCGCGATCCACTACGGTGGCGTGAAGGCGGTCGACGGCGTCTCGCTCACGCTCGAACGCGGCCAGATCCGCGGCCTGATCGGGCCCAACGGCGCGGGCAAGTCCACCGTGATCGATGCGATCACCGGGCGCCGCCGCCTCACACGCGGCAAGGTGATGCTCGGCGGCGAGGATGTCACCGCCTGCGGCGTGGTCGAGCGCCGCGCGCGCGGGCTTTCGCGCAGCTTCCAGCGCACCAGCATCTTCGGCCAGATGAAGGTGCGGCGGCAGGTCGAGCTGGCCTCGCACCGCATGAACCCGAAGGACCACGAAGAAGATGCCCAGGCCGTGCTGCGCGAGCTCGACCTGCTGCATCGCGCCGACGACGTCGCGGACGACCTGGGCTACGGCGAACAGCGCCGGCTCGACCTCGCGCTCGCCCTCGTGGGCCGGCCGACGGTACTGCTGCTCGACGAACCGATGGCCGGCCTGTCGGCCAAGGAATCGCACGACCTCGCTGCTCACCTGAAGGCGCTGACCTCGCGCTGGAACGTGTCGGTGCTGCTGGTCGAGCACGACATGGACGTGGTGTTCGGCATCTCGGATGCCGTGACCGTCTTCGAACTCGGACGCGTGATCGCGCAAGGCGAGCCCGCCGCGGTGCGCGCCGATCCGCGCGTGCGCGAGGCCTATCTCGGGAGTGCAGCGTGATGAATCCCCTTCTCGAACTCGACAAGGTCGATGCCTGCTACGGCTCGGCCCACATCCTCCACAAGCTGAGCCTGAAGGTGAACGCAGGCGAGCGCGTCGCGCTGGTGGGCCGCAACGGCGTCGGCAAGACGACGGTGGTCAACACCATCCTGGGCCTGGCCAGCCTGCGCAGCGGCCGCGTCGCGCTGGGCGGGCAGGTGCTCGCGCGGCCGCGGCCCTACGTCGCGGCCCAGCACGGCGTGGTGGTGGTTCCGCAGGGGCGGCGCATCGTCGCCAATCTCAGCGTGGAAGAGAACCTGCTGCTGGGCGCCGCGGTCGGCCGCAAGGGCCCCTGGAGCGTGCCCGAGGTCTACAAGCTGTTCCCGATCCTCGCCGAGCGCGCGCATACGCCGGGCACCGCGCTCTCCGGCGGACAGCAGCAGATGCTCGCGGTCGGGCGCGCGCTGATGGCGAATCCCTCGCTGATCCTGCTCGACGAACCGACCGAAGGCCTCGCACCGGTGATCGTCGACCAGCTCGCCGACATCTTCAACCGGGTGGCGGACCAGGGCACCGCGCTCCTGCTGATCGAGCAGAACATGAGCCTCGTGGTGCGCGTCGCGCGCCGCTACTACGCGATGGCCAAGGGATCGGTGATCGCCCAGGGCCAGGTCGAGCCCTCGCGCGAGAGCCTGCATGACCTCGAGGCACACGTCATGGTTTGACCCCCGACGACTTCCGCACGGCCGCCGGACCGTCTTCGGCTTTGGACTTTGATTACCTAGGAGACTCGCATGTTTAATCGAAAGACTTCGCACTTCGCTCGCAACGCCATCGCGCTCGGCGCGCTTGCGGCCGTGATTCCGTTCGCCGCATTGGCGCAAGGCAAGGAGCCGGTCAAGGTCGGCCTCGTGTCGTCCAAGTCCGGCGTCTTCGCGCAACAGGGCGAGGAAGTCATGCGCGCCGTGAAGTTCGCGATCGACGAAGCCAATGCCCAGGGCGGCGTGGACGGACGCAAGGTCGAGTATGCCGAGGCCGACGACGAGGGCACGCCCGATGCGGGCCGGCGCGTGGCCGAGAAGCTCGCGCGCGACGGCAACAACCTGCTGATCGGCGCCATCCCCTCCTCGATCTCGCTGGCGATCGCGCAGAACCTCGACCGCTGGGACGCCGCCTACTTCGTGGTCGCGAGCAAGTCCGACAAGCTCACCGGCGACACCTGCCGGCCGCGCAGCTTCCGCACCAACCATTCGGATGCGATGGACATCGCGATGATCAACGAATGGGCCAAGGACCTGAAGGAGAAGAGCTTCGCGGTGCTCGCGGCCGATTACGTCTGGGGCCGCGACTCCGGCGAATCCTTCAAGAAGGCGGTCGAGGCGACCGGCAAGTCCGTCGCGCTGTCGCTGTACGTGCCCCTGGGCACCAAGGACTTCTCGCCCTACATCGCGCAGCTCAAGGCCGCCAACGTCGATGCGGTCTGGGTCGCAGAGACCGGCCGCGATGCGATCGCCTTCGTCAAGCAGGCCGAGGAGTTCGGCCTCATTCCGAAGACCAAGCTGATCGGCCATGCGCTGATCCAGAACTTCATGATCAACGCGACCGGCAAGGCGCTGGACGGCACGCCGGGCAACACCGCCTACACCGCCACCATCGACAACCCGCGCAACAAGGCCTTCGTCACGGCCTGGAAGGCCAAGTTCAACCGCCTGCCGACCGACAACGAAGGCCAGGCCTACAACGGCATGCAGGTGATGTTCGAGGGCGTGAAGAAGTCGGGCAGCGTGAAGCCGGCCGAACTCAGCAAGGCGCTGCGCGGCGCGCAGATCGACTCCATCTACGGCCCGGTGACCATGCGCGCCGCCGACAACCAGCTGCTGCTGCCCAACTACGTGGCCCGCGCCAAGCCGGTCGATGGCGCCATCGTGCCGGTGATCGAGCACACCTTCCCGCCGTCGCTGGTGCCCGCGCCGTCGCCGCTGTGCAAGATGAGCTGAGGCCGGTCGATCGATGAAGCAAGTGCTGATCACCGGAGGAGGCGGCTTTCTCGCCGCTTGGATCGCGCGCCGTCTCGCGGCGCGCGGAACGCGGCTGAGGCTGTTCGACGTTCCGGGCGCTCCAAGGACCGCGAGCGACATCGTCCTGCCGCGCCACGCATCGCAGCTCGATTGGAGGCAAGGCGACATCCGGAGTGCGGACGACGTGCGCGCTGCGATGGAAGGCTGCGACGCCGTGATCCATCTCGCCGGCGTGCTCACGCCGGCCTGCAGTGCGAATCCGGTGCGTGGCGCGGAGATCAACCTGATCGGCTCGCTTCACGTGTTCGACGCCGCGCGCGCGCAAGGTCTCTCGAAGGTCGTCTACGCGAGCTCGGCCGGCGTGTACGGGCCTGCGCATTCACGCCATCCGGAGCCTGCGACACACTACGGCGCGTTCAAGCTCGCGGTCGAAGGCGCGGCGCGCGCGTACTGGAACGAGCATCGCATCGCGAGCACGGGCTTCAGGCCCTTCGTGATCTACGGCCCGGGCCGCGAGACCGGCGTCAGCGCCGGCCCGAGCCTCGCGTGCCGCGCGGCCGTGCGCGGCATTCCCTACACAATCGGGTTCACGGGCGCATGCGGGCTGGTCTACGTCGACGATGTCGCGGAGGCTTTCGAAAACGCGCTCTTCGCGCCGGCCGAAGGCGCGAAGGTCTTCAACCTCGTAGGCGAGTTGCACACGATCGACGCGGTGATCGCCGAGATCCGGCGACAGGTGCCGGACGCCGACCTCCGCGCCGAAGGCCCACCGCTCACGATCGCCGCCGATGTGACCGAGGAAGGCCCGGACGAGCTGCTGGCGGCCGGCCGGCGAAGCACGCTGGCCGAAGGCATCGCCGCGACCCTCACCCATTACCGTTCGCTTGAGGAATCTGCATGACCGCGACGACCGCAAGCAGCAAGCGGCACGCACTCGTCACCGGTGCGCCCGGCGGCATCGGGCGCGGCATCTGCTTTGCACTGATCGAGCAGGCGCAGCGCGACGGCACCGGGATCCACGTGACCGCTGCGGCATCACGGCCGGGAGAAAGACTCGATCGGCTCGTCGATGAACTGCAGTCGGCGGGCGCGACCGCCGCCGGCGTCGCCGGCGACCTCACCGATCCGGCGGACGGCCGGGCCGGCCGGCGGTCGCTTAGGCCTCAAGACGGGCGATAGCTCGCGGCGGCGTCAATCGAGTTGCCACTGCAGCAGCGTGTAGGGCACCGGCGCGTCGGCGTGATGCTCGAAGCGCCCTGAGACGCGTGCGCCGATGGTGACCGGTTGCATCGGATCGCCCAGCAGGTTGCCGACCAGTCGGACGTGGCCTGCCTGCGGCAATTCGACCAGCACCGCAATGTAGGGGCAGCGCTCCTTCAATGCCGGATGGACCGGATGCCAGACGCGCTCCCAGCTGTAGATCACGCCCTCGGCAGGCACCTCCTCCCACGACGGATCGAACGCGTGGCAGTGGTGGCAAATGCATTCGGGCCCGAACTGCCAGGTGCCGCACTCCGCACAACGCTGCACACGCAGCTTCCCTTCGCGCAGACTGCTCCAGAAGGGCTCCGCGACGCCATCGGACTCGGCAACGGGAGCAGGCAGTCCTGCGGGCAAGTAGTGGTTCACGATCATCCTTCCGGCTCAAAGGGCAGCTTGCGACCCGAGAATCAAGTTGCTGGCCGGTGCCACCATGGGCCCGCCGATCACCAGCGCCACGTCGCCTCGTGCGGCCTGGTTCGACGAGGTCCCGCGCACCTGCCTGACCGCTTCCAGGACCAGCTCGAAGCCGTGCATGTAGCACTCCGCGAGGTTGCCCCCGCTGGTATTCAAGGGCAGCCGGCCCGTCGACGCGCGAAGGTTCTCCAGCGTCAGGAATTCATTGGCCTCGTCCGGCGAGAAGAAGCCGTGCTCGGCCAGGGCCATGACGACCCCGCCCGTGAAGTTCTCATAGCTTTGAACGGAACCCACGTCCGATGGGGAGACGCGCGCCATCCGATAGAGATCCTCGGCCACCGTCGTGAAATCCGCCGAGGCGTAGGCCGGCGAGTTGTGGGCATGCGCGCCGAATCGGGCGCTGGCGCCGGAGGCCGCGCCCAGGAGGTACACCGGCTTCTGCTTCAGGTCTTTCGCCCTTTGGGCGTCCATCAGCACCAGTGCCGCAGCCCCGTCGTTTTCCATGCAGCAATCGAAGAGATGGAATGGCTCGACGATCCAGCGCGATTCGTCATAGCGCTCTTCGTCGAGCGGCTTCCCGTGCATCACCGCGCGCGGGTTGTTCTGCGCATGGTGATACGAGGCCAGCGCGATCGCGCGCAGGGCCTCCTGGCGCACGCCGTGCTCGTGCATGTAGCGCATGACGCGCATGGCGAATCGCTGCGGCGGGGCGATCACGCCGTACGGCACCAGGTAGGACTTTTCGCCCGAGATCGTTCCCGAGGCGGTGTTCTGGCCGAAGCGGCCGAACTGCCCTTGCGCGAGCGAGCGGAACACGACGACGCAATCGGCCTGACCTGTTGCGATGGCGGCAGCGCCGTTCGCGACTGCGGCGCAGCAGCCGCCGCCACCGCCGCCCCATTGCATGAGGGAGGTCCTCAGCCGCGGGAGTCCGAGTGCGGTTGCCAGTCGGACCGCATCGCTGCGATCGTCGCTGTACGAGGAAAAGCCATCGATCTCCTTCGCACTGATGCCTGCATCCGCGCACGCGGCCAGGATCGCGCGCAACGCCAGCTTGAACTCCGGATCGGGCGATTGCCCATGCTTGAAATAGGCGGTCTCGCCGATGCCGACGACGGCCACCTGTCCGCGCAGCGTGCGCTCATTCATTGTTCGATTCTCCTGGGCGCGATCAGCTCACCCACGGCCGTCCATCCCAGCGGCGCAGGACGAGTTCCGGGTCCACAGGGCCCATCGCAGGGGGCAGAGCGCGCGTTGAAGGCGTGCGCGAGAAACGCGGCGCCGACGCCGGCTGCATCACACCGTCCGAGCTCACGAAATTTCCCCGTGCAGCGTTGTGCGGGTGCTGCGCAGCCTCGCTCAACGTGAGCACCGGCGTGACGCATGCGTCCGATCCCTCGAACACGGTCACCCACTCGGCGCGCGTACGCGATCCGAAGGCGCCGCCGATCGCCGCGCGCATCTGCGGCCAGCGCGAGACATCGTGCTGCGCAGCCTTCCATCCGGCATCCAGACCGAGTCGATCCATCAACAGCGAGAAGAACTGCGGCTCGATGGCACCGACGGCCATGTGCAGGCCATCCAGGGTGGGATAGATGCCGTACCAGGGCGCGCCTCCATCGAGCATGTTGCTCTCTCGCTGCTCGGAAAACTGCCCGCGCTGCGATTGAGCGATGAACAGGGTCATCAACTGGATCACGCCGTCCGTGATCGCCGCATCGACGACCTGGCCGACACCGGAGGTTCGCGCCTCGTGCACCGCCGCCATGATCCCGAGCGCCAGGTGCAGGCTGCCGCCGGCGTAGTCGCCGACCAGATTCAATGGCGGGACAGGACGCTCCCGAGGCCCGATCGCCGCCAGGGCACCGGTCAGCGCGATGTAGTTGATGTCGTGCCCGGCCGTGCTGGCCAACGTGCCATCCTGCCCCCAGCCGGTCATGCGTGCGTACACCAGCGCCGGGTTTCGGGCCATTGCCGCGTCGGGCCCGAGCCCCAGCCGCTCCATGACGCCCGGTCGATAGCCTTCCACCAGAACATCGGCCTGGGCAATCAACGCCAGCACCTTCTCGCGGTCCGTGGGGGACTTCAAGTCGGCATGGATGACCTCGCGGCCCCGGTTCACGAGCTGCAAGGGGTCGCCCACGCGACCGCCGGGGCGATCGACCAGGACGACATCTGCCCCCATGTTCGCGAGCAACATGCATGCAAACGGCCCCGGACCCAAGCCTGCGAACTCGACCACCCGCAGTCCGGCGAGCGGCCCCTCGCGTCCGTTGATGGATGCAGCCATCAGTCGAGCCGAATGTTGGCGCGCCTGGCGACGTCGCCCCATTGCGCCATCTCATCGCGGATCATCCGGTCCAGTTCCTCCGGCGAGCTGCTCCGTGCCTCGACGTCGCGATCCGAGAACATCTTCTTCACTTCGGGTTGCGACACGGCGTGCACGACGGCTTCATGCAGCTTGTTGGCCACGGCATCCGGTATGCCACGCGGGGCGAGCACGCCGAACCAGGCCACGCTGCGGAATCCGGGCACCTCCTCCGCAATGGCGGGCAGCCCCGGGACGACCGGCGTGCGTGCGGGCGTGCCGACCGCAAGGTAGCGCACCTTGCCTGCCTGCACCATCGACTGCCCATCGAGGCCCGTCACGAACGCGGCCTGCAATTGACCGCCGCCGAACGCGGTCATCATCGGGGCGCCGCCGTTGAAGGGGATGTGCGCAAGGCTCAATCCCGCCTTGTTGTTGAAGTATTCGCCCGTCAGGTGGGACAGCGAGCCGTTGCCGACCGAGCCGAAGTTCCACTCGGTGCCCGACTTCTTGGCCAGCGCGAGGAAGTCCTTCAGGTTCTTTGCAGGATTGTCGGCGGCAACCGCCAGGATCAGGGGCGCAATTGCCACCGTCGAGATCGGGCGCAGGTCCTTCAACGGGTCGTAGGGCGTCTTGCGCAGCACCGGCAAGACCGCATTGGGACCCGAGTTGCCGAAGACCAGCGTATAGCCGTCCGGAGCCGCCTTCACGGCCAATTCGGTCCCGATGGCGCCCCCTGCCCCGACCCTGTTGTCGACGAAGACGGGCTGCTTGAGAAAGTCCGCCATCGGCTTCTGGATGGCGCGCGCCAGTTGGTCCGTACTGCCTCCGGCCGCATACGGCACGACGATGCGAATGGGCTTGGACGGGAATTTGTCCTGCGCTGCCGCGAAAGGCGCAGCCAGCGTGCAGAGGGAAACGGCCAGGCTCGCGACCATCATGGCGCGACGTGTGTGGGGCATCCTTGTGTCTCCGTTCTGGGAATTCGAATCAATGATCCAATGGTAGAACCAAATACCGCGCTAGTCAATCGATGCGATCCGCCGGTGGAAGACCAGCGGTTTGCCTCCCGACTGCCGCTTGCACATCCAGGCCGCCAAGGCCGAATCGAGGTGGGTCGCATGCGGGGGAAACCAGTTGGCGAGCGCGCGTATGAAGGACCTCCCCACGTGCAGGTTCCCGCGAGCCACCATGGGCTGGACTTCCGCTGCCGACTGCAGCACCGCCGCATGCTCGGCGGCATGGCATTCCCTCGGAGGAAAGTCGCCCTCAAGCATCCACTCTTCCTCCATGGCGAAGTGCAGCTTCAGGTGCTCCACCAGGCAGTCCAGTTTCTGCGCGAGTTCGTCGTCGTCCGAGGAGACGGCCGAAGCGAGCAATTCGTCGAACTCGGCATGCACGACGTCCATCTCTCGATAGCCAAGCACGATCGGGTCACTCATTTCATTCCCTGCCTACAGGTCCAGTACCAAGGTGTCGGAGCAGGCGCCGGAGCAGCAGATCAGCATCGTGCTGTTGGAAGCCTTCTCTTCCTCCGTGAAGAAGCAATCGCGGTGGTCGACGTCTCCGTGAAGCACGCGGGTCTGGCACGCACCGCAGACGCCCTGCCCGCAGGAATAAGGCACGTCGGCGCCCGCTTCAATGAGAACGTCCAGGATCGTCTTGCCCGGCGGCACGAAGTGACGGCTGCCGCTTCGCGCCAGCTCCACCTGATAGCCGCCCTCGGTGGCGAGCGCCTGCCCCGCCCCGAAACGCTCGACATGGACCGTGTGGGCGGCACGATGCGCGGACGCCGCGAGGAATGCATCCACCATGCGGCCCGGACCACAGCAGTACAGGTGGGCATCTGCGCTTGCATCCAACCGGCGCACCACGGATGCGACATCGAGACGCGGCGTCGATCCATCGGAGAAATGCAGATACACCTGCCCGCCGGCCTCACCCAGGCGCTCCACCTGCTCGCGAAACGCCATGCGCTCGGGGGAAGCGGCCGCATAGTGCAACTGCCAGGGGCGACCCAGCGCCTTCGCACGTTCGATCATGGGCAAGAGCGGCGTGATGCCGATGCCCCCGGCCACGAAACAACTCATGGATGGCTGCTCGACCCATGTGAAGCTGCCCTTGGGCGCGCTGATCGACAACGCGGTGCCGACCTCGGCCTTGTCGTGCAGCCATGAGGAGCCGCCGCGCCCCTCTGCCTCCCGCTTGACGGCAATCAGATAGCTCGACCGGTCCCCTGAGCGCCTGACAAGGGAATAGCTCCGGATGCCGGCGCTCCCCATGCGAACGTCCACGTAGGCGCCCGGCAGGAAGTCAGGCAGCGGGCGACCTTCCGCAGACCCCAGTTCGAAGCACATGACTTCGGGCGTCTCGACGCGTCGATCGCGAATCACCACAGGCAGATTGATCTCGTCCATGTAGACAGCTTATCAGCTCTCGTGCTAAATTGCACCAATGGTTGGACCATTTAAAGGTTAATGCAATGTTGAAACACGAAGACAACGAACTGCTCGTGCGGGTCGGCCCCAAGACGGCCATGGGTGATCTGATGAGGCTGTACTGGCTGCCCTTCCTGCTTTCCAGGGACGTCCCCGCCGACGGGCAGCCCTATCGCGTTCGTCTGCTCGGAGAGGACCTGGTGGCCTTTCGCGACAGCGACGGGCGCGTCGGATTGGTCGATCAGGCCTGTCCCCACCGGGGCGCACCCCTGGTCTTCGCCCGCAACGAAGAGGGCGGCCTGCGTTGCGTCTATCACGGCTGGAAGTTCTCGGTGGACGGCCGATGCCAGGAAATGCCCGCGGAGCCCGAGAACACGCCGATGCTCGACCGCGTCCGGGTGAAGGCCTACCCCGTGCGCGAGCGCCATGGCGTCCTGTGGGCCTACATGGGGCCCGACGAGGAACCGCCGGCCTTGCCCGACATGGAATGGAACATGGTGCCGCCCGAAAATGTCCATGTGTCGATGCGGATCCAGGACTGCAACTGGCTTCAGGCGCTCGAGGGCGAGATCGATTCGGCGCACGCGGCCATCCTGCATGGCCGGGTGGACTCGGGTGGCAGCATCGATCAGTGGAAGCAGGCCGCCGACCTCGCGCCCAAGTTCGAGGTGGTCCAGCATGACGCAGGCGTGCACGTGGCGTCGCGTCGCAAGCTGGACGAGGACAAGAACTACATCCGCGTCAACCAGTTCCTCATGCCTTTCTGGACGCTGGTGCCGCCCTTCTCGCAATTCCCCGAACTCAGCGGCCATGCCTGGGTGCCGATCGATGACGAGCACACGCTCTGCATCATGTTCTCGTACCACCCGTCGCAGCCCTTCTACGAGAAGACAAGGAAGCTGTTCGCGGCCGGCCACAACGGCCGCGAGACGGGACACGCATCGGATACCTCCTTCGAACCCCGGCCGGTCACCTATCCGTATCACAACTACTGGAGCAAGTACAACCGCGAGAATGCCTACGGCTACGCACCGGACTTGGCCCAGAAGTACAACGCCGGCATGCCCGGCCTGTGGCTGCAGGACGCCGCCTGCCAGTCCGGCGTATCGCCCATCTACGACCGCAGCAAGGAGAACCTCGGCGTGAGCGACAGCGGCGTCGCAAGAACCCGTCGCGTCCTGCTGGAAGCCGTCAAGCGCCTGGCGGCCGAGAGCGTGCGACCGCCGTCGGCCGAGGACCCCTCCAAGTTCCTGTTGCGCGCCATCTCGATCACGATTCCCGCAGGGGGCGACTGGATGGCCGCGGGCAGCGAATTCATGCGGGCAGAGCCTGGCAAGGACTTCGGCTACGCGCCGTGATGGAGATCGAACGCCCATGAGCGCATCTGCATCCGATCAACTGACGCTGGCCCAGCGCGCACAGGAGTTCGCTGCCCACGTGCCGAGGCCTGCCGGAGCCCCCACCGCCCTGGAGGGGATCCGGATCGTCGACTTCACCCACTTCATTGCCGGCCCGCTCGCCACCATGTTCCTGGCGGACATGGGTGCCGACGTGGTCAAGGTCGAAGCGCCCGAACGCGGCGATGAACTTCGCTACTACCCGCCCGCTGTCCCTGGCCTGGAGGCGCAGGGAGGCCCGTTCCTGTGGAGCAACCGGAACAAGCGCAGCGTGGCCGTCGACCTCAAGTCCCCCGCCGGCATCGAAGTGGCGCGCAGCCTCGTCGCAAGCGCGGACGTGGTCGTCGAGAATTTTTCGACCGGTGTGATGAAGCGGCTGGGACTGGACTACGAGACCTGCCGCGCGCTCAATCCGAAACTCGTCTACTGCTCCGTCTCGGCCTATGGCCGCGAGGGCCCGTTCGCGGATCGGCTGGGCTTCGATCCGGTCGTCCAGGCCGAAAGCGGCTTCGTCTCCATGAACGGCTACCCTGATCGGATGGGGGTGCGGGCCTCATCCGCAGTGATGGACATCAGCACGGCGATGATGGTGTCCAACGCCGTATTGGGCGCCCTCTTTGCACGCGAGCGCCAGGGCGAAGGACAGTTCGTCGAAGTGGCCCTGTTCGACACCGGCCTGTTGATGGCGGGCTGGGCCACCATGCAGCATCTGGTCTCGGGCCAGGAGCCCGAGCGCAATGGCAATACCAGTCCAGACACCTGTCCGTCAGGCGTGTTCGAAGCGTCGGACACGCCCTTCTACATCAATTGCGGGAACGACAAGATCTTCCAGCGGCTGGTCGGGCAAGTGCTCGAACGCGCCGATCTCGCGAATGACGAGAGCCTCATGGGTCGCAACGGCCGGATCGCGCGGCGCGAGTTCCTCTTCCAGGAGTTGGGCAAGGAGTTTCGACGGTTCCCTTGGTCGCACTGGCAAGCACGCATGAGGCAGGCGCAGATTCCCTGTGGCGAGGTCCGCACCGTGGGGCAGGCGATGCGCTCGGCCGAAGCGCAGGCGCGGCATCTGGTCACGCACATCCCGCACCCCGAGTTGGGACGGATCCCGAACATTGCCTCGCCGATCCGCTATGCACGGACCCCGATGGCGGACCCCACGCCGGCTCCGAGGATCGGGCAACACACCGGCGAAGTCCTGCAGGACGTGCTCGGGTGGTCGCCTGAAAAGGTCGCGCAGATGGCAGAGGCGGGCGCCTTCGGCGTACGCGTACCCGCAACGACCCACCATGCCAGTGGCGACATCGGACAGTGACCTCGTCGTGATCGGGGCGGGGGCAGCGGGCATGACCACCGCCCTGCTCGCCGCGCTTCGCGGTCTGAAGGTGACGCTGTTCGAGGCCAGCGACCAGGTGGGAGGCACCACCGCCACTTCGGCGGGAACGCTTTGGGTGCCGGGCAATCGTCACGCCGTGCAAGCGGGCCTTCATGACACCGTCGAGAAGGCCCGGACGTATCTCGACGCATCGATCGGCCCGGAGGATCCGCGCGGCTTGCGAGCGGCCTATCTCGCTTCGGCCGCAGAGGCGATCGACTACCTGGAGGCCAGCTCCTCTGTCCTGTTCCGCTCGGCGGGAACGCATCCGGACTATCTGGAGCTCGATGGGGCCGCCATCGCCGGCCGGGCGATCTCGCCCGTCGAGTTCGACGGACGATGGCTGGGCCGCGAATTCCGTCGGGTTCGCGCGCCCCTGCCGCACTTCATGGTCCTGGGCGGCATGATGGTCGGCAAGGCGGACATCGGCGCCCTGCTCGGCCGCTTTCGTTCCTGGTCGAACTTCAAGCACTCGGCGCGCCTCGTCGGCCGCCATGTTGCCGACCGCTTGAAGGGATTTCCTCGCGGGACAAGACTGGTCATGGGCAACGCGCTGGTGGCACGCCTCCTTCTGAGCCTCATTCGCGCGGGCGTGACGGTGGTCTATGGCGCGCGCTGCGAAGGGCTGCTACTCGAAAACGGCCGTGTCGCCGGCGTCCGGATCCAGCAGCAAGGCAACGTGTCCGCTCATCGCGCCAGCGTCGGCGTCGTGCTTTGCACGGGTGGCGTGGGCCACCATGCCTCGCTGCGCCGCGAGCTCGGCGCGCACGCACTGAACTCCCGGTCCCTGTCCTTCGAAGGCAACCGCGGCGAAGGCATCGAGGCGGCGCGGGGCGCGGGGGCGGCGCTCGAGCGCAGCGATCCCGACTTCCTGTGGCAGCCCGTATCACGCGTCCCGGGCGCGAACGGTACGACATCCCTCTATCCGCATCTGTTCCTGGATCGTGCGAAGCCCGGACTGCTCGCCGTCGATCGAACGGGCCGTCGCTTCGTCAACGAAGGTGCCTCCTATCACCACTTTGTCGAAGGCATGCGGCGCGGTGGGACGAGGCAGGGTCAGGCGATTCCTGCGTATCTCGTCTGCAATGCGTCGTTCGTGAAGACCTACGGTCTGGGCGCCGTTCATCCGGGCACGGTCGATCTGCGTCCATGGGTTCAGCGCGGCTATCTGGCCGTTGCCGATTCCCTCGACGCATTGGCGCAGGCATTGGGCATCGATGCCGAAGGTCTGCGAGGGAGCGTCCGGCAGATGAACGAAGCCGCCGCGCAAGGTCTGGACCCGCTGTTCGGAAAGGGCAGCACCGAAGTCAGCCGCTTCAACGGTGATCCGGCCAACACACCCAATCCCTGCCTGTCGCCGCTGGAAGAGGGTCCGTTCGTCGGACTTGAGATCTGGCCTGGCGAGTCCGCCAACAGTTCGGGCCTGGCTACAGGCATCGATGGCGAAGTGCTCGACCAGACCGGCCGCGCCATCCCCCATCTGTACGCGTGCGGGAACGACATGGCCTCCATCTGGCGCGGCAGCTATCCGGGCCCTGGGGCGACGCTCGGTCCGGCGATGGTGTTCGCGTATCGACTGGTTCAGCGGCTGAGCCCGGGCGGGATTCAGCCGGCGCCGTGACCGGCGGCCGAGCGGGCGCTCCACTGCGCCATGTACTTGGTCTGCAGGCGCACCAGTGCCTTGGTCATCTCCGCGGCCGCCGCTGCGGCATCGCGCGCACGCAGATGCTTCATGAAGCGGCGACGCGAAGGCAGGATGAAAGCGTTGTCGCCGGGACCGATCTGCGCGATGAACTGTCCGAAGACTTCGACGATGCCTTCCATCGTGATCACGAGGATGGGATTGCGTGTCGCCCGGGCCAGGATCACATGAAAGTCCCGGTTGTGGCGCGCGCGCTCGTCGAAGTCGGCCGCCTTGGCCGAGGCATCGATGTTGGCTTCCAGGGCCGCGAAGTCCTCTTCCGTGGCCCGGGCGCTTGCGACACGCACCACCACTTCACTGAGCCAGACACGGGCCTCCGTGAGCTGCGCAGGCGTGATCGCACCCAGGTGGTACAGGTCGCACATGCCGTTGACGATCACGCCCGAGTTGCCCGGCATGACGAACGCGCCTCCGGTGGCGCCCTTTCGCATTTCGACAATGCCGGCGTTCTCCAGCGCACGCAGCGCCTCGCGCAAGGTGTTGCGACTCACGCCGAGCCGCGCGGACAGGTCGCGCTCCGGGGGCAGGCGGTCTCCGGGCTTGAGCGTGCCTGCAGCAATCATGTCCCTCACCTGTGCGGCGATCTCGTCAACGGCTCGTGCAGGCGCGATTGCAGAAAATTCCATGGTGGGAGCCAGGTTGTATTGGCCCAATCATTCTACCCAGAACCCATTGCCGGCCCTTTCCGATCTCTAGGGTAATCGCCTAGGCAAAACAAGTTGATTGTTCAACTTGTTTTGCCTAGAGTGAAGGCCTCAACCCACGAAAGGACCGGAGACATGGAAGCCGTCGCCACGAACATCCCCCTCATCGACATCGACCCGTTCAGCGACGAGATGATCGATGAGCCCTACTCGATGCACGAGATCGCACGCGAGGCCGGGCCGGTCGCGTACATCCCCAAGTACGACCTGCACGTTGTCGCCCGACACGCGCAGGTGCAATCGGTGCTGACCAATTGGGAGACCTTCATTTCCTCCGCCGGCGTGGGCCTTGCCAACTTCAGGCACGAGGCGCCCTTCCGGCCGAAGAGCCTCCTGCTCGAGGCCGATCCGCCGGATCACACCGTCGTGCGCACCGTGATCTCGCGCGTCCTGTCTCCCAAGACGATCCAGCAGCTGCGCGAGCTGTTCGAGAGCGAGGCGGAGGCGATGTTCGATCGCCTGCTGCAAAAGGGAAAGATCGAGGCCGTGAAGGATCTCGCCGAGTACTTCCCGCTCAAGGTCTTTCCGGATGCGGTGGGCCTGGAGTCCGAGGGAAGAGACAACCTGCTCCTGTACGGGGACATGGTGTTCAATGCGCTCGGCCCGCGCAACGAGCTCTTCGAGCGTTCGATGGAACGGTTCAAGCCCGTGTCGTCGTGGATCATGGACCACTGTGAGCGCAAGGCGCTGCGCCCCGGCGGATTGGGTCATCTGATCTACCAGGCCGCCGACACGGGCGAGATCACCCAGGAACAGGCGCCGATGCTGGTGCGCTCGTTCCTCTCGGCCGGCGTCGACACGACCATCAACGGCATTGCCAACGTGCTGTTGACGCTCGCGCGCCACCCTCATGAATACGCCAAGCTGCACGCCAACCCTGCCCTCGCCCGCCAGTCCTTCGAGGAAGGCCTGCGCTACGAGTCGATCGTGCAGACCATCTTCCGCACCACCTCGCGTGCCGTCGAGATCGAAGGGGCACGGATCGGCGAAGACCGCAAGGTGCTTGCCCTGCTGGGCGCGGCGAACCGCGACCCGCGCAAGTGGCCGGATCCGAACCGGTTCAACATCGAGCGCAATCCGGTCGGGCACGTCGTCTTCGGCGCCGGCATCCACGGCTGCGTCGGCCAGGTGATCGCGCGCATGGAGGGAGAGATCGTGCTTCGAACCCTGGCACGCAGGGTCAAGCGCGTCGAGCTGTCGGCGCCCCATGTGCGGCACCTGAACAACTCGCTGCGCGCCATGCGAACGCTCCCCCTGCAATTGACTCCCGCCTGAACCCGGATCGAAGATGCCCATCGTTCACGTCACCCTGCCGAGCGGGAAGCCGACCGAACTCGAGGTCGAGGCAGGCTCGACCTTCATGCGGGCCGCCGTCGACGCCGCCACCGACGGCATCATCGGCGAATGCGGAGGTGCCGCCATGTGCGGCACCTGCCATGTGCTCGTGCACGCCGACTGGCTCTCCCGACTGCCTGGCATGAGCCAGAACGAAGACGAACTGCTCGACTGCACGGCGGCGGCGCGGCAGCCCAACAGCCGGCTGGGCTGCCAGTTGCGGATCACCGCGGACCTGGACGGCTTGCAGCTCACGCTTCCGGATCGCCAACGCTAGCGCCCGCAGCGAGGGCCCGAAAAGACGCTAGTCTTGCGGGATGTACATTTCCCAACAGCATCCGTGACACCCCGCAAAGCGACGAAGCTCAACGCCCGATCATCCTTGCAGGCATCGCCCGCCGGCCCGGTTCTGGACCTCAATCGCTACGTCCCCGGTCTCCTCACCCTCATTGCCAGCAACCTCTCGGGCGGTGCGTCCAGCGCCTACCTCTCGCTGTATGCCATCGGCATCGAGACCTGGCGTGTGATGGTGATGCTGGCCAACGAGGGCCGGGTGACGGCCCAGCGCATCGTGCAACTGCTCGACGCCGACAAGGGCGCCATCTCCAGGACGCTCAAGACCATGCAGGAGAGAGGCCTCGTCGAGTTCGAACCCGACGAAAGCGACGGCCGGTTGCGTCACTTCGTTTTCACGCCCGAGGGCCGTCAGCTGCACGATCGAATCATCCGCCTTGCGCTGCTGCGGGAAACCGCAGCGATCTCGGTGCTGTCCGACAAGGAGGTGGAAACACTGAGGGACCTGCTTCGGCGCGTCTACGTGAACCTGCCGAACGTCGAGAAGGCGACGGCTCAATTCAGTCGCGACGAACGGGAAGCCCTGGGCCTGCCGGCCGACGGCCCTCCGCTGCGGCGCCGCGGCGGCCCGGGAGCCGCCGAGCGCACGACGAAGTCGACTCCGGGCGCTAAAAGCCGATCTGCGAACAGAAAGCGCGCAACTCGTCGCTGAACGCCCGAGGCTCTTCCAATGCGGCAAAGTGGCCGCCCGCGGACATTGGCGTCCATCGTTCGATCGCATAGGCACGCTCGGCCACGGGCCTGGGCGGATAGGGAATGAATTCCGCCGGAAAGCACGCAACGCCCGTCGGCACCTCCACGCGCGGGATCCGCGCCCCCATCGGGCTTTCTTCCGCGCGTCCGCGGTACATCCAGATCGAGGATCCCACGGCGTCGTTGAGCAGGTAGAGCATCAGGTTGGTGATCAGGGTATCGCGCGAAAAGCGGCTGTCGATGTCTCCGTGCGTGTCGCCCCAGGAACGAAACTTCTCGCACACCCAAGCGGCAAAGCCCAGCGGACTGTCGGCCAGCGCGAGGGCCACGGTCTGGGGCTTGGTGCTTTGAATCGCGAAGTAGCCGAGTTCCGATGCTCTGACCTTCGCGACGCGCGCGTGGTAGGCCTGTTCCTCCGCACTGGGCTGCTCCGGCGGCGAGAACACCCAGCTGGGCAGCATGTTCAGATGAATGCCTCTCGTCACGTCGGCGTGGTCGATGCCCAGCCAACTCGTGACCGCAGCGCCCCAGTCGCCACCTTGCGCAACGAACTCCCGCAAGCCGAGCACGTCCACCATCAGCCGCCGCCAGACTTGCGCGACGGCGCGCGGCCCCATGGGACGTGCCGGCCGTCCCGAGAAGCCATAACCCGGCAGGCTCGGGATGACCAGGTCGAAGCCCTCGTGCTCCGCGCCGCCATGAAGCGCAGGAAAGGCCAACTGCTCGATGCACCCCTGGAACTCGAGGACCGAGCCGGGCCATCCGTGCGTCAGCAACAGGGGACGCGAGCGCGCGGACGATCCCTTCACGTGATAGAAGTGGATCTCCAATCCATCGACCTCTGCGCGGTATTGGGGCCAGCGATTGAGTTCCCGCTCCGCCGCCCGCCAGTCGTAGCGCGAGATCCAGTACTGGACCAGGCCGCGCAGCCAGGCCGCATCGGTTCCGTAGACCCAGTCGACGTCATCCGCGGGGGCGCTTGCCCAATGGGCGCGCGCCAGCCGCTCGCGGATGCGGTCGACCGCCTGCTGCTCGACGTCGACAAGAAACGGCTTCAGTTCGACAGGCGATCCCATGGGTCGAATCGGCTAAGCGAAAGCCGCCTCCGGCGTTTGCGGTGCCACACCCATTGTGGCCCGATCCTTGCCAAGAATGAACGCCGACACACGCTCGCCGATCATCATGGTGGGGGCGCTGGTGTTGCCGCCAACGATGTTCGGCATGATCGAGGCGTCTGCAACCCGCAGGCGATCGACGCCATGCACTCTCAGGGCCGAATCGACCACGGCCCCCGCATCGGACGCGGGCCCCATCTTGCAGGTCCCGACCGGGTGATAGACCGTCGACAAGGTGGCACGAATCGCGCGTTCGAGCTCTTCATCGGACTGCACCCGCTCGCCCGGCGTGCGTTCGGTGCCCAGCATGGCCCGGATCGGACCCTGCGCGAGGATGCGTCGCGTTTCCCGTACGCCGGCGATCAAGGTCCTGACCTCTTCCTTGTCCTCCAGGAAGGCCGGATGGAGCACGGGCTGTGTCGTGGGGTCCGAAGAGCTCAGCGACAGCCAACCCCGGCTCCTGGGACGCAGGAGCGACACCAGCAGCATGATGCCGTGCTCGCGCGGAATCGCACGCGCGGTCCCTTTCAGGCCGGCCAGCAGAGTGACCTGGATGTCAGGCCGATCCAGCTCAGGGCTGGTGCGGAAGAATCCGCCCCCTTCGGCCGCGTTCGAGGCCAGCATTCCGCGGCGCGCGAAAAGGTACTGCAGCGGACTCGCCACCACACGGGGCAAGGACTGCCACGACAGGGCATAGGCGGTGGCGCTGTCGTCGATCATGGCGATCGGGACGGACGGATGGTCCTGGAGGTTCCGTCCCACGCCGGGCAGTTCCTGGACCACGCGAATGCCATGGCGCTGGAGCTCCTGCGACGCTCCGATGCCCGAGAGCATGAGCAAGTGAGGCGAGTTGATGGCGCCGCCGGCCAGGATCACCTCCTGTGACGCAGTCAGGACCTCGCGAACGCCGGCCCTTGTCACGGTGACACCCGTGGCGCGCCCCTTCGACAACTCGACGCGCTCGACGAAGCACTCCGTGAGCACGGTCAGATTGGGGCGTGACATCACGGGGTGCAGGAACGCGCGCGAGCTCGACAGGCGCGTGCCGTTTCGCTGATTGACATCCCAGACGCCAAAGCCGTCTTGCTGCGGGCCGTTGAAGTCGTCGGTTTCGCGGTGCCCGGCAGCGACTGCGGCAGCGACGAAGGCCTTGGTCAAAGGGTTGACGGCCCGAGGCTGCTGCACGTCGAGTTCCCCGTCGCGTCCGTGGAACGCGCCATCGCCGAAGCGCCGTCGTTCCTGGCGCTTGAAGTAGGGCAACACGTCATCGAAGCCCCAGCCGGCGTTGCCCTCTGCGAGCCAACCGTCGTAGTCGCTGCGATGTCCGCGGATGTAGACGGAGCCGTTCACGGAGCTGCATCCTCCCAGCATCTTTCCGCGCGGGCACGGGATAGCGCGACCGCCCACGCCGGCGCCGCCGGTGAACTCATACTGCCAGTTGTACTTGGCATGGGGGAGCAGGAACACGTTCCCGATCGGCAGCGTGGCCTTCACATTGGTCGGGAAGCCGAGATCGGAAGGACCCGCTTCGATCAATGCAACGCGAACGGACGGGTCGGCCGAGAGCCGGTTGGCGATGACGCAGCCGGCGGAACCGGCGCCCACGATGATGTAGTCGAAGCCCTTCACGAGCGAACCGCTAAGAGTCCAGCTTGACCATCACGGCCTTGGTCTCGAAGTACTCCTGCATGTGTTCGTTTCCTGACTCGCGCCCGAAGCCGCTCATCTTGTAGCCACCGAAGGGAACGGCGGGGTCGAGGACCTGGTAGCAGTTGACCCAGACGGTGCCGGTGCGCAGCCCTTTGGCCACACGATGCGCGTTGTTGAGATCGCGGGTCCAGACACCGCCGCCCAGGCCGTACTCGCTGTCGTTGCCGCGTGCGATCACCTCCTCGACCGTGTCGAAGGGAAGCGCCGCCGCCACCGGCCCGAAAATCTCTTCGCGCGCAATGCGCATGTCGTCGCGCACGTCGACAAACAGGGTCGGCGGCACGAAGTAGCCCTTGGCGAGGGCACCCTCGGTCAGGCGCGCGCCGCCTGCCAGGGCACGCGCACCCTGTGCCTTGCCGATCTCGAGGTAGCTGCACACGCGCTCGAGCTGTTCCGCAGAGACCACGGGGCCCATCTGCGTCGCCTCATCCAGCGGGTCGCCGACCCGGATCGACTTGGCAAACGCAGCGACCCGTTCCACGAACTCGTCGTAGATCGGCCGCTGCACGAACATGCGTGTGCCGGCGCTGCAGATCTGCCCCGAGTTCATGTACACGGCCATCGCGGCGCCGGCGACCGCACTGTCCATGTTGGCATCCGCGAACACCACATTGGCGGACTTGCCGCCGAGCTCCATGGACAGGCGCTTCAGGTTGCCCGCCGAAGCCCGCACGATCTTGCGACCGACGTCGGTCGACCCGGTGAAGGCGACCTTGTCGACGCCCGGGTGCTCGGCCAATGCCGCACCCGCATCCCCGAGGCCGGTGACCACGTTCACCACGCCGTCTGGAATGCCCGCTTCGGCGCAGAGCTGCGCCAGGCGCAGTGGCGACAGCGGCGCCTGCTCCGCGGGCTTGAGGACAACGGTACAGCCGGACGCCAGCACCGGGCACAGCTTCCAGATCGCCATGCCGATCGGACCATTCCACGGGTTGATCGCGCCGACCACGCCCACCGGTTCCTTGAGCGTGTAGGTCAGCGATTCATGCGGCATGAAGGAACTGTCGATGGTCTCTCCATGCGTGGAGGTCGCGAGGCCCCCGTAGTAGCGCAGAAGCGCCCCGGCGCGCTTGCGCCCGAGCGTGGTGCGCGAAATGGGCGCCCCGAGATCGAGCGTATCCAGGAGCGCGAGTTCGTCGTAGTTGCGCTCGATCAGGTCCGCCAGCCGCAGCATCGCCTGCTGGCGGTCGGCCGGACGCCAACGGCTCCAGGGCCCCTCGAAGGCGCGCCGCGCCGCCTTGACGGCGATGTCGATGTCCTCGGCGGACCCTTGCGCGACCTCGGCAAGCACTTTCCCCGTCGCCGGGTTGATGGTCTGGAAGGTCTTGCCCGAGCGCGCTGGCACGGGCTTGCCATCGATGAACAGAAGCTTGGGGCCGTTCGAGAGAAAGGGCACAAGCGGCGGCGTGCTGATTGGTTGCATGGGTGCTTGGGAGTGAAGAGACCTGCAACGATCAATGTACGTATATTGGGTGAACCATTGAATTCAAAAGATCGAATGGCTATCCAAAAACCGGAAGTCTCAAGGCGACCGCACCGCCAGACAGGTCCGGCCGCCCCCGGACCGGGCTCAGATCCAGGGGGCTTCGATCATCGGCCTGCGACTGGCGGCCTCGCCGAGACCCGCCGAGGCCACCCGCAGGAGATCCAGAAAGCGCCGCTGCGCACCGGTGGGCCGCCAGCTGTATCGCATGGTGGCCCCGATCGTGGGCATGCTGCCGGCCAATGGCTCGCCGATCCGCGCGAGCAGGCCGCTGCGAATCTGGAGCGCCACCTGGTCGGGCATCGCCAGCGTCAGCATGTCGCTGCTGGTGAGCAGCCGGCCGATGATCATGATCGAGCCGCACTCGACGGGGATTTGCGGCCGCTTCCCGGGAAACAGGCGCTCCCATTCCGCGCGCAGCGGCGAGGTCTCGGGGGCGATGATCCATGGGTACGAGGCGAGCGTTCGATGGGACGGATTTCCCTTGCCGACGAGAGCATGCTGATGTCCGGCCACGATGACGGGCGCCTCGGTGTAGAGCGGCGAGTACGCAAGATCCGGAATCTCTCCTTCCGGCAATTCGCCCACGATGAGATCGATCACGCCATCGCGCAGGGACTCGACGAGTTCGCCCCAGTTTCCCTCCAGCACGCGAAAGCTGGCGGGGAACTTCTCCGCCACCATCAACGACATGGCCTCCGGCACGAGGAATGCCCGAGCGAGCGGCGTGGTGCCGATCGAGATCGTCGGGTTCTCCGGGTCCAGGCCGAGCTCGGACAACGCTGCCTGCAGCTCCTTGATCGCCAGCCAGCAGCTGCGCGCAAAGCGGCGGCCCCCGAAGTTCATGTGCACGCCCCGGCCTCGGCGCTCGACGAGCTTGCGGCCGAGCGCGTCCTCGAGTTCGCGCACGGCGCGATGCACCGCTGCCTGCGACAGGCCCAGATCGGTGGCGGTCGCCGCAAAGCTGCCAGCCTTCGACAGGCCAAGGAATGCGCGCAGTTGCGTCATCGTCAGCCGGCGATCGGGCTCGAAGTCCACGCCCGCGACCAATCGGCTGCCAGCCGTCAGATGTCGCATGCCCGCGGCGGCCCGTTCGAGAACGAGCTCCCCCGCCGCGGTCGGCACGATGCCCTCGGATCGGCGCTCGAACAGCACTGCCCCGAGTTGGCTTTCCAGCTTCAGGATCCCCTGGGTCAGCGCAGGCTGACTCAGGCTGACGGCCATCGCGGCCGCGCTGATGCTTCCATGCTCATGGACCGCGATCAACCCGCGCACATGTCGCAGATTCAGATGAAAGACGTTCGTCATTCCACCCGTCGCCTGGGCGGCTTTGCGATGCGGCTGATCCATGCTTCGAGACTGGCTGTAGCGGAGGAAACTATATCTCAGCCGATGCGAGACTTCCGGTTATTGAATGGAGAACGGTCCCTTTGAATCCCGCTCCGGGGCGCCCAAACCTAAGATCCATCGCAGTCAGTTGGAGACAACAATGTTCCTGCGCAACATGTGGTACGTGGCCGCCTTCTCGGCCGACGTGCAGCCCGGCAAATGCCTCGGGCGGAGATTCCTCAACGAACCGGTCGTCCTGTTTCGCACCGCATCGGGCGCCCTCAGCGCATTGACGGACCGCTGCAGCCATCGCGCCATGCCGCTCAGCGAAGGGCATGTGGACGGCGAGATCATCCGCTGCCCCTACCACGGCCTGGAATTCAATGGCGCGGGCGCCTGCGCCCGCATCCCGGGTCAGGAACGCATTCCCCCGGCGGCCAACCTGCGCGCCTACCCGGTCTGCGAGCGCGACGAGCTCATCTGGATCTGGATGGGGGAGCCGGAGAAGGCGGACGTCGGCTTGATCATGGGCAACCCCGAGCACCGGGACCCCGGCTGGAGCTGGCGGCCGTACTACATGCACGTCCATTCGAACTGGCAACTGCTCGTCGACAACATCCTCGACCTGACCCACGTTGCCTACATCCACGCGAACACCATCGGCGGCAATCCCCAGGCGCACTTCAGCGCGGATGTGTCCGTGCAGTTCGACGCAGAGAAGGTGACCTTGCTGCGCAAGATGCCGAACTCGGTGCCGCCCAAGACGTACGTCGCGGCAGGCGGCTTCAAGGGCAACGTGGACCGGTGGCAAATGGTCGAGTACCAACCCGGCAACGGCAATGTGCTGCGCGTGAATGCCGGCGCCTGCGACGTCGGCACCGGCGCGTATGAAGGCCGTCGGGACAACGGCTTCGTTCTGCTGAATGTCCATGGGGTGACGCCCGAGACGGAAACGACGACCCACTACATCTGGACCATCTGCACGAACGCTCCGCGCGAGTCCGGCGTGCCGGACGCCTTGTTCGACCAGTTCTACGAAACGATCCGCGAGGACGAACGCGCCCTCGAAGCACAGCAGCGCCGGATCAACGACATGCCGGACATGCGCTTCGTCGGCATTGCCAGCGATGGCGCGGTCAATCGAGCGCGCATGTTGCTCGACCGCCTTCGAGAGAGCGAGGCCGCCCTGGCCTCCTGAGCCGGCATGGCCGCAAAACACACGGAGAAGAGATGAAACACGAAGAGAGTGTCGACCTGACACGGGTCGGACCGGGCACGGTCATGGGCGAGTTCATGCGGCAGTACTGGATGCCGGCGGCCATGTCCTCCGAGGTCAAGGCGGATGGCGATCCGGTCCGCCTGATGCTGCTCGGGGAGAAGCTCATTGCGTTCAGGGACTCGCAGGGACGGGTCGGCATCCTCGATCACCGCTGCCCGCATCGCTGCGCTTCGCTCTTCCTCGGGCGGAATGAAGAAAGCGGCATTCGGTGCGTCTACCACGGCTGGAAGTTCGATGTCGAAGGCCATTGCGTCGACATGCCCAATGTCCCGGTCCGTCAGGATTTCAAGGACAAGGTGCACGCGAAGGCCTATCGCACGGCCGAGCGCAATGGCTTGATCTGGGTCTACATGGGGCAGCAGCAGGACTCCCCTCCCCCCTTGCCCAACATCGAAGCCAATCTGATTCCCGACTCGGAGGTCTGGTGTCTCCAGCGTGAATGCAACTGGCTGCAGGCACTCGAAGGCGATATCGACACCTCGCACGTCGGCTTCCTGCACGTGGGCATGCTCTCGCCCGACGACCTGGCCGAAGACCATCCGATGCGGCCGACGGTGATCAACCGTACGCCGGAGTACGAAGTCCGGAACACCGATTGGGGCGCGATGTACGGCGGCTTCCGACCCAGCGAGGACGGAAACATGTCGTGGCGCGTGGCCCACTTCATGTTCCCTTTCTGGACGCAGACGCCCAACGCACGATTCGCCACGCGCGCCATCGCACGCGCCTGGGTGCCGATGGACGACGAGCACAGCATGCTGTTCGACATCTCCGGCGGCATCGACGAAGGCAACCCCGCATACATCTCGAAGCGAAGGAACGGCGAACCGCTGTACGACAAGTTCGTCTACGAGCCCAACGGCAGCGACTGGTTCGGACGCTGGCGTTGCCGCGACCGCCAACACAACGACTGGGGCATCGATCGCGAATCCCAGCGCAATGGAACGCAGTACACCGGCATTGCGAACATCACGATCCAGGACCAGGCCGTCACCGAAAGCATGGGTCCGATCACGGATCACGATTTCGAGCACCTGGCCCCGACCGACCAGATGATCGCCCGGACACGCCGGATCGCCCTGATGGCGGCCCGCGCATGGCGGGACAGGAAGGTGCTGCCCCCCAGCGCGGCGCAGCCCGACGTTTTCATGGGCGCCCGCGCGGGGTCGTTCCTTCACGACCCGGCCGCCTCGCTCGAACAGGCCTATCAGGAGCAGCTGCAGAAGGCCGTCCGGTGGAAGGCCGCGGCTTGAGGGATGACGCCATGCAAGCAAGAATTCGATCCGCATGCTGGGAAGCCGATCACATCCTCGGGTTTCGACTGGAGCCACTGCGTGGCGAAGCCCTGCCGTCGTTCACCGCGGGCGCCCACATCGAGGTGGCCCTGCAGCCCGGACTGAAGCGCAGCTACTCCCTGCTCAACGATCCCTCGCAGCGGGACGTCTACGAGATTGGCGTGCAGCTCGACCCTGAGAGCAGGGGCGGGTCCCAGCACATCCACGAGCACTGGCGCCCCGGGCAGGTGGTCGAGGTTTCGGCGCCGCGGAACCTGTTCCCGCTCAAGGAAGACGCCAGCCATACGATCCTGATTGCCGGCGGCATCGGCATCACACCGATGCTGTCCATGATGTCCAGGCTCCGGAGCCTCGGGCAGTCCTTTGAGTTGCGTTACGCGGTGCGCAGCCGGAATCGCGCGGCGTTCCTGGAGCGGCTGGAGGGTCTGCCCGAGGTGCATGTCACGATCGATGACGAACCGTCGACCCCCCGGCTCGATTTGAAAGGGCTCATCGCCACGGCACCGCCCGACGCCCACGTCTATTGCTGCGGTCCCTCGGGAATGCTGGCGGCTTTTCGCGAGCATGGCGGACCTCTGGGTGAGCGCATGCACTTCGAGTACTTTGCCTCGGACGCCAAGGCCGCATGCGACGGCGGATACCGGCTGCAGCTCCAGCGCAGCGGGAAAGTCATCGAAGTCGTTGCCGGCGAAACCATGCTGGACGCCCTGCTGGGCGCCGGGGTCGACGTGGGCTTCGCCTGCTTCGAGGGCGTCTGCGGCAGCTGCCGCCTCCCGGTGCTCGAGGGGGTGCCCGATCACCGGGACCAGTTCTTCACCCAGGCGGAGAAGGATGCCAACAACGCCGTCATGGCGTGCTGCTCCGGCGCGCGCACCCCTTCTCTCACGTTGGACATCTAGTGGAGACCCGCATGCAACTCGACACAGTGAAATCCAACGTGACTTTCGACTTTTCCGGGCGCTCGGTCCTGGTGACCGGTGCCGGGCGCGGTGTCGGCGAAGAGATTGCAAGGCTCTTCCATTCATCGGGGGCCCGGGTGGCTGTCAGCGATGTGGACGGTGATGCGGCAAAGCGCGTTGCGCGTGAGCTTGATGATTCAGGCATCGCGTCGATGGCGCTCACCCTCGACGTTCGCCGCAAAGAGGCTTTCGAAGAGGCGCGCGACAGCATCTCGGCAGCCTGGGGACGGACCGACATCGTCGTCAACAATGCCGGCTACGCAAAGCGCACACCGGTCCAGGACATCAGCGTTCAGGAATTCGACGACATCGTCGCCATCAACATGCGCAGCGTGTTCCTGAGCTGCCAGGTCTTCTCGGAACACATGCGGGCCAACGGCTATGGACGCATCGTCAACGTGACCTCGCTGGCAGGTCAGAACGGCGGCACGGTCGCCTCAGCCCACTATGCGGCATCGAAAGCGGGCGCCATCATGCTTTCGAAGTATTTCGCACAGCAGCTCGCCGGGACCGGCGTCACCGTCAACGCGATCTCGCCGGGTCCCATATCCACTGCCAAGGGGCGCTTGTCCGACGAGCAGATCGCTCGCATCGAAAGCCTGGTACCGATCGGCCGGTTCGCCGAGGCCTCCGAAATGGCTGCCGCCGTGGCATTGCTGGCCTCGGATCAGGGCGGCTTCTTTGTCGGCGCGACCCTGGATCTGAATGGCGGCCTGTTCATGCGGTAGCCTTGTCAGAGGGAACGGGAGCGCCCTTGGCGTGAAACGCTTCCACCAGCTCCAGAAGAACGCCCTTGACCACCTGCGCCGGCTCCGACATCGGGAGGTGCGCGGCGGCACAGAGCACCAGTGATACCTCTACAGAGGGCGCGGTCAGCGGATAAAGCTCCGCCGCAGCAGTATCCGCGACGGTCCGAGCGATCGAAGCAGGCAGGATCGTTGCGCCGACACCCGACGAGATCGCGGCAGCGAGGGTGGTCGAAGACTCCATCTCGGCCACGACGTGCGGAACGACCTTCACCGCGGCGAAGGCCCGGTCGACATAGCGACGCAGTTGATTGCTGCTGCACGGCAAGAGAAGATCGACTTCGCCCAGGTCCGAGAGGGCGAGTTCGTCATCCCTTGGCAGCAACCCGGCCGGCGCGACCACACACAACGGCTCCTTCAGCAAGGCGTCGAATCGAAGTCCCTCCACGCCACCCTCGCCGCCGTACAGCACAGCCATGTCCATGAGGCCGCTGCGCACGGCGTCGAAGAGGGTGGTGCCGAAGTTCTCGTTGATGTGAAGGACGATCTTCGGGTGCCGGCTTTGCACCACCTGGAGCAGCTTGAGGGCCAGCGTCGAGGCCGCCGTGCCCGGCGCCAGTCCCACCGACACTTGCCCGACGAGGCTGCGGCCCGCGTTCTGGACGTCCGCCCGGGCCTGCTCGATCTGACGCAGGATCGACTGTGCATGCCGATAGAGCACTCGCCCCGCTTCCGTCGGCACCACGCCCTTCTGGGTTCGTACGAGCAGCTTCTGCTTGCACTCGTGTTCCAGGGTCGCGAGCTGCTGGCTCAGTGCGGGTTGTGCAACGTGGAGGACTTCGGAGGCCAAAGTGAGACTGCCGAGGTCGACAATCTTCACGAAGTACTTCAATCGCCGCAGGTTCACTGAATTCTCAAGGTGGTTTCGCTGAAGGTGGTAGCAAGCATCAAGCCAGCCGGCTACAGCGTCAATCGGGATTACGATCAGCGATGCCTTCGCGCCGGCCGCGGACGATCACCTCGAAAAGAACAGTCAATGTCAGTGAACTTCAAGACGCTCAAGAGCTTTGTGACTGCGGTGGACGCCCGGAGCCTGTCGGCCGCGGCACAGCAGTTGCGCGTGGCTCAACCAGCGCTGAGCCAGCACATCGCCTCGCTCGAAAAGCACTTCGATCAGAAGCTGCTGGTGCGCTCGAACGCAGGCGTCAGGCCAACGCCGGCAGGCGATCAGCTTTACCGGCACGCGCAGCTCATCCTGAGCCACCTGGACCAGCTTGAGAACGATTTGGCCAGCCGCAGCCGTGGCGCCAACACGGTTTCGGGTCCGGTGTCGGTGGGACTGGCGACCTACAGCACGGCCTCGGCGCTTTCGATGCCGTTGCTGAAGGCCGTTCGCGACCAGTATCCCGGCATCAATCTCTTCATCAACGACAACTTCGGCCTCGTCCTCAGCGAGATGGTCATGACGGGCCGGATGGACATGGCCATCATCTACGCGGGTGCGCCGATGAAAGGCGTCACGCTCGAGCCGCTCCTGTCCGAGGAGCTGTTCCTCATCGCACCCGCAGGCATGAGCTTGCCCGGATCGGGGGAAGGAACCATCCCGCTGCGCGCGCTCGCGGACATCGACCTGCTGCTCCCGAGCCGGATGCACCTGCTTCGGCGCTTGATCGATGAAGCGTTCGCTTCGGCCGGCATCACGCCGAACATCCGGGCCGAGATCGAGTCCTCGGAGACGCTCAGGCAGGCGATCGAGGCGAGAGTCGGCGCGACCATTCTTCCCGCGGCGCTGGCAGGCCTGGGCTCGCCGGGCGCCGCGCTGACCGTCCGCAAGATCGTCGAGCCGGTCATCCGCACGACGATCTCGCTGTGCATTCCGAATCACGTGCCGATGTCGGAACAGGCCAAGGTCGTTCTCGGCCTGCTGCGCGCACAGATCGCGCAGCTGTTTGCCGCCGGGCTCGACACGGGAATCGGCGCGCCCGCGAAAGAAAGCTCGTCGACGAACTGACAGTCAGGCCACGGCCTCGGCTGCGCTGGGCGTGGAGAGCTTGCGCATGGCGGCGACCCCTTCGGCCACGAAGGGGTCCGCGTGGTAGTAGAGCAGTTGCGCCCCCGCCGAAACGAGATGCTGTGCATCGTGCCGCACGACCAGCGTGCCCGCGATCTTCCCGGCGGCCCGGATGCGTCGCAGCGTCGCGTCGACCAGATCCAGCACGGCCTGCGGGCGCCGGGAACCGGCAGCCACGGACGGCGAATAGCCCATGGATTGCGAGAGGTCGCCCGGCCCGACGAAGAACACGTCGATGCCCTCGACGGCCAGGATCTCGTCGAGGTTGCGGACGGCTTCGACCGACTCCACCATGCCGACGAGCAATTTCGTCTGGTGATCGTCGGGACATGCATAACGGAAGGTGTGGACCACCTGCCGCGCGATCTCGGCCGTGTGGATCAGGGGCACCATCACGCCGTCCGCCCCCGCGTTCAGGCAGCGCGTGATCGTCGAGCGCTCCTGGTTCTGCGGGCGGACGATGCCCCAGCCGCCGGCGTAGCGCGACGCCTTGGCCATGTGGTGGATGTCTTCGAAACTCGCCAGGCCGTGCTCGCAGTCGATGAAGACCGAATCCGCTCCCGAGCGAACGAGTTTCTCGCACAGCGTTGGCGAGACGTGGTTGGGATTGACCATCAGGACGGAGTCGCCGTGGGCCAGTCGTTGATGAAGGGTCGTGGTCATTTTTGCTCCGTTCAAGGTTTGCCCGGCGTGCCGTCCGGCGCGCCCAGCCAGCGGCTGATCTCGACATCGGGCCCCTGGTCGCGCGCCAGCGTCGGGCTGATGACGAGTTGCTCGATCGTGGTGCCCTGCGGCAAGGTGCAGGCCAGGAGAATGGCTCGTGCGACGTCGTCGGGCGCGACCATCGCCGCCCGCTCCTCGGGAGTCGGAGGCCGCACGCGCGTGTCCATGATGGGCGTGTTCACCTCGCCGGGAAGGATCGTCGTCGAGCGGATGTTGTTGTTGCGGAAGGTGGCGTGCATGAAGCCCATCAGGTTCGCGACCGCCGCCTTGGCTGCGCCATAGGGCGCGCCGCCGAGCAGGTTGGGACGCACCGCCGCCAGGGAGGAGACCGTGACGATGGTCCCGGCACCCGCGGCCAGCATGCCTGGCAGCACCGCCTGGATCAGCACGTACACCGCCGTGAGATTGACGGAGATCGCCGACTCCCAATCCTCCGGCTCGATCCAGCGGATGTTGCGCACGCGACTGGTGAGCCCCGCGTTGTTGACCAGGATGTCGACGGTTCCGATCTCGCGCTCGATCCATCGAACGAGTTCCTGAAGCTGTTCGCGGCTCTGCAGATCGGCGGGCCGTGCCCATGCCTCTGCACCTGCGCCGCGGATCTCGGCCACCACGGCTTCGAGCGCTTCCTTGCGGCGGCCCATCACGACGACGCGCGCACCCTCGGCCGCAAGCATGATGGCTGTCGAGCGGCCAATGCCCGACCCGCCGCCGGTGACGAGCGCGACCCGGCCCGCCAGTGCCTTCGCGCCGGTCATGCAGCCACCTTCGCAGGCTTGGGCGCCGGCTTCGCCTCGTAGCCGTAATCCGTACGCGCGCCTCCGGGCGTGACCAGTCCCTGCCTGAGATCGTCTTCGACCAGTTCGCGCGGCCGTGTCTTGGCATCGCCCCAGCCGCCGCCGCCGGGGAGTTCGATCGTGAGGCGTTCACCGGGCGCAAGGACGAGGCGCCCTTTCGGGAACACCGGCTCGCCGTCGTGCAGCACCGCCCCATTGCGCCCGGCCTGGCCACCCAGAACACCGAGACAGGGATATTTCACATGCTCGGTACTGAGATAGATGTTCATCTCGCGGTCCGAAAGATTGCGCAGCGTCCCGCGTTGCCCCAGGCCGCCCCTGAACTTGCCGGGCCCGCCGGAGTCCGGGATGAGTTCCTTGCACTCGGTCAGCACCGGCACCGCGAGTTCGTACATCTCGATCGGCGTCACGCGGCAGTTCGAGGGGAAGCTCAAGGTGTCGAGTCCGTCCATCGAGGAACGGCCGCCCTGCCCGCCATGGAAGTTCTGCGCACTGCCGTAGGCAGTTCCGTCGGCGCGCTTGCCCTGGCAGTTGATGCCCCAGATCGGAGCGCCGCCGCTGTCGCCCATCGCGCCTTCGGGCACCACGTTCTGCAGTGCCTTGAAGATCAGACTCGGGATGCAATGGCCGACCAGATTGCGCGCCGCCCCCGCAGCATGCGGTCTCGGGTTGAGGATGGACCCTGCGGGCGCGGAATCGGTCAGCGCCACCATGCAGCCCTCGTTGTTGGGCGTATCGGGATCGAGCAGGCACTTGAGCGCATAGACGCTGTGCGCCACGCGATAGTGCGGAACGACATTGATGCCGCGCGCCACCTCCGGAGAGGTTCCCGCGTAGTCGACATGGATGGAGTCCTCGCGCACATCGACGTTCACGCAGAGCTTGACCTCGGTCTCGAAGCCATCGATGGTCATGTCGGCCTTGTAGCTGCCCTTGGGCCAGGCCGAGATCGCCTTGCGCATGTGCCGCTCGGAACGGCTGAAGATCGCATCGCCCAGCGCCTCGCAGTCGTCGAGCCCGTACTCGTCCATGAAGCGGCTGAGCTCGCGGCTCATCACTTCGTTGGCTGCCACCATGCTCTGGATGTCGCCGCGTACCTCGTTGGGCAGGCGCACGCTCGCCTCGATCACGGAGAACACGTCCCTGTTCGGCTTTCCGGCCTTGAAGAGCTTGAGCATGGGAATGCGGATTCCCTCCTCGAACATGTCGGTCGAGTCGGGCGACTGCGGCCGCCCGCCGATGTCGGGAAGGTGCGCGATGCTGCCGGCGTAGGCCACGATCTTTCCCTTGCGGAAGATCGGCGTGAGCATGACCATGTCCGGCAGGTGCCCCGTGCCGATGATGGGATCGTTGGTGGCGAGCACGTCGCCAGGCTCGAGGGATTCCGGCGGGAATGCCTTCAGGAAGTAGTTCTGCGCCGCCATCGGTAGCGTCGTGATGAAGACCGGGATCGACCAGGTGCACTGGGCCAGCGCCCTGCCCTTGGCATCCAGCAGGACGTTGACGTAGTCGTGATTCTCGCGAACGATCGGCGAGAAGGCCGTGCGCCCGAGCGCGGTGTCGGCCTGGTCGGCGATGAAGACCAGCCGGTCCCACATCACCTGCAGCGTGATCGGATCGTTGAAGTCGGCTTTCAGGAGTGACATGGCTGGGACCTTCAGTTCAGGAGCATGATGAGGTTGTGACGTTCGTCGAGCGAGGCCGAGGCGTTCGGCCCCATCACCACGGTCGATTCGCGCTGTTCGATGATGGCCGGCCCTTCCACCGAAACCCCGGGAACCAGCGCGTAGTGGTCGTAGACCGGGGTGTCGACGTACTTTCCGAGTTCCGCGAAGAAGACCGGCCGCGTTCCCTTGAGGGGATCGCGCGCAGCACCCGCCTCGCCGCGCAGGTTCGCAAGCGACACCGCACTCCGGGGCCCGCTCGCCCGGATGCGCCAGGTGATCACCTCGGCGTCGGTCCCGCTCACTGCCCGGCCGTACAGGGCAACGTAGTTGCTGTGGAAGCGATCCATCAACTCCTCGACGAAGGCGGGATCGGCGGGGTCCAGTTCCGGCAGCGCGACCGAGATCTCGTAGCCCTGCCCCACGTGCCGCATGTCCACCGTGTAGCTGAAGCGGATCTGGTCGGCGGGTACCTTGCTCGCCAGGACGACTTCGCGGCCCTGCTCTGCCAGGTTCGCCTTGACCACGTTGACCGCGCTCGGATTCCAGGCCGAGATCCGCATCGGAAGACTGGTGGACAGGTCGGCCGCCACCGGCGCCCCGAGGAGCCCGATCGCCGAGGTCACGCCCGCGCCGATGGGGCAGATCACCTTGCGGATGCCGAGCTTGCGCGCCACCCCATAGGCATGGACCGGACCCGCCCCGCCGAAGGCGATCAGAGGCAAGGCGCGCGGATCGACGCCGCTGTCGGTGGCCTGCATCGAGGCGGCCTCGGCCATGCTCTCGTTGACCATGTCATGGACGCCCCAGGCGCAGCGCTCCCTGCTGATGCCGAGTTCCTTCGCCAGGCGCTCCATGGCGGCTTCGGCGGCAGCCTTGTCGAGGGCGAAGTCGCCGCCGAGAAAGGAGTTCTCGTTCAGATAGCCCAGCAGCAGATCGGCATCCGTCACCGTCGGCTCGGTGCCGCCGCGCCCATAGCACGCGGGGCCAGGCGCAGCAGCCGCGCTGCGCGGACCCACGCTCAGCAGGCCCAGCTTGTTGCGAGCCGCGATGCTGCCGCCGCCGGCGCCGATCTCGATCATGTGGATCGACTGGATCTTGAGCGGGAAGCCGCTGCCTTTGCGGAAGCGCTCGTGACGCGCCACTTCCAGGTCGTTCGCCACCATCGGCTCGCCGTTCGGGATCAGGCACAGCTTTGCCGTCGTGCCGCCCATGTCGAAGGAAAGCACGCTGTCGACGCCCGACTGGCGCGCATAGTCGGCCGCCGCGACGGCGCCCGCCGCCGGACCGGATTCGATCATCCGAACCGGCGTGCGCGACGCCGAGGAACTGGGCACCACGCCACCGCTCGATGTCATCCACAGCAGTTGCCCATCGACGCCGCGCTGCGAAAGCTCGCGTTCCAGATGGTTCACGTGGCCGACCATCATCGGCCGCGTGTAGGCATTGACCACCGTCGTCGATGCGCGGTCGTACTCGCGCACCTCGGGGCACACGGCGGACGAGAGGGAGACCGAGATCTTCGGCGCCACTTCGGCGATCAGCTCCGCAACCCGGCGCTCGTGCTGCGGGTACTTGTAGGCATGCAGCAGGCACACGGCGACCGATTCCACTTCACGCTGGAGCAGCGCGCGGGCGATGGTGCGAACCCCGTCCTCGTCCAGTGCCTTGATCACGGTACCGTCTGCCGCGATGCGCTCCTCCACGCCGAAGCACAGATCGCGCGTCACGAGCGGGTCGGGATACTTGATGCGCAGATCGTAGAGGTCATAGCGGCCTTCCGTGCGGATGCGCAGCATGTCCTGGAAGCCATGGGTCGTGATGAACGCGGTGTGCACGCCCCGGCGCTCCAGCACCGCATTGGTCACGACCGTCGTGGCGCCGAGAATCTGCAGGCTGGCCGTTCCCGTGCCCTTGCCTCCATTCTTCTCGCGCACCTTGGCCAACAGTTCATCGACGCCCTGCAGCACGGCGCGCGCAGGCGCATCGGGCGTGCTCAGCACCTTGTGCAGCAGGATCGTTCCGTCGTCGTCGGACATGGCAAAGTCGGTGAACGTGCCGCCCGTGTCAAATGCCAGCTTCATGCTTTTCAGCTCCTTCGGTATTCGGTTGATGGGTTTCAGGCCGGTTGTGCGTCGGAAGCGCGCCGGCCCGTCATGAAGAGTTCGCCCAGGTCGGCGCTGCTCAGTCGGGCCACCGGGCTGTCCCAGATGACCTTGCCCAGACGCAGGACGACGGCGCGCTCGGCGGTCTCCATGGCCTTGCGGGTGTTCTGCTCCACCAGCAGGATCGTTCGGCCTCCCTGGTGCAGTCGCTTGAGTTCGTTGAAGACCAGCGTGACCGCCTGCGGAGAGAGGCCGACGGAGGGCTCGTCCACCAGCAGGATCTCCGGCCGCCGCAGCACGGCCATGGCCATCTCGAGCAGTTGCTGCTCGCCGCCGGACATGTTGCCGGCCAGTTCGTTGCGCCGCTTGCGCAGGATCGGGAAGAGGTCGTAGACGTACTCGCGCTCGCCCTGCAGGTCGCCGTCGCGGATCGTGTAGGCGGCCATCTCGAGGTTCTCGTCGATGGTCATGAGCTGGAAGTTGCAGCGCCCCTGCGGCACATAGGCGATGCCGTGCGCCAGCATGGCCTGGGGCCGCAAGCCGGCAATCTCCTGGCCCTTCCATCGAATCGATCCGCCCTTGTGCGTCGTCATGCCGAACAGCGACTTGAGCAGCGTCGACTTGCCGGCCCCGTTGGGCCCGAGCAGCGTCACGAATTCACCGTGGCGGATGTTCAGGTCGACGCCATGGAGGATGTCCAGGTGGCCATAGCCCGCGCGCAGATTCTTGATTTCGAGTTCCATGCTCTGTCCTTTCGACTCAGCCGCCGAGATAGGCTTCGATGACTTCCGGATTGCGCACGACCGCTTCGGGCGTGTCGTCGGCCAGCTTCGTCCCCTGATGCAGCACGACCACGCGGTGGCTCAGCTTCATGAGGACATCCGTGTTGTGCTCGATGACGACGAAGGTCACGCCCAGCTCGCGATTCGCGTGCTCGATGCACTGGATGACCTTCTCGATCAGGATCGGGTTGATGCCGGCCAGCGGCTCGTCCAGCAGGATCAGCTCGGGATGCGGCATCAGCATCGAAGCGAACTGCAAGAGCTTCTGCTGTCCCCCCGACATGTTTCCGGCCGGCAGGTGCGCCACGCGCGAAAGCCCGGAGACCTCGATCAACTGCCGCGCCCGCTCCCGCAGCGCGCTGACCCGCCGGCGCGCTGCCGGTCCCACCCAGAACGTGGACAGGACGTTCGGGAAGCTCGACATCTGGCCCGCCAGCACGAGGTTCTCCTCGGAATCGAGCGTCGGGAAGACCACGGTCTTCTGAAAGCTGCGCAGGAACCGGCCTTCACGGGCGATGCGGTTCATCGGCCATCCGGTGATGTCCACGCCCTTGAGAAGCACGCGCCCCGCGTCGCTCTTCTGCAAGCCCGTGCAGCAATCGAAGAGCGTCGACTTGCCGGAGCCGTTGGGTCCGATCAGTCCCATCACCTCGCCGCGGCGAACCTCGAGGTCCACACCCTGCAGCGCGGCAACCGCACCGTAGTTCTTGCGCAGGCCCTCGATGCGCAGCATTGCGTTTTCAGCCGCCATGGTGCTTCTCCTTGGCATCGTGGCCCAGCCGCGCAATGCGCTCGGCCACGCTCTGGAACAAGGGCGCAATGCCCTTGGGGAAGAGGAAGACCAGCCCCAGCAGCACGAATCCGTAGATGATCATGCGCAGCTCGGGCGCGATGCGCAGCGCTTCGGAGACCGCGACGAAGACGAAGCTTCCGATGATCGCGCCGGGTATCCTGCCGACCCCGCCGCCCAGGACGATGATCAGGATCGTGTTGGAGTAGTAGGCCTGGAACACCAAGGGGCTCACCACGGTCGAGAAGTGCGCGTAGAGGCTTCCACCGAGACCGGCGAAGACCGCGCTCAGCATGAAGACGAGGAGCTTGTAGGTCCAGGTGGGCACGCCCAGGGACTCGGCGAGCGTCTCGTTGTCGCGAATGGCCACCATGCAGCGCCCGGCTGGCGACCGGATCAAGGCGACGAACAGTGCGACCGCCAGCGCCGCGACCGCGAGCACCAGGTAGAAATACTCCGGCGCCTTGACGACGGTGTAGGCGGCCTCTCCGAAGCCAAGACGCGGCCGCGCAACGCCGGACAGGCCCATGTCGCCGCGCGTCAGGCCGACCCAGTTCTTCGAGACCATCTGGGCAATCACGACCATCCCCAGGGTACACATGACGAAGGAGGTGTCGCGCAGCCTGAGCGCCGGGATGCCCAGCGGCAGCGCGACCAGACCCGCGACGAGGCCCGCGACCAGGAGGTTGACGATGAACGAAGTGCCGAAATGGATCGACATCAGCGCCGAGGCATAGGCGCCCAGGCCGAAGAAGACCCCCTGCGCGAGCGACAACATGCCCGTGTAACCGAGGATCAGGTTCAGGCCGAGCGCTGGCAGCAGGAAGATCATCGCCAGCACCATGGCGTGCAGGTAGTAGTCGCCCAGGAAGAGCGGCATGGCGAGCAGTGCGGCAACGCCGAGCACCGAGGCGCTCCAGTTCACCGTCGCGACGCGTGCCGTCGGCAGCAGTGGGGTATCCAGCGTGGTGGAAGACATGTGGCTTGGTTCCTGTAGGGATTCAGAAGCGGGCCTTGCTGCTGAACAGGCCGTGCGGCCGGAACATCAGCATCAGCAGCAGGACCACGAAGCCGACCGAGTCGCGGAATTGCAGCCCGATGAAGGCAGCGACCAGGCTTTCGACGACACCGAGGATGCAGCCCGCGATGAGCGTGCCGCGCACGTTCCCCATGCCGCCCATGACGATCACCGCGAAGGTCTTCAGCGTGATCGATTCGCCCATGCCGCCATAGATGCTGACGTTGATCGGCCCGGTGAGGATCCCCGACAGCGCCGCGATCGCGACACCGATGAGGAAGGTCCGGCGGACCACCTGCTCGACGTCGATGCCGTTGACCTGGCAGCACTCGATGTTCTGGGAAACCGCGCGGATCGAACGGCCCAGGCGCGTGCTGCGCACCATCCATTCGAGCGCCGCAAAGACCACGATCGTGACCACCAGGAGGATCACGCGCTGCTGCGACATCCCGAAGTCGCCGAGCTCGATCGGCTCGACCCAGCCGCCGGAGAAGACCTTGTAGCCGCCGCCGAAGGCGAGGATGACCACGTTCTGCAGGATCAGCGACAGGCCCAGCGTCGCGAGCACGCCGGCCTGGAAGGGCTGGCCCACCAGGCGCTGCATGACGCTGCGACCGATCAGCACGGCGATCACGCAGGCGATGGCGACGCCCGCGATGATGGCGATGCTGTAGTCGGCGGCCAGCTGCGACATGACCCACCACGCCGCGAACGTGCCCAGCATGTAGTACTCGCCGTGGGCGAAATTGATCGCCCGGAGCACGCCGAAGATCATCGTCATGCCGGCCGCAACCAGGGCGTACATCGACCCTGTGATGATGCCGTTGACGATCTGCTCGAAGATGAAGGAACTCACGATGCTCTCGCTCGCGCTCGTGCAGCCGTCACTTCGCCGCGGCCGCAGCGGCGGCGTAGTCCACCTTGGTGGCGATCATCCCCTTGATGGCCGGCTTGCCGTCGGTGATCTCGAGCAACACCATCGGCAACACGGCCTGGTTGTGGTCGTCGAAGCTCACTTCGCCCATCGGGCTGTCGTACTTGATCTTCGCGAGCGCATCGCGCACATCCTGGCCCTTCGGGCTGTTGGCGTTCCTGATGGCCTGCGCGACCAGGTGAACCGTGTCGTAGTGGGTGTACGCGTGGTTGTTGGGCATCTCGCCGCCATAGGCCTTCTTGTAGTCGTCGACGAACTTGAGGCTGCGCGGCGCCGGCACCTCGGGCAGCCAGGCGGCGGCCTCGACGGCACCGTTCATCACCTTGGGTGCGGCGGCGATCGTTTCCTTGGTGTTGAATTCGCCGTTGCCCACCAGCGCCACCTTGCCGGCGAGGCCGAGCTCCAGCATCTGCCGGGCAATGATCGGCGTGGTATCAGCCTGACCGTAGAGGAAGATGGCCTGCGCGCCCGAGCGGCGAATCTTGCTCAGCACCGCGCGGAAGTCCGTTTCGGAATCCTTGTAGTAGTCCTCGCTCAGGATCTCGGCGCCTTCGTACTTCGGCAGGTAGCGCTTGGTGAACTTGATCGCGCCGCGCCCGTAGTCGCTGTCGACCGAAAGCACCGCGAACTTCTTGTAGCCCTTGGTCTTGGCCGCATAGTCGAGCACCGTGGCGGCACGCACCTCGTCCGTCGGATAGTTGCGGAAGGTCCACTTGAAACCACCGACGCCCGACCTGTAGGTGATGTCGGGGTTCGACGAGGCGGCATTAACCAGCAGCACCTTCGACTCTTCGGCCAGCGGCTGCATGGCGAGCGTCACGGAGCTGCAGACGTCGCCGATGATGATGGGCGTCTTCTCGAGGCTGATCATCCGCTGCGTGGCCGCGACCCCTTCGGCGGGCACGCACTGGCTGTCCCCGGACACGAGCTCGATCTTCTTGCCGAGCACGCCGCCGGCCGCGTTGATCTCCTTCACAGCCAGCTGGGCGCCTTTGTTCGCGAAGGCTCCATAGCGGGCATTCGGCCCGCTCATCGGGCTGATGATCCCGATCTTGAAGGTGTCCGCGCCTTCAGCGAATGCCGTCGTGAGCGTGCAGATGGCGCCAAGCGCCGCGATCACCATGGCTGCGGTGCGGCGGCGCATCTTCGTGGGGTAGCTGTTCATCGCTGGTCTCCGAACGTGAATGGTTGAAAAAATGATAGGAATCGCCCGCGGACATTGCCAATATGGAATCCGCCTTCGGGCATAAAGGTTCTTGATAGGCAGGCTTGCGGCATCGGCCCAAGCGCAGCTTTTCAGCTCAACTGCGCCACCGCCCGGGCGATGCGCCGGCAGCCTTCCTCGATCTGCTCGACGCTGGTCGCTGTCGACATGCGGAAGTACGGGGAAACCCCATAGGCGGAGCCGGCAAGCACCATCACGCCACCGGCTTCAAGCAGGTAGATCACCACGTCGTTGTCCGTTTCGAGCACCTTTCCCGCCGGTGTGCGTTTTCCGATCAGGCCGCCGCAGTGCGGATACAGGTAGAAGGCGCCGCCCGGCGATCGCGCCCGGATGCCGGGGATGTCGTTGAGCATGCGGACCGCGGTATCGCGCCTCTGGCGGTAGAGGGCGACCCATTCGGGAAGGAAGCTCGCATCCGAATCGAGCGCAACGACTGCTGCGGCCTGGCTCACCGAACTGACGCCGCTCGTCGATTGCGACTGCAGCATGTCCAGCGCGGCAATGATGTCCTTCGGCCCAGCCGCGTACCCGATGCGCCAGCCGGTCATCGCGTAGGTCTTCGAGACGCCGTTCACCACCAAGGTCCGGTCGCGCAGACCGGGCTCCACGACGAGCAGATGCTCGGGCCTGGCGTCGTCGAAACGGATGTGCTCGTAGATGTCATCGAGCAGCACCATCACCTGTGGGTGCCGCATGAGCACGTCGGCCAGTTCGCGCAATTGCGCCGTGGTATAGGTCGTACCCGTCGGGTTGGTCGGCGAATTCAGGACGAGCCAGCGGGTGGCCGGCGTGATGGCCGCTTCGAGCGCCTCGGGCGTCAGGCGGAAATCATCCTCTTCGCGGCACGCGATCGTGACCGGGCTGCCATCGCAAGCGAGCACCATGTCCGGGTAGGACACCCAGAAGGGCGCCGGCACGATGACCTCATGGCCCTCCTCCACCGTCACCGACAGGGCGTTGAAGAGGGCATGCTTCGCACCACAGGTCACGATGATCTCGCCCGGTTCGTAGCGCAGACCGTTCTCGCGCTCGAGCTTGGCGGCGATGGCTTGCCGCAGCGCCAGCGTCCCGGCGACCGGCGTGTAGCGCGTCTGCCCGCGCTCGATCGCCTCGCAGCCCGCCTTCCGGATGTGGGCCGGCGTGTCGAAATCGGGCTCGCCGATCGCGAGATTGATGATGTCCTTGCCTTCACGCCGCAAGACGGCAAAGCGATCGGCGGCGGCACTGCTCGGCGACGGCTTGATCCGGCGGATGCGCCTTGAAATGCGGGAGGGATTCACGGATGTTCCTCTTTGGATGACGACCCCCGAACGGTAGGTCGGCGCTGAATCCAAGGCAAAGACGGCATCGCTCTAGGGGTGTCGCATTTCGTTATGGGGCGTGGCATAAGGTTTTCCGATGGCCGTAGAGCAATCTCGTCTTGGTCGAAGTGATCGACTTGCGTACCTTTGAGGCCCACGCCACAGAGCTACAGGAGACTTCATGCGACCCGCCGTCCTCGCCACCCGCGCCACCTTTCCAGAAGTCACCGCCCGGCTTCGCCAGCATTTCGAGCTGGAGGACAACCCGACGGACGAGATCTGGAGCCGGGATGAGCTGATCCGGCGCCTGCAAGGCAAGATCGGCGTGATGAGCACCGGGACCGAGCGCATCGACGCCAACCTGCTCGACGCCTGCCCGGGCCTCAAGGCCGTCTGCAACGTCGGCGTTGGCTACAACAACATCGACGTGGCCGCCTGCACCCGCCGTGGGGTGGTGGTGACCAATACGCCCGACGTGCTGACGGAAACCACCGCCGACTTCGGCTTCGCGCTGATGATGGCGACCGCAAGGCGCATCGGCGAATCGGAACGGTTCGTGCGTCGCGGCGAATGGCGCAAGACCGGCATCCACGACCACTTCGTCGGCAGCGACATCTGCGGCGCAACGCTCGGCATTCTGGGCATGGGCCGCATCGGGCGCGCCATCGCCCGCCGGGGCGCGCTGGGCTTCGGCATGCGAGTGATCTATCACAACCGGTCGCGCCTGCCCGCCAACCTGGAAGCCGAGGTCGGCGCCAGCTACGTGGACAAGTCGACCCTGCTGCGCGAGTCCGATCACCTCATCCTGGTGCTGCCCTATTCGAGCGATTCACATCATGCGATCGGCGCGGCGGAGCTGGCGCAGATGCAGCCTCACGCAACGCTCACGAACATTGCGCGCGGAGGGATCGTCGATGACGCAGCGCTGGCCGATGCGCTGCGCAAGCACACCATCGCGGCAGCCGGGCTGGACGTCTTCGAAGGCGAGCCCGACGTCCGTTCGGAGTTGCTCTCGTTGCCCAACGTGGTCCTGACACCGCACATCGGCAGCGCCTCGACGAAGACCCGGCTCGCAATGGCCGCACTCGCGGCCGACAACCTGATTGCGGCGCTCGGAGCGGGTGAACTCGCCGGCAAGCCGCCCACGCCGGTGAATCCCGAAGTGCTTCGCGGCTCGAATCCATGACGGTCAAGGTGCTTGTCATGGGGGTGTCCGGCTGCGGGAAGTCGACCGTGGCGGCCCGCATCGCTTCGGTGCTGGGCGCCAGATTGATCGAGGGTGACGACTTTCATTTGCCAGCGAGCCAACGCAAGATGCGTGACGGGATTCCGCTCGACGACAGCGACCGGTGGCCCTGGCTGGACCAGCTGAGCGCCTTGCTGGCCACGGAAACCGGCAGCGCAGTGCTGACCTGTTCGGCACTCAAACGCGCCTACCGGGACCGGCTGAGGGCGGCAGTGCCCGACTTGAGGATCGTCTACATCGAGATTGCTCCGGACGAGGCGCGATCTCGCGTTGCTGCACGCACCGGTCACCTCTTCCCCCCCAGCCTGGTGGCCAATCAGTTTGCGACGCTGGAGCCCCCTGCCGGCGAGTCGAACGTGCTCCGTGTGCCTGCAGCGCAGCCCGTGGAAGCGCAGGTCAAGGCCGCGATCGACTGGCTGGGCCATGTCATGTCCACGGCATCATCCGCAACGTGATGGAGATACACGTCTTGAATTCTGTTCTGCAAAGCTTCGCCCTCACCGGTCGCACCGCCCTCATCACCGGCTCCAGCGCCGGCATCGGCTATGCCATCGCACGCGGGCTGGCCGGCGCCGGCGCGCGCGTGATCCTCAATGCCCGCTCCACCGACAAGCTGGAGCGCGCCGCCGCGCAGCTGCGCGAGGAAGGCGCCACCGTCTTCACCTCGGCCTTCGATGTCAGCGCCGGCGACGCGGTGAACGCGGCCGTGGACCGCATCGAGGCCGAGGTCGGACCCATCGACATCCTGGTCAACAACGCCGGCATGCAGCGCCGCGCGCCGCTGGACCAGTTCGAGGAAGCCCACTGGCACGAGCTCATGAAGACCAACCTCGACAGCGTCTTCCTGGTCGGCAAGGCGGTGGCACGCCACATGATCGGGCGCAAGGAGGGCAAGATCATCAACATCTGCTCGGTGCAGAGCGAGCTCGGCCGCCCCGGCATCGCGCCCTACACCGCGAGCAAGGGCGCGGTGAAGATGCTCACCAAGGGCATGGCGATCGACTGGGGCCCGCATGGCCTGCAGGTCAACGGCATCGGGCCGGGCTACTTCAAGACCGAGCTCAACGATGCGCTGGTCAAGAACGCCGACTTCAGCGCCTGGCTGATCGGCCGCACGCCTTCGCGCCGCTGGGGCGATGTCGAGGAGCTGATGGGCGCGGCCGTGTTCCTCGCCAGCGATGCCTCGCGCTTCGTGAACGGCCACATCCTCTATGTCGACGGCGGCGTCACCGCAACGCTCTGAACCAACCGCAAACAGGAACATCGATGGAAGCCCTTGTCATTCACGCGCCCGGCGACCTGCGCGTCGAGGAAGTCCCGACCCCCGCGCTCGAAGCCGGCCAGCTGCTGGTGCGCGTGCGCTGCGGCGGCATCTGCGGCTCGGACCTGCACTACTACCAGCACGGCGGCTTCGGCACCGTGCGCATCCAGGAGCCGATGGTGCTGGGCCATGAAGTGGCCGGCATGATCGAAGCGGTCGGCCCGGGCGCATCGTTCAAGGCCGGCGAACGCGTGGCGATCAGCCCGAGCCGCCCGTGCGGGCGTTGCAAGTACTGCCAGGTGGGCCTGCAGAACCATTGCCTGGACATGCGCTACTACGGCAGCGCGATGCGCACCCCGCATGTGCAGGGGGCGTTCCGCCAGCAGATCGTGGTGGAGCAATGGCAGGCGCATCGCCTGGCCGATTCGGTGAGCGACGGCGAAGGCGCGATGGCCGAGCCGCTGTCGGTGGCCCTGCATGCGGTGCGGCGTGCCGGCCCGCTGCTGGGCAAGCGGGTGCTGGTCACCGGCTGCGGGCCGATCGGCGCGCTGGCGATCATCGCGGCGCGGCGTGCGGGGGCGGCGCACATCGTGGCGACCGACGTCGGCGCGCACACGCTGGGCAAGGCACTCAAGGTCGGCGCGGACGAGACGATCAACGTGGCGGAGCAGCCCGATGGCCTCGACCGCTTCGCGGCCGACAAGGGCAGCTTCGACGTGCTGCTGGAGGCCAGCGGCAATGCACGCGCGCTGGTTGGCGCCTTCGCGGCGCTGCGGCCGCGCGGCGTGATCGTGCAATTGGGGCTGGCGGGCGGCGAGATCCAGCTGCCCATCAACACCATCGTGGCCAAGGAGTTCGAGCTGCGCGGCGCCTTCCGCTTCCACGAGGAATTCGCGGTTGCGGTGGAACTGCTCAACAAGGGCCTGGTGGATGTGAAGCCGCTGATCTCGGCAACGCTCTCCTACCGCGATTCCGCGCGCGCCTTTGCGCTCGCGGCGGACCGCTCGCAGGCGATGAAGGTGCTGCTGAACTTCGAGTGATCGCGGCGGCTCGTCCGACGAAGGGCCGGTCCGCGGCCCACTTTTCTTCTTCTTGGAGCGACTCATGCTGATAGGCGTGCCGGCCGAAACTGCGCCAGGCGAAACCCGTGTTTCCGTCACCCCCGAGACGGCCAAAAAACTCAAGGCGCAGGGCCACACGATCCGGGTCGCGTCCGGTGCCGGCGTGGCCGCTGCCGCGCCGGATGCAGCCTATGAGGCTGCCGGTGCCGAGATCACCGACCAGAGCGGCGCGCTCGGTTGCGAACTGGTGCTCAAGGTACGGTCGCCGCGGGATGGCGAGCTGGCTGCGATGCGACCCGGCTCGACCCTGATCGGCATGCTCAACCCCTTCGATGCCGAAGGCCTGCAGCGCCTGGCCAACGCGGGCCTGACCTCCTTCGCGCTCGAAGCCGCCCCGCGCACCACGCGCGCCCAGAGCATGGACGTGCTCTCCTCGCAGGCCAACATCGCCGGCTACAAGGCCATCATGATGGCCGCCGACAAGTACCAGCGCTTCTTCCCGATGCTGATGACCGCCGCCGGCACCGTGAAGGCCGCGCGCGTCGTGATCCTGGGCGTCGGCGTGGCGGGCCTGCAGGCGATTGCCACCGCCAAGCGCCTGGGGGCCGTGATCGAGGCCTCGGACGTGCGCCCCTCGGTTAAGGAGCAGGTCGAGTCGCTGGGCGCCAAGTTCATCGACGTGCCGTATGAAACCGCCGAGGAGAAGGAAGCCGCCGAAGGCGTAGGCGGCTACGCGCGGCCGATGCCCCAGAGCTGGCTGGATCGCCAAAAGGTCGAGGTCGCCAAGCGCGTGGCGCTCGCCGACGTGGTCGTCAGCACCGCGCTGATCCCGGGCCGCGCCGCACCGACCCTCATCACCGAGGACATGGTCAAGGCCATGAAGCCCGGGTCCGTCATCGTGGACATCGCCGCCGGCAAGGGGCCTGATGCGAACGGTGGAATGACGGGCGGCAACTGCCCGCTCACCGAAGCGGACAAGACCGTGATCAAGCACGGCGTCACGCTCGTGGGCGAAACCAACCTGCCCGCGCTCGTCGCGGCCGATGCCTCATCGCTGTACGCACGTAACGTGCTCGACTTCCTCAAGCTCGTGCTGCCGAAGGACGGCGGCCTGAAGATCGACCTCGAGGACGACATCGTCGCCGCCTGCCGCATGACGCAGGACGGCCAGGTCACGAAGAAGTAAGCAGAACTCCGAGGAGAAGAAGCCATGGACCCCGTATCCCATACCGTCATCAACCTCATCATCTTCGTGCTGGCCATCTACGTGGGCTACCACGTGGTGTGGACCGTCACGCCGGCGCTGCACACGCCGCTGATGGCCGTGACCAACGCCATTTCCGCCATCGTCATCGTCGGCGCGATGCTGGCGGCGGCGCTGACCGAATCGGCGCTGGGCAAGACCATGGGCGTGCTCGCAGTCGCTCTTGCGGCGGTGAACGTCTTCGGCGGCTTCCTGGTGACCCGCCGCATGCTCGAGATGTTCAAGAAGAAGGACAAGAAGCCGGCCGCCGCCAGCGCTGCCGGCGCCACCAGCACCGCCAAGGCGGAGGGCCACTGACATGTCGATGAACGTCGTCACGCTCTTGTACCTGATCGCCTCGGTCTGCTTCATCCAGTCCCTCAAGGGCCTGTCGCACCCCACCACCTCGATCCGCGGCAACATCTTCGGCATGGTCGGCATGGCCATCGCCATCCTGACCACCGCCGCCCTGATCGTGCAGCTCTCGGGCGGCAAGGCCCTCGGCATGGGCTGGGTGCTGCTGGGGCTGGTGGCCGGCGGCGGCTACGGCGCCTACCGCGCCAAGACGGTCGAGATGACCCAGATGCCCGAACTGGTGGCCTTCTTCCACAGCATGATTGGCCTGGCGGCCGTGTTCATCGCGGTGGCGGCGGTCGTGGAGCCCTGGGCCTTCGGCGTCACGCCGCTGCCGGTGGCGGCGGCCGGCACGGTCAGCACGCCCGAAGGCGCGATGATCGTCGACGGCTTCCTGCGCTATGCGATCCCCACGGGCAACCGGCTGGAGCTGTTCCTCGGTGCGGCGATCGGCGCCATCACCTTCAGCGGCTCGGTCATCGCCTTCGGCAAGCTCTCGGGCAAGTACAAGTTCCGCCTGTTCCAGGGCGCGCCGGTGCAGTTCAAGGGCCAGCACCTGCTGAACCTGGTGCTGGGCCTGGCGACCATTGGCCTGGGCCTGGTCTACATGGCCACCGAGAGCTGGCTCGCCTTCCTCCTGATGGTGATCCTGGCCTTCGTGATGGGGGTGCTCATCATCATCCCGATCGGCGGGGCGGACATGCCGGTGGTGGTGTCGATGCTCAACAGCTACTCGGGCTGGGCGGCCGCGGGCATCGGCTTCAGCCTGAACAACGCGATGCTGATCGTGGCCGGGAGCCTCGTGGGCTCCTCGGGCGCGATCCTCTCCTACATCATGTGCAAGGCGATGAACCGCTCGTTCTTCAACGTGATCCTGGGCGGCTTCGGCGGCGAGGCGGCCACGGCCAGCACCGGCGCCAAGGAGCAGCGCCCGGTCAAGAGCGGCAGCGCGGACGACGCGGCCTACATGCTGGGCAATGCGGACACCGTGATCATCGTGCCGGGCTACGGCCTGGCGGTGGCGCGGGCGCAGCACGCGGTCAATGAGCTGGCCGAGAAGCTCACCCACAAGGGCGTGACCGTGAAGTACGCGATCCATCCGGTGGCCGGCCGCATGCCGGGCCACATGAACGTGCTGCTGGCCGAGGCCGAGGTGCCCTACGACCAGGTCTTCGAGATGGAGGACATCAACGGCGAGTTCGCGCAGGCCGACGTGGCGATCATCCTGGGGGCCAACGACGTGGTGAACCCTGCCGCGCTGCAGAAGGGCACGCCGATCTACGGCATGCCGATCCTGGAGGCCTACAAGGCCAAGACGGTGATCGTGAACAAGCGAAGCATGGCCGCCGGCTACGCGGGGCTGGACAACGAGCTCTTTTACATGGACAAGACCATGATGGTCTTCGGCGATGCGAAGAAGGTGGTGGAGGACATGGCGAAATCCATTGAGTGACCCCCAGCCCTGGCCGTGGGCGCGCGGGCGGCTCCGGAAGAGGCATGATGGGCTCTTCCTTGCTCGGATGATTTCCCATGCCCTTCATGGCTCTCGTGCTCGGCGGCGTCCTGGTACTCGCAACGCTGATCGATGCCTTCGAGGTGGTTCTGCTGCCTCGCCCGGTGCGCCGGCGGGTGCGGCTGAACCGCTATTTCTTCAAATGCACCTGGGACGCCTGGGCATGGTGCGCAGATCTCTGGCCCAGCGGCCGGCGGCGCGAGGACTTCATCGGGGTCTACGGGCCGTTGTCGATGGTCATGCTCTTCGCCCTGTGGGGCGCAAGCCTGGTCGTCGGCTTCGGGCTGGTGCACTGGGGACTGCAAGGCCTGGTGCCCAACGCCGGCGACAGTCCGCTCATCACCCTCATCATCATCAGCGGCGACGCCTTCTTCACGCTCGGCTATGGCGACAACGTGCCGCCCCACTGGCTGGCGCGGCTGCTGGTGATCATCGAAGCAGGGATCGGCTTCGGCTTCATCGCGTTGACCATCGGCTACCTGCCGGTGCTCTATCAGCATTTCACGCGCCGTGACCTCCAGCTCATCGAGTTCGCCGCGCGCGCCGGCTCGCCGCCGACGGCTTCCACGCTGCTCGGCTGGCATGTGCATGGCAGCCCCGAGGCGCTGGAACGCTGGCTGAGGGACTGGGAAATCTGGGCGAGCGAACTCATCGAGAGCCACGCCGTGTATCCGATGCTGGCGTTCTACCGGTCGCAGCACGAGGGCCATTCATGGCTGGGCTCGCTGGCGGTGCTGCTGGATGTGTGCACGCTGCTCATCGCCGGCGCCGACGATGCGCGGCGGCATCAGGCCACCGCCACCTTCTCGGCCCTGAGGCGCATCCTCGACGAGGCCTGCGAGGCGCTGCGGGTGGCGCCAGTGACGGAGGTGTCCGCGCGCCGGATGGATGCCGACGCGCTCTCCCTCATCACGCCCACGATCCGCCGGATCCTGCCGAACTGGCGCGACGACGAGGCAGCCCTGCAGGCCATCCATGTGCTTCGACGCACCTACGAGCCCAAGCTCGAGGGACTGGCCGCCTACCTGCTGCTCCTTCTGCCGGACTGGATCGACCCCGCGGCCGCCGCCGCCGAGCGCTTCGGACGCGACACGGTCGTGCGTCAGCTCACGGAGGGCCGCCGGGACTGAGTCCGGCCAGCCGAGGCCTGATCCGCGATGTGGTTGCCCGTGAGGTAGCCGAAGGTCATGTTCGGCCCGTGCGTGATGCCCGCGCCGGGGTAGTTGCCACCCATGACGCTGGCGCGGTCGTTGCCCACCGCGTACAGGCCGGCGATCGGCATTCCATCGCGGCGCAGGACCTCGCCCACGACGCTGGTGCGCAGGCCGTCGAAGGTCCCGAGGTCGCCCATGAGCACCTTGACTGCATAGAACGGGCCTTGCGTGATGGGGGCCACGCAGGGATTGGGTTGGTGGTCCGGGTCCGCCAGGTAGCGGTTGAAGCTGCTGCTGCCTCGCCCGAAGGCCGGATCCTCTCCGCGCACCGCGTGGTCGTTGTACTCGCGCACGGTGTGCTCCAGCCCCGCCGGGTCGATGCCGGCATTGCAGGCCAGCTCGGCCAGCGAGTTGCCCTTCAGCAGGTAGCCGTTGCGAACGAAACGTCCGATGGGCATGGGCGCGGGTTTCACGTAGCCCAGGCCGTACTTGGCCAGCGCGCTCTTGTCGCAGACCAGCCACATGGCGGTCTCGCGCATGCCTTCGCAGGCCCGGTGCAGGGCCGCACCGACGTCGTGGTAGGAGTTCGACTCGTTGGTGAAGCGCCGGCCGTCGGCCAGCACGCCGATGACGCCCGGCTTGTAGCGGTCCAGCAGGTGCGGGAAGACGCCGATCTCGCCGCCACCGAAGTCGACCTTGGTCACGGGCATCCAGGCCGCCGGTTCCTGGAAGCGGATGTCCACCACCCCGCCGACCTGTTCGGCCATGTTGCAGCCGTCGCCGGTGTTGCTCCGGGGTGTCGGCGAGAGGTGCTCGTGCCCGCGCCGACGGTGGGGGTAGGCCTGCGCGATGCGCTTGTCGTCGTGCGGGAAGCCGCCGGTGGCCAACACCACCCCGCGGCGCGCGCGGAACGTCTGCTGTCCCTCGGCACCCGCCACCTGGACGCCCACGACACGATCGCCTTCCTCCATCAGCTTCCCGACCGGCGACGAAGTGAGGATCGGAATGCCCAGGTCCAGGGCCGACTTGGCCAGTCGCGCAGCGAGCGCGTTGCCGCTCGTCACCTGGACTGCGCGGCGATATCGGGCCAGCTCCACGACATGGCTTGCCAGCCGCTTCGCGACATACAGGAACGAAGTCAGCGACTTGGTGGCCCGGAAGAAGTGCTTCAGGTCGGCATTCGACGAGTTGAACATCATGCCGATGAAGGTGATCGTCTTCAGTGGCGGCTTGAGCCGGGACATGTCCTTGCCGAGGCCGCGGATGTCGAACGGTGCCGCAAGAATGGAGCGGCCGACGTCGGCGCCGCCCGGCGCGTCGGGGTGGTAGTCGGGGTAGAGCGTCGGGACGAACTTCATCTCCGTCTCGCGCTCGAAGAACGCCACCATTTCCGGGCCTTTCGCGATGAAGGCCTCGACCGCCGCCTCGTCGTAGAAGCGACCGGTTTCGGATCGCATGAAGGTCCGCACCGCGTCGACGGAATCGGATGGATTCTGCTTTCTTCCGTGGTGGCTGAGGGGAATCCAGAGCACGCCGCCCGACAGCGCAGTCGTCCCGCCGAACACGGGTTCCTTCTCCAGAACCAGCACGTCCAGGCCCCTCTTCTTCGCCGTGATGGCGCACGAGAGGCCGGCCGCGCCGGAGCCCACCACAACGAGGTCGTACTCTGCTTTCATCGTGTGGCGGCCTTCAGTCTGCCTTGATGTTGAACTTCGCGATCAGGTCACGCCACTGCACGGTCTCCGCCTTCATCATGGCCCCGAACTGCTCCGGCGTGGATGTCTTCGGCAGCGCGCCCGTCGGCATCAAGCGGGCGCGGATCTCCTCGCCGTCCATCACCTTGCGCACGCTCGCGTTGAGCTTGGCGACGACGTCGTCCGGCGTCCCCGCCGGCGCCATGAGCCCGAACCAGACTTCGGCCGTGAATCCGGGAACCGTCTTGTTCAGCGTCGGGGCGCCGGGCACGAGGGGCGACGGCTCGGGCGTGGAGACGCCCAGGAGCTTGATGTTGCCCTGCTCGACCTGGCCGAGCATGCTCGACGACGGCGTCGTCAGCAGCATCTGGACCTCCCCCATCCGGACCGCCATCGTGGTGTTCGCCTCGCCCTTGTAAGGCACGTGCTCGACCTTGATGCCCGCCATTTGCGCGAATCGCGCGCTCGCGAGGTGACCGAACGATGCCGTTCCCGCAGAGGCGTACTGGATGCCGTTCGGCTGGCTGCGCGCGTACTTCAGGAAGTCGAGCACCGTGTCACCGGGGACCGACTTGCCGGCCACCAGCACCATCGGCACGGCGGTCGTCTGCGTGACGGGCTTGAGGTCCTTCAGCGGGTCATAGCCCAGCTTGGGGTTGAGCAAGGGAGCGATCAGCACGCCATTGTTCGGATACAGCAAGGTGTAGCCGTCGGGCTTGGCACGCGCCACGAATTGCGCCGCAATGGCACCCGACGCGCCCGGCTTGTTGTCGACGATGATGGGCTGCCCCAGCAGCTTGGTGAGCGAGTCCTGCATGATGCGGATCTGCGCATCGCTCGTTCCGCCTGCCGGATAGGGCACCACGATCGTGATGGGCTTGGAAGGGAATGCTTCCTGCGCGCAGGCGACGCCTGCAGCGCCTGCAAATGCGGCCACCGCGGCCGATACCCAGATTTTCTTGCTCCAGTTCATGTCTCTACTCCACTTTTTCCACTTGCTGAAAGGAAGGCGCGTTCAAAGATCCATCTGCTTGGCAAGGATGTTGCGCTGGATCTCGTTGGTTCCCCCGCCGATCGGACCGACCCGGGAATCGCGGAAGAACATCTGCATGTCGTATTCATTGGAATAGCCTGCGCCGCCCATGATCTGCATGCCGATGTCCGCACACTTGAAGTTGTTCTCGGTGGCGACGATCTTCGCAATGGACGCCTCCTGCACCACCGGCTGTCCGGCATCCAGCAGATCGGCCACGCGATACACCATCTGGCGCGAGGTCTCCGCCATGATCAACATGTCGGCCAGCTTGTGCTGGATGGCCTGGAACTGCGAGATGGGCTTGCCGAACTGGATGCGGTCGCGTGCATAGTCGCGCGCGTACTCCGTGATCTTGAAGCAGTGGCCGGCCGAGATCGCCGCCAGCCCGAGCCGCTCCAGTCCGAGGCAGCTCATGATGTTCTTCCAGGCCTGGCCCTCGCCACCGAACAGGTTCGCCGCGGGGACGCGGACGTTGTCGAAGAAGACCTCGTTCGCGTGCGTGGTGCGCCGGCCCAGCATGGACAGGGGCCGGATGGTGACCCCGGGGGCCTTGGCCGGCACCAGAATCGTGCTGATGCCCGAATGGCGCGCCTGCTTGTCCGTCTTGACGATCGCGACGATGTAGTCGGCCACATGGGCGCACGTGATCCAGACCTTGCTGCCATTGATGACGTAGTCGCCGCCTTCGCGGACCGCGGAGGTCTTGATGCCTGCCACGTCGGAACCGGTGCCCGGCTCCGACATGCCGAGCGCCAGCTTGGCCCGCCCCGCGACGATCTGCGGGACGATTTCCTTCTTGAGCTCGGGGGAGCCGAACTTGGCCACGTGCATGCCGGCGTAGATCGCCGACGTGGTGACGGCCTGTGCGATCCCCGTGTAGTAGTAGCCGAGCGTTTCCAGGAAGACGGCGATGTCCTTGTAGCTTCCGCCCATGCCGCCGAGTTCCTCCGGGTAGAAGATCCCCAGATAGCCGGCTTCGGCCAGCGCGTCATAGGCCTCGTGCGGGAAGGCGCGTGCTTCATCCATCTGCCTGACCTTCTCCCAGGGAAGATGGCGCGACAGCAGCTCGAGGACGGCTTCGCGCATCATGCGCTGGTCTTCGGTCAATCCGGCGATGTTGATGAGAGATTGAGACATCAGTGGCTCCGTTGTGGATGGTGGTCGGTTCAGTTCTTGGCAAGCACGGCGTCGCGCCCGCTGCGGGTCAGGACCATCGTGGTCATGAGGCCGGTCTGGACGACCTCGTCGCGCTGGTTGAGGAGTTCCATGCGGCGCACCAGGACGCCGCGGTCGGGCTTCGAGGTCGGACGAGCCGATACGACGGTCGCGCGCAAGCGGATCGTGTCGTCGAACAGGATCGGCTGCAGGAACTTCCATTCATCGATGCCGAGCGCCGCGATCGCGGATCCTTCGAGGTAACCGAGGCTGGCGCTCAGGCCCGTGGCGATCGAGAGACCGAGTGCGCCATGCGCGATGCGCTGGCCGATGGGGGATTTCGCGCTGTGCACGGCGTCCGTGTGCATCGGATTGACATCGCCGGAGATCCAGGAGAACTGGACCACGTCGGTTTCCGTGATGGTTCGGGCCCGGCTTTCGTCGACCTGCCCGACCTCGAATTCTTCAATGCATTTGCCTCGCATGTTGTGCTCCTTCAAAGGGGTTATGAGTGGATGGCGCGCGCCGCGAACAGCGGACCATCCTCGAACTGGAGGACGGTCATCTCGACCGGGATGCCCGGCTTCCAGGCGACATCGGGCGAGTCGACGAGCCGGCACGCCAGGCGGATGCCGCTGTCCAGATCGACGATGCCCACGGCGTAAGGCGCTTCCGGCGCGAACACCGAAGGCGCGGCGTGGATTCGTGTCCAGGAGTAGAGAGTCCCCCTGGGCGCCAGGGCGCTCCAGCGCAGGTCATCGGACCAGCAGTGGGGACAGACCGGACGGGGTGGAAAGGTCTGGCGTCCGCATGCATTGCAGCAAGTGGTCTGCCAGCGGCCTTCGCGCAAGCCGTCCCAGAACACTTTCGTGAACTCGGATCGGCGCGGCGGATAGGCGCGCGCGCCCTGGGCGGGAACGAACGGGAGAAGGCTCATGCCACGGCCTCCAAGACGTGGACGAGGGCCGCGTTGTAGTTGCCGAGTTCACCGGTCGCGAGCCCGAAGCGGGCCCCCTGGACCTGGCGCGCGCCCGCACGTCCACGCAACTGCTCGGCGAGCTCGACATAGTTGTAGAGCGAGGTCACGTAGGCCGGGTGGCCGCGCGAGGTCAGGCCACCCGACGTCGAGATCGGGATCCGGCCACCCAGCCGCGTCTCTCCGTCGGCAGCGGCACGGGCGCCCTGCCCGCGCCGAACCAGTCCGATGGCTTCGCTCACGAGCACCTCGACGATGGTGCACGGAGCGTAGAGCTCGGCCAGATCGAGGTCCGCGGCCGTGATGCCTGCCTCCACGTAGGCGGCGTGCGCCGCGCGCTCGGCGGCAGCGAACGCAATCATGTCGTTGGGCACGTCGCTGATCTGGTGCGAACCATCGTGATGGAAGCCGCGACCCCGCACCACCGCGTAGGGACGCCCCAGCGCCTTCGCAATCTCTTCCCTGGCCAGCACGAGACATGCCGCCCCGTCGCCGCGCGGCGGCACGTCATACAAGCCCAGCGGCTCGACGATCGGCCGCTGCGCGACGACTTCCTCGAGCGTGATCGGCTTGCGGTACTGGGCCAGCGGGTTGAGCGAGGCGTGATGGCGATTCTTGACCGCGACGGCGCCGAGCTGCTCGCGCGTCGCGCCGGTTTCGTGCATGTAGCGCATGGCATCCATCGCGTACCACGCGATCGGCGTGAAACCCGCGCTGGTGTGGAAGTCCACATCCCCGGTCGTGCGCATGCTGCTCATCATGTGTTCGGCAGCAGAGACCGCGCTTTCCATGTTGATGCCCAGCGCCAGCGCCACGTCCGCGCGCCCCAGAAGGATTTCGTCGCAGGCCTTGTCGAAGGCGAGCGCGGCCGTCATCCCGTTTCCCATCACTTCCATCACGCTGCCCTTGCATGCGAGGCGAAGCTGCCCGATGAGGAAGGTGTGGAAGTACTTCTGCCGCGTGTAGGGGCGCGGCAGCGTGAAGATCAGGCTTTGAATGTCCTCCTTGGAGATGCCCGCATCACGCACGGCTTCCCGCACCAGCCGCGTCATGATCTCGTGCTCGAGCGTCTGCAGCTCGGCATCGTCGCTCGTCTGGTGGCGCCCGACGGGAATGGCGCTGGCACCGATCAGCGCGACCCGGTCCTTCATGCCGCCACCCCGGTGGCCTGGGATTCAGCCGCCGCCTCGGCACCGAAAGCGCCCGCGGCGCGCAACTGCGCGATTCGCGCCTCGTCGTAGCCAAGCATGTCTCTCAGGATCGATTCGGAGTGCTGGCCGATGGCCGGTGCCGCGACCGGATCCAGCGCCGGCGTGCGCGCAAGCCGCAGCGGCGTCGCAAGGTTCGGGATCCAGCCCTTGACCGGGTGCGGGATGCGGGTGATCAGCTCGCGCGATCGGGACTCTTCCGATGCCAGCGCCTCGCCCAGCGTCTTGACCTGGCCATGCGGGACGTTGGCGGCTCGCAGACGGGGCGCCCAGTGGCTCCATGGCTCCTTGATGAAGGCCTCGTCCATGATCCGGAAGATGCGCTCGCGATGCTTGAGCCGGTTCGCGCGCTGCGAGAGAACCTCGTCATGCGCCAGATCGGGACGTTCCAGGACCTGTTCGAACAGGCGCTGATAGATCTTGTCGTTGCCGCAATTGATGTAGAAGGGCTTGTCCTTCGACATGAACACGCCCGACGGACAGGTGTCCGGGCTCGTGTTGCCATTGCGTTGCGGTTCGTAGCCGGTCGTCAGGTGCTGCATGGCCCCGAAGCCGGTCATCAGGATCGCGGTGTCGTACAGCGCGACCTCGACCCGCTGTCCCCGCCCGTCCTTCTGGCGCGCCATCAGGGCCAGCAAAATGGCATTGGTGGCCGACATCGCGGTGGCGGTGTCCATGACCGCCGCCCCGGTCCGCACGCCCTGGCGGTCCGGATAGCCGTTCATCGAGATGAAGCCGCTTTCGGCCTGCACGATCGGGTCGAAGCCCAGCCTGTCCGCGTACGGCCCCTCCCGGCCGTACGCCGAGACGGAGCAGTAGACGAGGCGCGGGTTCAGCGCGGCGCAGGTCTCGTAGTCCAGGCCGAAGCGCTCCATGACGCCGCTGGAAAAGTTCTCCACCAGCACATCGGCCCGCGCGATGAGTGCCTTTGCGACGGCGAGACCCGCGGGGCTTTTCACGTCCAGCGCGAGGCTCTTCTTGTTCCGGTTCGTCCAGAGGTAGGGGCCTCCCTGCGCCGGGATCTCCGGGTCGACCGTCGGGTAGTGGCGGAAGTCGTCGCCGCGCACCGGCGCCTCGATCTTGATCACCTCGGCGCCGAAGTCCGCCAGGGTCTGCGTGGCGAGGGGGCCGGCCACGAAGTGCGTGAAATCCACCACCCGCAGGCCGTCAAGCACCGCAGGTTCCGTGGTGGCGCGTTCCCTGTGAACGGGCAGTGCGTCGATGCGCTCCTGGTCAAACATTCTCGTCTCCGTATCTCAATGGTTGATCCATTATACTTGGACGCGAGCATACGACACCCGTCCGTCGCTGGCAACAATGACCCTCGATCAGGAGCCCTGAACATGCCGACCCCCCATCCATCCGCCGTCCTGGCAGATCTCTCTTCCGAACGGTTCAGTTGTAGGGGCTTTCGTCCCGACCCCGTGGCCCGTTCAGTGCAGGAGCAGCTCCTCGGAATGGCGCAAATGACGGCCTCGTGGTGCAACTCGCAGCCTTGGCGCGTCCATGTCATCGAAGGGCAGGCCATCGAACGCTTTCGCGAAGTGATGGCGCCGCCCCGGCGGGACGATGAAGCGGGTCCGGACTTTTCGTGGCCTGCGGAGTACCGCGGCATCTACCGCGAAAGGCGCCTGGCTTGCGCGCTGGCCCTGTATGACGCCGTCGGCGCTGCGCGGGGCGATCGCGAGGCGAGCGCTCGGCAGGCGCAGGAGAATTTCAGGTTCTTCGGCGCACCCCATGTCGCGATGATCACGACGGAAGCGGCGTTGGGCGTCTATGGCGCCGTCGATTGCGGCGGATTCGTGGCCAACTTCCTGCTGGCTGCGACCAGCCTCGGGGTGGCCACCATCCCGCAGGCCGCCCTCGCGTCACGGCCGGATCGCGTGCGCGAATTTCTTGGCCTGCCGCAAGACAGGCTCGTGGTCTGCGGCATCTCGTTCGGCTATGCCGATCCGTCCCACCCGGCCAACGGTTTCCGGACTACCCGCGCCGCGATCGCCGAGGTGGCCGACTGGATGACGGCCTAGCCTCTGCGGAAGCCCGACCTGTCAGGAAGCCTTCGGAACCCGGCGCCTGGCAGGCCCGGCCGCAGAGGGCGCGGGCGATGCCCTGGATGCGGAACTCGCGCGAGCTGCGAGAGCCGAATCCGAGGCGCTTTCCCCGCCGGACACGACACCGCTTTCCTTCGCCATGGACAGGTAGTTGCGTTGGAGGCGTTTGAGGCTGGCCTCCATTTCAGCGACGGCGCCCTCGGCATCGCCTTTTTCCATGAGGCGGATGACCCGCTTGCGCGACGGCGGCACAAAGCTGTTGTCGAATTCGCCGATGGACTGGACGAAATGACGCAGCACCTCCAGCAATCCGTCCATCACGATCACCATCACCGGGTTGCCGGTCATGCGCGCCAGGATGCGATGGAAGTCCATGTTGACCTCGGCACGCTCGAGGAAATCCCCGCTCGCGGCGGCGCGCTCGGCCAGCTTCACGTTCTCCCGCAGTCTCTCCAGGTCCTCCGGTGTCGCGCGCAGGCACGCTTCGCGCACGATGATGGATTCGAGCCAGATGCGCGCCTCGGTGAGCTGGGCGGGCCGGATGGCGCCGACATGGAACATGTCGAGCAACCCGGTGGTGATCACCTCGCCGCTGGCTTGCGAGATGAATGCGCCGCCCGTGGCACCCTTCTGCAACCGTATCAAGCCGGCATGCTCGAGCGAGCGCAGCGCCTCCCGCAGCGTATTGCGCGACACGCTGAACTGCTCGGCCAGCGCGCGCTCGGAGGGCAGCCGGCTGCCAACCTTCAGCCGTCCTTCGGAAAGCTCCGCCCTGATCTGCGCGGCGATCTCTTCGAAGGCTCGAGGAGATCGAATAGGCTTGAAGGCCGGTGTCGTCGTGGCGTCTTTCGGGGGCGAGGCGTGGTTGTCCATTGCGATGGCTCGGAGGAAAAAGCGAATTGGCACAATGATAGGACCATGCGGCGCGTGACGTCCGGATGCGTCAGGTCGCCTGCCGCTCCCTGCTCCCCCTTGCGTCCTATTGATACACTAGCGTATAGTACACATCAACCATCACAGTTTCCGGAGCCCCGCCAATGAAGATCCTGGTCCCCGTCAAGCGGGTCGTCGACTACAACGTGAAGGTGCGCGTCAAGTCTGACGGCACCGGTGTGGACATTGCCAACGTCAAGATGAGCATGAACCCCTTCGACGAGATCGCCGTCGAAGAGGCGGTTCGCCTGAAGGAGAAGGGCGTGGCGACCGAAGTCATCGCCGTCTCCTGCGGCGATGCCAAGTGCCAGGAAACGCTGCGTACCGCGATGGCCATCGGCGCGGATCGCGGCATCCTCGTGGAGACCGCCGAAGAGCTGCAGCCTCTCGCCGTCGCCAAGCTCCTGAAGGCGCTGGTCGACAAGGAGCAACCCGCTCTGGTGATCCTCGGCAAGCAAGCCATCGATGACGACAACAACCAGACCGGCCAGATGCTCGCCGCCCTGGCCGACCTGCCCCAGGGCACCTTCGCCAGCAAGGTCGAGGTCGCCGGTACAGATGGGGAAGGAAGGCTCAGCGTCACGCGCGAAGTCGATGGCGGCCTGGAAACCCTGTCCCTCTCGCTGCCCGCGGTCATCACCACCGACCTGCGCCTTAATGAGCCGCGCTACGTGACCTTGCCCAACATCATGAAGGCCAAGAAGAAGCAGCTCGACACCTTCAAGCCCGAAGACCTGGGCGTGGACGTCAAGCCGCGCCTGAAGACCCTGAAGGTCGCCGAGCCCCCCAGGCGCGGCGCCGGCATCAAGGTGCCCGACGTCGCCACCCTCATGGACAAGCTGAAGAACGAAGCCAAGGTGATCTGATCATGACCGTACTTGTTATTGCCGAACACGACCACGCCACCCTCAAGCCGGCGACCCTGAACACCGTGACCGCGGCCAAGGCCTGCGGCGGTGATGTGCACATCCTGGTGGCCGGTGCCAACGCCGCCGAAGCCGGCAAGGCGGCTGCCCAGGTGGCAGGCGTTGCCAAGGTGATCGTGGCCGACAGCCCGAGCCTGGCGGAGAACCTCGCCGAGAACGTCGCCGCCCAGGTGCTGGCGATCGCCAAGAGCTACAGCCACATCCTGTTCCCCGCCACCGCCAACGGCAAGAACGTCGCCCCGCGCGTGGCGGCCAAGCTGGATGTGGCCCAGATCAGCGACATCACCAAGGTCGACAGCGCCGACACCTTCGAGCGGCCGATCTATGCGGGCAACGCCATTGCCACCGTGCAGAGCAGCGATGCGATCAAGGTCATCACGGTGCGCACGACGGGCTTCGACGCTGCGCCCGCCACGGGCGGCGGCGCCGCGGTGGAAAGCGCCGAAGGCGTGGCCGACAGCGGCAAATCGAGCTTCGTGGGCCGCGAAGTCACCAAGAGCGACCGCCCCGAACTGACGGCCGCCAAGATCATCGTCTCGGGTGGCCGGGCGCTCGGCAGCGCCGAGAAGTTCAGCGAAGTCATGACGCCGCTGGCGGACAAGCTCGGTGCGGCCCTCGGTGCGAGCCGCGCCGCTGTCGATGCGGGCTACGCCCCGAACGACTGGCAGGTGGGCCAGACCGGCAAGATCGTCGCCCCGCAGTTGTACGTCGCCTGCGGCATCTCCGGCGCGATCCAGCACCTGGCGGGCATGAAGGACTCCAAGGTGATCGTAGCGATCAACAAGGACGAGGAAGCCCCGATCTTCTCGGTGGCCGACTACGGCCTCGTGGCCGACCTGTTCACGGCCGTGCCGGAACTCGTCAAGGCGCTCTGACTGCCCCCGCCTTTTCGGAGCCGAGTGTCATGGCACTTCTTCGCGAATGTCTTTCCCAACTACGAATTCGGCAGGGGAAGCTCGACTTCATCATTCAGCCGGCTCCTCTCCCCGAAGACGAAAGTGCCGAAGGGCCAGAAACACCAGGACGGCCGTCTCGTCTTCGGCCTCGAGACTCGAACGATCCAGGAAGTGCGAGAGCCGCCGAGCTCTATTCGTCCCTCTAGCCATTGCGTCCGTGAACGCGGTTCACAGATGATGTGCAGCCGCGGTCCTTCCTGCTCCCCACCCCTCTCGGCACCATTGAAACGAGATGGCATTCATGTCGAATCGCCTCGCTCAATCGCCCGATACGGAGCCCGGCACGATCGGGAAGTTGCCGACGATCGAGGATTCGTCCTGCAGGTCGTTGTGCAGGCCCAGCCCCTTGGCCGCGAGATGCTCGCGGATCGCGGCGATCGCCAGGTTCGACGCCGCCTGCCCGCCGCATTCGCGCCGTAACGCAGGTGGCCCGCGCGGAGCTCGGCAAGCTTGGCAACGATCTCGGGCGGAAACTGATAGTCCATGCGCAGGGGCTCCTGATGGCGGCGATCCGGTCGCCGCGGTTGAACTCCGGTTTAAATGACGTAGATGACATTACACATGCGTACTACACACGTCAATCAGGATCACCCTGCACGCCGCCCTTTTCGGCGCGTCGGCGCTCAGCGCGCGTCCCAGGTTTCGAGCGCATGCTGCGCCATCGCTTCAGCGGCCCTGAAAAGAAGGCTTGCGCTTCTCGACCTGCGCGGCGATGCCTTCCTCTGCATCCTGCGTGGCCGAGACGCGCGCGAGCGTCAGCGCTTCGTCTTCGAGCTGCGCCTCGAGCTGTGCCGCGCCAGCCTGCATGAAGAGCCGCTTGGTCTCGCCGTAGGCCACGGTCGGCCCGGCCGCGAGCTTGCGCGCGAGCGCGAGCGCCTCGTCCTGCAACTGGGCATCGGCCACCACCTTGTCGACGAGGCCGGCGCGCATCGCCTCCTCGCTGTCCAGCATCTCGGCGAGCAGCACGAAGCGGCGCGCGCGCGCCATGCCCATGCGCGAAGTCAGCGTCACGGTGGAGCCCGAATCGCAACTGAAGCCCAGTTGCGCGAAGGCCGAGCCGACGCGCGTCGACGCGCCGGCCATCACCACGTCGCAGCCGGCCAGGAGCGCGACGCCGCCGCCCATCGCGAAGCCCTGCACCGCGGTGACCACCGGCACCGGCAGGCGCCAGAAGCGCTGCAGGCCCATGTGCAGATCGGCGGTCCACTCACGCACCAGCGGCGCAAGCCGGTCGCGCGCCGGGTAGAACACCTTGAGGTCGCCGCCGAAGCTGAAGTTGGCGCCGTCCGCGCGCAGCAGCACGGCGCGCAACTTGTCACTGTCGAGCAGGCCGGCCGCGACCTGCTTGAAGTCGCGCGCGAACTGGCCGTCGAAGGGGTTGCCGCGCGCCGGCTGGGCGAGCGAGACAATGGCCAGCCCGTCCTGCATCTCGACGCGGATGGAATCGGTGGAATTCATGGGGTTCGTCTCCTGGTTCAACATCGCGGCCGCCGGGCCGATCGGCGCCCTGCTGAGGGCAAACCCGGCTACCGTGCTGTAGCAGACTATACGCTTGCGTATTAGAATTGCGCAACCATGCTGACACCGCAAGACGACCTCATCGGCCACCAGCTTCCGACCACCTTCGACCAGATCGACAACAGCGATCCGGCATGGATGGAAAGGCTCTGGTACACCGGGCATCCGGTGCCCTCGGGCGACCTGATCTTCGACATCGGGCTCGGCTACCACCCCAACCGCAACGTGATGGATGCCTTCGCAGGCGTCGCGGTGCCGGGCCGGCAGTGGAACTTCCGCGCCTCGCGCCGGCTGCGGCCCGATCCGCTGTCCACCCGCGTGGGACCGCTCTCGATCGAGGTCGTCGAAGGTTTGCGCCGCCACCGGCTCGCGCTCGGCGAGAACGCTTCGGGCATCCGCTTCGAGATCGAGTTCGTCTCCGAACTCAATCCGCACGAGGAGAAGGCGCACCTGCGCCGGCGCGACGGCCGCGTGACCGAGAACATGGCGCGCGCCCAGCAGCTCGGGCGCTACCAGGGCTGGCTCGAATTCGACGGGCGCCGCGTGGAGATCGACAGCACGCGCTGGATGGGCCAGCGCGACCATTCATGGGGCGTGCGCGCCGAGATGCGCAGCGACGAAACCGCGCCGCCGCTGACCTTCTATCCGCCCTTCTTCTACTGCTGGACCACGGCGCAGTTCGCCAACCGCGGGCTGCACATCTTCTTCAAGGAGCGTGCGCCGGGCGACAAGATCTACCTCTCGGGCGAAGAGGTGTTCACCGCGGGCACCAGGGTCTCGGGGCGCAACCAGCTCGTCGACGTGCGGCACGAGGCACGCTGGCATGACGATCCGCACGGGCAGTCGATGGAATCGATGCAGCTACAGCTCAGCTTCGCCGACGGCAGCGAGCGGCCGGTGTCGGTGCGCGTGCTGCCGACCAGGTACTTCCTCAAGGGCGGCCTCTATGGCGGCTTGGGCGGCTGGTTCCACGGCGACGATCGCGGCAAGCTGTACTTCGAGCACGATGTGTGGGACCTGAACGATCCCGCGACCCGGCGCCGAGTGCGCACGCTGGCCGACCAGGTGATCGAGGTGCGCGACGGCGACGAGGTGGGCTACGGGATCATCGAGTACGGCGTGGGCAAGGGCTACGCGATGTACGACTCGGTGCAGCTTCATCCACCGATCTGAGGTTTTGGCCACTACAGAAGGAATGGCACGAAGCGGCGTGTGCGGCGCATGTAGCTGCGGTAGGCGTCGCCGAAGTGTTCGAGGCATTCCTGCTCCTCGCGCTGGGCGGTGATGAAGAGCAGCGCGGTCGACACCAGCGCCAACAGCAAGCCCAGCCAGCTGAAGCGCTGCAGGAAGACGCCCCAGGCCAGGCAGATCAGCGCCGTGTACATCGGATGGCGGATGTACCTGAAGGCTCCGGTCGTCACCAGCCGGGTGGTCTTCTCGAATCCGAGCAGCGCCTCGTCCTTGCGGGCGCCGCTCGGCTGGCCCAGCCGCCTCAATTGGCGCACCGCATGCAGCGGCAACCAGGCAGAGGTGGCAAGCAGCAGCAGCGCCAGCGCCTGGCTCGGTGCCAGCACGGGATCGTCGCCCCAGACCGGCAGGTTGATCCAGATCAGGCCGAAGATGCACTCCACCGCGAAGAAGCGATAGAAGCCATGCGAGCGCGGCCGCGCGATCGCTCCGCGCGAGAAGTAGAGCACGATCGAACTGGCGATGACGAAGGTTGCGGGGTAGGCCTGGAGGGGCAGCAGCATCGGGAGGTCCGCTCAACGTGTCGTGGCCGGCGCGGGCTTCGAGCCGCGGCGCTTGCGCGGGGTGTTGGCCTGCCTGGCTTCGCCCTGGGTCTGCTGCCGCACCTTTCCGCAATCGGTCTCCTGGCCCGGACCCGTCTCGATCAGGGGAACGAGGGACGCCAGCGGCCCGACCACGGTCAGTGCCGCCACCGCGGCGCCGCGCGCAATGAGCGGTCCCTTCTTGAACGCGTAACCGGGTCGGGAGAAGCTGCCGTACACGCGCACCGGCGTTCGCAGCGAGAGCAGGCCGACATGCTTGGGCTTGGGTGCCACGGTGAGGTCGAAGCGTTCATCGCCCAGGTCGAACCAGCCGTCGCCCAGCACCTGCGTCTGCTCGGTATCGAGCACGAGCAGGCTCGACTGGCCGCGACCGTTGTTCACCTCGAACACCGCGCCGCCGCAGTTGATCGGGATGTCCTTGTCGCCGCCGGCCAGCAGCACCAGCACCTTGCCCATGTTCAGGCCGCTGGCGGCGTCGAGCAGGTTGGAGACGCGCCCATTGACCACCGTCGTGGCGATGCGTCCGTTGGACTTGGCCGCCGCATCGGCAATGGAGTTGCCCACGCCCGAGAGGCGCAGCGTGGCCCCGACGCGGCCCGCGCCCTTGGCGATCACGCTGTCCTTCGGCACGAATTGGCCGAGCCTGAAGCCCTGCAGGTCGATCTCGACATTGGACTTGATGATGGGCGCGCGCGCATCCAGCGTGGCCCGGCCCGCGAGGGTGCCGCCGGCAAATCCGAAGTCCACCGGTGCGAGCTTCATCACCGCGTCGTTCAGGCGCAGCGAGGCCTTCAGGCTTTCCAGCGGCAGGCCCTTGGGCACCTTCAGGCGGGTGGCCTGCAGGTCCACCTCGGCGTCGATCTGCTGCAGGCGGCTGACCTCGAAGGAGCCCGAGGGCAGCAGGCGGTCGGGGTCGCCCTTCTTCTGCCTGGCCTTGGTCTCCCGGGCCTCGATGCCGATCAGCAGGCCCAGGTCGGCCAGGTCGAGGTTGTTGCTGTGCAGGTCGGCTTGCAGCAGCGGGCGCGGCTTCTGGTCGATGTAGGCCCCCTTGCCGAAGACGTCGGAGGAGCCGATGCGCCCGCGCAGGTCGTCCATGGTGTAGCGCTTGCCCTCGAGAATCAGGTGCCCCTCGAGGCGGTAAGGCGGCGAGGCCGGCAGCGGCAGCAGCAGGAAGGGGTAGAGCCTGGACAGCGTCCTGCCCTCGATGCGCAGCTGCGTGTCGATTCCGCTGATGTTGGCGGCATCCGCAATGCTGCCCTCGACCCACAGGCTGGTGGTGCCTGCATGCAGCTCGCCCCGGATCGGAAAGGGCACGCCCGATTCCTGGAAACTCAGCACCTCGCCGGTGAGCGCGGTGCCGTCGAACCCGGCGCCGTGGTAGTGGCCGCTGAACTCGTACTGGGCCCTGTACCGGTCGTTGGTGGTTGCGGCGTCGGCGTCCTTCGCCTTCATCTGCCTGGCGGGGTCGAAGGTGCTGGCCTCCACGTCCAGGTCGAAAGGCTCGCCGTGGTCGATGTAGCGCAGCCGGCCCTGGTCCACCGACAGCGTGCTGATGCGCAGCCTGCTCGTCGAGGTTTCCGAGGGCTCCGAGAGGAGCCAGTTCTTGCGGTTGTCGGGCAGGCGCTCGAACAGCAGTTCGGGCCGCGTGAGCGCCACCCGCGGCACCAGGATCTTCTCGGGCAGATCGCGCAGCGACACGGAGAACTCCAACTGCTCGATCTTCGCCATCGGCTGGCCCTCCTTGGACCAGTCCGCGTTGCCGAAGTGCACGCCGCGCATGCGGATGGTGGGCGTGAGGCCCAGCCGCACATGCAGGTCGTCCATCCGAAACTCGCGCTGGGTCTTGCGGGAGATGTAGCGCTCGATGGGCGGGCGCACCCAGTTCCAGTCGAACAGCAGCACCAGCAGCACGAACAGGATCAGCAGGCCGGCGAAGACCGAGCCAATCGGATGGCGTCGCAGGAATGCGGCGGAGGGCAGAGAGATGTTCCTTTCCATGACATGAATCAACAACGCACCAGTCCGCCGCAGCTGCTGCCGTCACCACGCCCTTTGGCGCAGAATGGCGCAACCGTGCCGGAGCGATCCCGCGCATGGATTCCAGGCTCGCATGAAGGAGACGATCATGTCCTTTGACGGTTCGGCCATCAAGGCGCTTCTGGATGGCGCGGTCTCGAAAGGTGCCGTGCACGGCATGGCAGCCCTGGTGGTGGACCGCAATGGCCCCGTGTTCCACCACGCGGCCGGCGAGGCCGGCGTGAACACGATGTATCGCATTGCCTCGATGACCAAGGCGGTGGCCACCACGGCGGCGCTGCAGCTCGTGGAGCAGGGGGTGCTGGGCCTCGACGCCACGGTCGAGTCGATCCTGCCGGAGTTCGGCCGGCTGCAGGTGCTCGACAGATTCGACGGCGACAAGCCGCGCCTGCGGGCTCCGGCCAGCCAGGCGACGGTGCGGCAGCTCATGACGCACACGGGCGGCGCGGGCTACTTCTTCCTCAACGAGAAGCTGCTGCGCTACCACGAGCTGACGGGCGAGCCCAATGCGCTGACGGGACAGAAGCGCAGCCTGTCGGTGCCGCTGGTCAATGACCCGGGCACGACCTGGGAGTACGGCGTCAACACCGACTGGCTGGGGCTCATCGTCGAGAAGCTGTCCGGGAAGACCTTGGCCGGCTATCTCCAGGAGCATGTCTATGGACCGCTCGGGATGAGCGACTCCACCTTCACGCCGAGCGCCGAGCAGCGCGCCCGGCTGCTTCGCGTGATGCAGCGGCAGGCCGACGGCAGGCTCGAGCCCTCGGCGCTCGACCTGCCGGCCACCTCCGAATGGGACGCCGCCGGCCATGGCTCCTACGGCACGATTCAGGACTACGGCCGATTCGTGCAGGCCTGGCTCAACGACGGTGCGGGCATCCTCGAGCCGGCGACCGTGCAGATGGCGCTGCAGAACCATCTCGGGCAGATCAAGCTGCCGGAGCTGCTGAAGTCCACGGTGCCCGTCCTGTCGAACGACGTGCCCGCGCTGCCTTTCCCGCAGAGCTGGGGGCTGGGCTTCCACCTCACGCTCGTCGACCTGCCCGGCATGCGCAGCGCCGGCACCGGCGACTGGGCCGGCGTCTTCAACACCTACTACTGGATCGACCGCTCGAAGGGCATCGGCGGCGTGCTGATGACGCAGGTGCTGCCCTTCTTCGACCTGCCGATCATCGAGACCTTGATCGGCTTCGAGATGGCGGTGTACCAGCAGGTGGGCGCGGCCGTACCGGCAGCTTGAATCGACGCCCGGTCAGTGCCCCAGGCGGCCCCAGGCCCACAGCAGGATCATGGCGCCGATCACGGACAGGATCAGTCCGGCCGGATGAACCAGTGCGCCGTCCGCAGGCTTGCTGAAAATGCGCGCGATGAAGCCACCGACAAAGGATCCTGCGATCCCGAGCAGGCCCGTCATCAGGATGCCCATGTGATCGGCGCCCGGCATGATGAAACGCGCAATGGCTCCGACGATGATGCCGACGATGAACATCCATATGAGGTGCAGCATGCCTTGCTCCTGTCCCGAGTGGAGAACGGTGGGCCCGATATTGTCAAAAGCCCTCGCGGGGAGGGCTTGGGGAAAACAGCAGGATTGTTGTGTGGCTAGCAGGCCTTGCCGTGTGCCGCGTGCGCGCCCTTCGCCTTGGCGTCAGCTTCGGACATGTACGCGCCATGCTTGGTCTTGCCGTAGTACTTGTCGCTCGCGCAATGGTAGACCTTGCCGTTGACCCACACTTGTCCGGCTGCGCCGCCCGGTGCGGGTGCCGGCGCGGGAGCCGCGGCGGCTGGCTTGGTGGCGGGTGCGGCAGCCGGCGGCGCTGCAGCGGCGGGCGGTTGCTGAGCGAAGACCGAGGCGCTGAAGACGGTGCCAGCGGCCAGTAGGAGCAGAGACCTGTTCAAGATGAAACCTCACGAGGCGCACGGAAGCACGTGCATGCACCAGTCAACGGCCGCGTGCCGGATCGGTTGACTGCCTGGAAGAACTTGCGCGACCATCAGGAACCCCAAAAAGAAGAGGGATTGGTGGACAGCACCATCGTCCGGACAGCGCCCGTCTCCGAAGCCCTCATCGATGCGCCCGGCTACCGGGTGCTCGAGGGCCTGGGGCATACCTCGTCCCATGTCACCTGGCGCGCGCGACGCGAGCGCGACGGCTGCCCGGTGGTCCTGAAGCTGCCGCGCGCCCTGCACCCCACGCCGCTGGAGGTCGCCCGGCTGCACCACGAGGTGGAGATGTCGCAGGCGCTGCCCGCGCATGCGGTCGTGCGCGCGCTGGGCGTCGAGCGATGGGACGACACGCGCCATGCGCTCGTGCTGGAGGACGTCGGCGGCGAATCGCTGGCCTCGAAGATCGGCCCCCACATGCCCTTGCGCTCGGTTCTGCGGCTGGGCTGTGCCCTTGCCGAGGCCTTGGCGGCGGTGCATGCCGCGGGCGTGATCCACAAGGACATCAAGCCCGCCAACGTGATCGTCGTCGACGGCCAGCAGGTGCGCCTGACCGACTTCGGCTTCGCCGTGCGCATCGCGCGCGAGTCCGCGCGCGAGCTCGCCCCCAAGGAACTCGAGGGCACCCTCGCGTACATGGCGCCCGAGCAGACCGGTCGCATGAACCGGCCGATCGACCGGCGCTCGGACCTCTACGCGCTGGGCACCACGCTGTACGAGCTCGCGACCGGGCTGCTGCCTTTCCGCAGCCAGGACCCGCTCGACCTGGTCCACCAGCACATTGCCCTCCTTCCCCCCTCGCCGCGCGAACACCGGCCCGAACTGCCACGCGTGGTCGCCGACCTGATCCTGAAGCTGATGGCCAAGGACGCCGAGGCGCGCTACCAGAGCGCCGTCGGCGTGCTGGCCGACCTCAGGCGTTGCCTGGAGGCGCTCGACGGCGACACGGTGCCGCCCTTCGAGATCGGCCGGCACGATGCCAACGACGAGTTCCGCATTCCGCAGAGCCTCATCGGCAGGGCCGGCGAAGTCGCCGAGCTCGACGATGCGCTCTCGCGCAGTTGCGCGGGCGCCGTGCAGCTGGTGGTCGTCGAGGGCCCCTCGGGCATCGGCAAGAGCGTGCTGGTCGGCGAGATCGCGCGGCTCGCGTCGGCGGCGCGCGCCCTTCATGTGCATGGCAAGTTCGACCAGTTCAGGCGCGACCTGCCCTACTCGGCCATCATCCAGGCATTCGGGCAGGTGGCGCGCCGATTGCTCACCGAGCCGGACGAGCGCCTCGTCGCCTGGCGCGAAAAGCTCGGCGCGGCGCTGGCCCCCAACGGCCAGGTGCTGCTCGACCTGGTGCCCGAGCTGGCGCCGGTGCTCGGCCCCCAGCCGCCGGTGCTGGCGCTCGGCCTGTCCGAGGCGCGGACCCGCTTCACGCTCGTGCTGCGCGGCTTCGTGCGCGCGCTGGCCAGTGCGGAGCACCCGCTGGTGCTGTTCATCGACGACCTCCAGTGGGCCGATGGCGCATCGCTCGCCCTGCTTCAGACGCTGCTGACCGACCCGGAGATGACGCATCTCCTGGTGGTGGTGGCCATGCGCGATGCGGACGTCGGCCCTTCGCATCCGTTCCGGCTCTTCCTGGAAGACCTGGCCCAGGCCCCGGGGGCGCCGCCGGTGCGCATGGTGCTCGGCCCGCTCGACCGTCCCGCAGTGGCACGCCTCTTGGCCGCGGCGACGCGTACCAGCGCCGCGGCGGTCGCGCCGCTGGCCGAACTGGTGACCGCCAAGACCGGCGGCAACCCCTTCTTCGTCGGCGAGTTCCTGCGCGAGCTCAGCCGCGACGGCCTGCTGCGCTTCGATGCGCAGCAACGCGAGTTCCGGTGGGAACTCGAGGCGGTCCGGCAGCGCCACACCACGGACAACGTGGTGGACCTGGTCATCGAAAGAGTCGCCAGGCTGCCCGCCGCCACGCGGGAGGCGCTCGAATTCGCGGCCGTGGTCGGGCACAGCTTCAACCTGGCCACCCTGGCGCAGGTGGCCGGGCGCAGCACGCAGCAGGCCCGCGCCGACCTCGGCGCGGCGCTGGAGAACGACGTCCTCGTTCCGGTGGGCGACGACTACAAGTACACGGCGCTGGCCGGCGACAGCCAGCGCGCCGGCCAGATCGTCTACGCCTTCCTGCACGACCGGGTTCAGCAGGCCGTCTACGGCGCGATCCCTGTCGACAGGCGGCCGGGGGCGCACCACCGGGTGGGCCGGCTGCTGCTGGCGCTGCCACCTGCCCAGGTGACCGAGCGGCTGTTCGACATCGCCGCCCATTTCGAGGCCGCCGGCCAGGAGGTGCAGGGCGGGGACGAGCGCGCCGCCATCGCCTCGCTCTTCCTTCGCGCGGCGCAGAAGGCCAACGGCTCGATGGCCTGGGATGCGGCCCGGCGCTTTGCCGAGGCAGGCCGCGGCTTGCTCGGCCCGGCGGGCTGGCAGGCCGGCGGCACGATGCATGCGCTGTCCTTGGAGGCGCTGAAGGCGGCCTTCCTGCTGGCCGATCGCGCGGAGCTGGAAGCGATCCACGACGAGATCGTGCGCCACGCGCGCTCCGAGCTCGAGCGGGCCGAGGCGACGGCGGTGAAGATCCAGCTGCTGGTGAGCGCCATGGCCTACGGCGAGGCGCTGGACGTGGCCGTCCCCCTGCTGGCCAGGCTGGGCGTGCGGCTGCCGCGCAAGGGCTGGCAGCCGCAGGTCGTGGCCGGACTGCTGCGCACCAAGTGGGCCTTGCGCGGGCGTCCCGTCGTTGGCCTGGCCGAGCTGCCGGCGGTGAGCGATCCGGCGCTGCAGATGGCCATGCGCGTGCTCGTCACGGCCGGCTCGGCGGCCTATTTCAGCGAGCCGCAGCTCTTTCCGCAGATGGTGTTCGAGCTCGTGCGGCACTCGATCCGCGATGGCACGACGCCCCAGTCCGCCTTCGGCTATGTCTGCTATGGCCTGGCCATGTGCGCGGTCTTGGGCGACTACGACGGCGGCCTGGCGTTCGGCCGCCTCGCGCTCACGGTGATGGACCGCACCGGTGCCAGGGATTTCGAAGCCAAGGTGCGCTTCCTCGGCGGGCTGTTCATCCTCCCCTGGAGCCATCCGCTGGAAGACACGCTGGAGCCCTTCCGCCTGGGTGCGGCCGCGGGCCTGGAGACCGGCGACCTCGAGTACTACAGCTACTGCTTCTACGGACTGGATTCGCACGCCCTCTTCGCCGGACACGAACTGGGCGCCCTGTCGCAGGCCTGCGCCGCGCACCACGAGGCGATCCTGCGGCACAACCAGCAGAAGGTCGGCGTCGTCATGCTGCTGGTGCGCGACACCATCGCCTGGCTGCGCGACGACCCGCCCGTGGTGATGGGCGACATCGACGAAGGCCGGGTGCTGCAGCTGGCCACCGAGCGCGGCGACGCCACGTCGGTGGCCTATGCCCATGCCTGGCGATGCTGCAGGGCCTGCCTCGGCGGCGCGTACGACGACGCACTGAAGGCTGCCGCCGCCTGCCGCGCCTACGTGGCCGGCATCGACGGGCAGCTGTTCGTGCCCTTCTTCCAGTTCTACGAGTCGCTCGCCCTGCTGGCCCTGGCCCGCGCGGGCCGGCCGCAGCCGCGCGGCGCCCGCCTCGTCGCGGCCAACCAGCGACGGATGATCCGCTGGGCCCGGCGCGTGCCGTCGACCTTTCTTGCCCGCTGGGAACTGGTCGAGGCCGAGCGCGCCCGCGGCGCCGGCCGCCTGGCCGACGCGCTGGGCGGCTACGAGCGTGCCATCGCGGCCGCCGCACGGGCCGACAACCTGCACGACAAGGCCCTGGCGCACCAGCTGGCCGCCGGCTGCGCCGCCGACGCCGCGATGCCGACCATCGCACGCGGCCATCTGCTGCAGGCGCGGCGGGCCTGGGACCGCTGGGGTGCCCGGCGCCTCGCGCGCGCGCAGGGCGACGAGGGGCGGGGCAGCCTTCCCCCGATCCCGGGGTCGAGCCCGACTTCCAGGGCGACGAGTTCGAATTCGAGCTCGAGCCCGGCCTCGACATCGAATTCAAGCTCGGGCTCGGGCTCGGGCACCGGCGAAGCACTCGATGCCCGCGCCATGACGCGTGCGGCCCAGGCGGTGTCCGAGAAGCTGCGGCTGCCCGAGGTGGTACGCGAGCTTTGCAGCCTGCTGCTGGCCAACGCTGGCGCACGCCAGGCCGTGCTGATCGCGCGCGACGAGCAGGACTGGCACGTGCTCGCGAGCGCGCACGTCGAACGCCCCGAGGCCGACGTCCTGGCGAGCGGCGGCGCCCTCGCCCACGCCGAGGTGTTCCAGGGCGCGGTGCACCTGGTGCTGCGGACCCGGCGCGCCTTGCTGATCGACGACGCGCTGCAGGACCCGACCTTCCGCCTCGACCCCTACGTGGCACGGGCCCGGCCCCGCTCGGTGCTGTGTTCGCCCATGCTGCGCCACGGCGAACTGGTGGGCGCCATCCTGCTCGAGAACGAACTGGTGGCGGGCGCCTTCACGCCCGACCGCGTGGAGTTCCTGCAGGTGATCGCCGGCCAGGCCGCCATCTCGATCGAGAACGCGGGCCTGGTGCAGGACCTGGAGCAGTCGCTGGACGCGCAGGTGGCGCTGACCAACGCCCATGCCCGCTTCGTGCCGCACCAGTTCCTCGCCTCGCTGGGCCGCCGGAACATCCAGGACGTGCGCCTGGGCGACCACGCCTCCAAGTCGCTCTCGGTGCTGTTCTCGGACATCCGCGGCTTCACGCCGCTGATCGGCAGCCTGACGCCGCGCGCGAGCATCGATTTCATCAACGCCTACATCGGGCGCATGGAGCCGGCGATCCTCGCCAACGGGGGCTTCGTCGACAGCTACATCGGCGACGCGATCATGGCCCTGTTCGACGGGCCGCCCGACGATGCGGTGGCCGCCGGCGTGGGCATGCTGCGGGCGCTGCGCGAGTTCAACACCGAACGCAGCGCGGCGGGCCAGGCGCCGCTGTCCATCGGCGTGGGCATCAACACCGGCGCGCTGATGCTGGGCACCATCGGAGGTCCGAACCGCATCAAGTGCGGCGTGATCGGCGACCCGGTCAACCTGGCGGCCCGCATCGAAGGACTGACCAAGCAGCTGGGCGTGCCGCTCTTGATCGGCGACGAGACGGCCAGTGGGCTGACCCGGCCCGGCGCCTTCCTGCTGCGCCCGGTGAGCCGCGTAGTGCTGGTGGGTCGCTCGGAACCGGTCGTCGTGCACGAGGTCTTCGACGCCGACCCACCCTCCCTTCGCGATGCCAAGGCAGCGAACCTCGATCGCTACACCCGGGCCTGCGCCGCCTTCTATGCGCGCGAATGGCGCGAGGCGCGCGCCGGGTTCGAGGCGGTGCTCGCGGCCTGCCCGCAGGACAGCGCGGCGCAGGGCTACCTGCGGCGCTGCGATGCGCTGCTGGCCGATCCCCCCGGCGCCGACTGGACGGGGGTGCTGCAGATGGAGCGCAAGTAGCCGCTCAGCTCGGGCCGTCGCCCGTCCAGGTCATGGTGTATTCGCAGAAACCCGGCACGTCGAAGTCCACCACCTTCTCCCAACCCTCGCCGGATTTCTGGGACAGGGTCCCGGTGAACTGCGCAGCCTGCTCGAACACGATCAGCGGGTACTTCCACAGCGGTGCGGTGCCCGTCACGCGCCAGGTCATCTCGGCCTTGTACTGGCCGGTGCTGTCGATCGCCGAGAAAGTGACCGTCTTCGGGTACTTCCAGAGCACCTTCCAGTGTTCCCAGTCCGAGAAGCTGGAGCTGAACGATTCCTGCGGGAAGCAGAGGCGCAGGTCGCCATGGCGGAAATACGCCACCGACTTCTGGAACGCGGCATGCAGGCCGACGTCGAAGGCGATGTGCCGCGACGGATCGGAGAACGCAGCCCAGGCCCACACATTGCCCGGCAGGAACCAGATGCCCCAGTCGTGGTCGTGGTAGCCGGTCGCCTCGACCAGCTCGATGCGCTCGCCATTGACGCTGACCCACCCGTTGACCCGGGCCGAGGGCATGTAGGCCAGCCAGGAGCTCACCTCCCACGGCGAGGAGCCGTGCACGTTGTTCGCCAGCACCTGCGGCGCATCGGCCTGGGTGTAGACGAGTGCCATCGAGACGCTGCCGTCGTCCGAGGTGGCGTTGATCTCGTACGTGTTGGCGTCGAGCGCCTGCAGCGTGTTGCCCGCCAGCGTGACGTCGGCCTTCTCGGCCGAGGCCCAGAACTCCGAGATGCCGTGGTAGTCCATCTTCACCGTGATGCCCGAGCCCTGCGGGTCGAAGATGGCGGCGTTGAGGTTCACCACGCCCATCAGGTCGATGTCGGTCGGGTTGAAGCAGGAGAAGGTCACCATGCCCGAGCGGCCGCTCTTCGGGTCGACCCAGTTGAAGTACCACCACTCGGTGTACCAGAAGAGATGGGATGCGCTGCGGTACTCGGCGATGTGGAATGCGTCGTCGGCCGGCGTCACCGCGCCCGCCTGCACGGGCGCGAGCGCCGCCGGCGGGGTGCCGGTGCCGTCGTCGCCACGGGCGTGCCGCGCCATGGCCATCGTGTAGGCGAGCCAGGAGCGCTGGGCCCCCGCGTCGCCGGCCAACACCCCGCCGTCCCAGGGCAGTCCTTCGTCCCAGCGCTCTTGGTCGTGCATCCGGAACGGAAGGAACAGCTCGGGCATGCCCATGTCCCAGATCTGGCAGCGGGGCGCCGCCGACCCGGTGCGGTCGAGCAGCGCGTTGACCGCACGCCGCCCGGCCTCGTTGGCCGAGTCCATGCAGGCCAGGTCGGCGTTGGTCTGCACGTAGTCCGAGGCGAGCACCAGGTTCTCGATGCCGGTGCCTGCCTGCGGGCGCTTGCCCCAGCTCGATGGCGTGTTGATGAACAGGGGTTCGAGGTTGATGTCCTTGCTCGGGCGGTCGAACTGCGGATCCTCGATGTCGGTATCCAGGAAGTAGCCCACCTTGTCCTGGTCGCGCAGCAGCACCTGGCCGCCCTGGTTGAGGGCCAGCTTGAGCTCCTGCCAGACCTCGTCGGCGATCTGGTCGGGGCGGAGGTCGCACGCGAACTCCTTGATGAAGTACCCCTTGCACTGCCAGTCCGAGATGTCGACGGACAGGATGCCGCTGACCGTGCCATCGCCGTAGTCGTGCAGGTCGATGCCCTTCCAGAACTGGGCCTCGGAGATGGAGGTGATGGCCCAGGGCGAATCCACGTACAGCACATGCCCATGGATCACCGGCACGTCGGTGCGCAGGAAGAACTGGATGCCGTTCATCCACCGCACCTGCGGGTCGAGCACGCGGATGTTCGCCAGCGAGGGGTCGACCGCCACCATGGCATCGCTGATCAACGGCCCCATGACCTCGACCGGCATGGCGCAGACGTAGTAGTCGGCGACCACCTGCGTGACCGCCGCGGTGTCCACGTCCTCGACCTGCACGCCGGAGATGCGCCCGTCCACGCAGTCGATGGCGCGCACTCTGCGCCGCGTGAGATAGCGTCCGCCCAGCTGCTCGATGTGCGCGATCCACGGCAGGAGCAGCTGCGGGCTGGTCGGCCCGTCGAGCACGCGGTCGGTGCTGCCGGCCGCCAGGTCGAACTGGCCGAAGAGCAGGTGCACCTGCACCTGGCCGATGGTGCGCGCACTGCCCTCCTTCGCGTTCGCGGCGACGAGCGAGCGCGACAGGCCCTCGGCGAGGAAGCGCTGGTAGGCAGGCGACCGATTTTCGGCGTCGACGAATTCCCACCACGAAATGGCTTCGAGCTCATGCAGCCTGCGCTCGTCGCACGAGGTCATCACCTGCCAGATGCGGCGGGCGAAGAACTCGAGTTCGCCGGGCAGAAGGCCGATGTCGGTATCGAAGATGTCCTTGAACACCAGGAGCACTTCGTCCCACGAGCGCGGCAGGCGGGAGGGCACCACCACGGGCGCCCCGCCGAACTGCGCGATCTCGATCAGGCTCGTCGGCGTGAGGTTGTCATAGCAGTTGCCCGCGCCGAAGGGAATACGCTTCATCGAGTCGGGCAGGTGCCGATAGAAGGCCGGGATGAAGCGAAAGCCATGCTCGCCAGGCAGGTCGGGCCGCCCTCCCACACCGGTGCCCGTCGCAGGCAAGGTGCGCGACTTGCCTCCAGGGATGGTCTTGAGTTCGTAAACCGTGACCTCGAATCCGCGTTCGAGCAGCTCGTGCGCCGCCGTCAGACCGCCGATTCCCCCACCCAGCACCGCCACCGATTTGCCCATGAAGACTCCTCGATCCCATTGTTGTGTGAGGCGCGATCGTAGAGAACCTTTGTATGAATTGGCAAGATGTGCCACTCCCACCGGTCGCTCAGGGTCTTGTCTTCATCGGCCCAGGCTGGCCCACAGCGCCGGCTCCAGCGAGGCGGCCGCGAGCAGGCCGCCCATGAAGGCGCCTTGCACGCCCGGACTGACCACGTCCTGCCCCGCCAGCAACAAGCCAGGCAGGGGCGTGCGCACATGCAAGGCCGGGCTGGTCAGCCGCCCGGCGCTCATCTCGATGCCATACATGGCGCCGCCCGGAGAACGCACATAGCGCCGCTGCGTGAGCGGCGTCGACAACTCGTGGAAGCGCAGCATGGGCTTGAGCGCCGGGAAGTGGCGCAGGAACTGCGACAGCAGCCTCTCCTCGATCCGGGCCTCCAGCGCGAGGTAATCCTGCGGCCGCTCGCCGTCCGGCCGCGCCAGCCAGGGCGCGAAGACATGCGGATCGACCATGGCCACCAACTCGGCGGTCGGCCTGCCGCGGCTTTCCGGGTCCTTCAGCGACGGAAAGGCCACGAAGATGCCGGGCGCATCTTCGTCGGCCGGTCGTTGCCAAAGGCTGCCGATGGCGTCACCCTCGAAGATCCAGTGGTTTGCGCTGCTCGCACCGGCCGCTCGCAGGTCGCCCTCCAGCCCGACGAACAGCGAGATGCAGGACAGCCCCGGGGCCAGCGCCTGGATGGTCTGTTGCCAGCCGGCGGCGACATCGGGCGCCAGACAGGCCACGGTGTTGCCGACGCCCATGGCGGAAATCAGTCGCGGGCTCGACGCCACGTGTTGCTCGCCGCCCATCGCGTAGACCACGCCACTCACGCGCCCGCCCTCGGTCGTGATGCGCTGCACATCGCAGCCCAGGCTCAAAGCGCCACCGGCGGCCTCGATCACCGGCTGCAGGCATTGCGCGAAGCGAGCCGGACCTCCTATCGGGTAATAGGCGCCGCCGTTGTAGGCGCCGGTGACCAGGGCATGCATCGCAAACGGCGCCTGCGCCGGCGGTGCGCCGTAGTCGGCCCAGCGCGCGCCCAGCACCGCCCGTAGCTCGGGGTCGGAGATCAGCGCCAGCTCGTCGGCCAGCGTACGCCGCGTCCAATGCTCGGCATCGGCTCCGCGCCAGAGGCTCAGGGCCCAGGCCACCCAGTGCGGCATGGCATGCGAGGCGAAGAGCTGCATGGCGGTGCGACGCGCCGCATCGCAGGATTCGAACCAGTGTCCAATGGCGCGTTCCTGCTGCGGAAAGCGCGCAACGAGCGCTTCGCGGTAGGCCGATTCCGGGTGCAGGATGCCAAACTCGAAGCCGGGCAATCGGACGATGTCACGATGGCGTCCCACATGCGGCCTCCGGCTGCCACCGCGACTGCGTGGCCCAGGCGCGCAGCATCGCTCCGCCGCGCGAATGACCGTTTGACGCACCGCAAGGCAGTGCAAGCCCAAGCCCCAGGGCCTTGATCGCGGTCAAGGCCGCGCGGCTCGACAAATCCAAAAATGCAGGGGAACGCTCCTTCCTCTGGAGGTCACGCATGGACGACGAAATGAGACGGAAGATCCTGGCGCTGCTGGATCAACATCGGATCATGACCATCGCGACGCTGCGCCCGGATGGCTGGCCGCAGGCCACGACCGTCGGCTACGTGAACGATGGCCTGACCCTGTACTTTCTCTGCGGGCTGGACAGTCAGAAGGCAGGCAACCTGGCGCGCGATGACCGCGTCTCGCTGACGATCGATCACGACACGGCGGACTTGATGGCGATCACCGGCCTGTCGATGGCAGGACGCGCGCAGGCGGTGAATGACCGGGCCGAAGCGGAGAAAGTCCTGCGCATGCTGCCGCTGAAATACCCGGACGCCCCGCCCCTGCCGATGAAGATGCCGAGCCCGGACGAGGTTCGCCTGTTCCGCATCACGCCCACGGTCATTTCCGTGCTCGACTACTCGAAGGGCTTTGGGCATACGGATCTCGTCACTTGCTGATGCCTACGGCGCTGACGCTCCCTGCTTGCGCTTGCAGATCCAGCACCAGCTGCTCGTACGAGCTGGCAATATGGTCCACGCTCTCGCGAAACTCGGCCTTGGCCTGCCCCGTCGCCTCGGCTTGCCCAGGCAGAACGAGCGCCGCGATGTGAGCATCGGAAGTCTCCAAACGCAGTTCACGCGCCAGTCTTATCCCGGTCTCCGGGCTCGCACCACCGGTCATCGTGACCAGGCAAATGACGCGGATCGTTGTCTCAGGCATTCGCGAATATTTCAGGGAGCGCAAATCTTCAATCGTCAGATCTCGTGCGTCCAGACGCAGGCTTCGCAGCATTCGAACAAGGATCTCGGTCACCAGGTCATCGCCCGGCCCGCCCATGCCCACGCAGACGACAACGGAGTGATCGCCGGGTTGTTCGCCCGTCTGCGGGTGTTCGCGGAGCATCCGCCTCTGCCGCAGCAAGCGCGCCGAACTCGCTTCCTCGAGCACGGACATCGGCTTTGGACTCATGGCGCGATCACGCTTGGCACCGTCGAGGGCTTCGACGACCTGCACGATCGTGCTGCGAAGTTGGGCCTGTTGCCGCAGCGTGGTCTGTCCCTTGAGGTAGTCGGCGCGGCCCAGCTGAATCGCAGGCACCAGCACGCTGTCACAGTACCTGGCGAACGATCCCCGCCGCAGGTATTCGCGTGCCCCGGCGATGATCTCCTCCGAGTCGCCGGACAGAGCCCGCTGGTAGAACTTCTGCGCCATCGTCAGCGCCGGGCCATCCCCGAGCACGACGTCGAGGAAGCCCAGCGACTCGGCGTGGCGGCCGGCTACCGCCAGACACAAGGTCAGCGGCGTCGCGATGATCACGCCGACCGCCCCCCACAGCCAGCCCCAGAAGAGCGTGGCCAGCACGATGGACAAAGGAGAGAGCCCCGTCGCCTGACCGTAGACACGGGGCTCGATGACGTGGGAGGTGACCAGGTCGGCCGTCAGGAACACGGCGCCCGTCGTCAGCATCAGGGTCCAATTCTCGGCCGCACCCAGGGCCAGAAGCATGGCCAGCAAAGCTGCCGCGAGCACTCCGACATAGGGCACGAACCGCAGAATGGCTGTGATCGCTGCAATCAGCGCCGCCTCCGGCAAGCCCGTGGCAGCGAGCGCTACCCAGATGACAAGCCCGAAGCAGATGTTGACCGCTATCTGGCGCGCCAGATAGCGAGAAAGCCTGTCGCCGGCGTCGTTGATGGCCAAGGTCGTCGCCCGCAGATCGCCGCCCATGAGTCGTATGAAGCGGTCCCGCAGGGATTCCCGCTCCAGCAGCAGGAAGACAAGGACGACGATCGTGATGCCAGCGCTGCCGATCGGACCAGCGACCCATGAAAGAAGTCGGCCGAGGCGCTCCATCGGGTCGGGCTTGGGTTGGAGGACGCCTTCCGACGATTTTCCATCGACTCCGGAACGGACGACTCTTGTCGTCGGTTCGGCGGCATTGGCCCCGACCTTGCTGGCCGGGTTGAAGAGCGCTTCAGCGGCGTCCCAGGTCTTCTCGATCGGCGACAACGCAACGAGACGCAGCGAGCGCAAATTGCGCTCGAGCGTCGCCTGGTATGCAGGCAGATGAGATGCCATCCGGATGGCATGCACACCGATCAGCGTAGCCAGCAGTGCGATGACCAGGGCAGCGGACGCTACGGCTCCCAACACCGATGAGACATGCCCCAGTCCGAAGACGCGCAGCCGCCGGACCAGAGGGTTGACTGCGAAGCACAGCAAGACTGCCAGGGTCACCGGTACGAGGATCGACCGGCCGAGATAGAGCAGGCCGAGCGCAGCCGACATTGCCAGCACGATGAGCGCGATGCTCCAGGTGCGTGGGAATCGCCTCGGCCATCCTCGGTTCATCGCAGGTACTCGACCAACTGCTCGGCGCCCTTCTGGACCCCAACCTCGGCGGCCGCCATCGAACCCATGCCCGCTGGAAGGTTCCAGGCATTCGGGTACTGCTTGGCGACATAGGCGCCCAGCAGCGCGTTCGTCGAGGAGTCGTAGATCTCGACCGCGAAACTCACGGAGCCCGACAGCATTCCCTCCTTGCCGCGAGCGGCCTGGACGGCGTTGTAGGGCCCGCCGAGCAAGTCGAAGTGCATGACCGTATTCAGGACATTCGTGTTGGCCTTTGCGCCGGTGAGCGTGAGCTTGATGCGCACGGTCCCGGCGCCAGGTATTGCCGATCTCCTGAAGCGGCCACGCAGCTTCTCGGAGAACTCTGCCCGCATGTACTGGGCAAGCCTGTCCTTGTCTGCTTCCGAGATCTTCTCGAACTGGTTGTCGGCGCCGGTGTAGATGGCGACGGGGTCCATGATGAAGGCTTCGTACCTGGCCCAATCGACATCTGATCTGTACGTATAGGGCATTCGTCCCGTCTCGTCGCGCTGGTTCACACGCAGCTTCGATGACGATGCCACGCCTGCATAGGGAAGGGGCTGCAGCGAGGAACAGGCGGCCGACGCCACGCAAAGCACCAAGGTTGCGAGCCGAAAAGGGATGTTTGAAATACGCATGTGATCTTCCTGGTTTGACAGTTCACGGGACCGTCGACAGACCGCACCGCGGCGTCAATACAGAACCGTAGTGTACGGTTTGATTATACGAAGACCCTTCGGGGCGTCAAGAAAAGCGTACAGTTCGGTCTTCTTTCGAGGAGACCTGATGAGGGTGCGAACCGAGGCTCGCCGCGAAGCCATCGTCGAAGCAGCGACTGAACTCTTCAAGGAGATGGGCTACGAGCGGGCGTCGATGAACGAACTGGCCAAGCGTCTTGGGGGCTCCAAGTCGACGCTGTATGGGTACTTCTCTTCAAAGGAGGAGCTCTTTGTCGCGGTCGTCGAGGCCGTGGCGACAGGCCATCTACTGGACGCGACGCAGGAGCTCGCTGCAGAAGTCGCGCATGGAAAGCCCACGTTGGAAGCGCGGCTCGGCCGATTCGGCGAGCGCATGCTCGGCGTACTGACACACGACGAGAGTGCGCTGGCTGTCTACCGCATGGTGGTCGCCGAAGCCGGGCGCTCGGACGTGGGGCAACTGTTCTACGACTCTGGCCCCGCCGCCGCGATGGCGGCACTCACCGGGTTGATGGCCGCAGCCATGGACCGCGGCGAGCTTCGCCGTTCCGACCCCAAGGTGGCGGCAGCCCATTTCACGGCGCTGGTCATGGCCGAAACCGACATGAGGCTGTTCCAGAGGAACCCTCCTCCCTTATCGCTTAAAGAGATCCGCCGGATGGTCGGTCGAGGGGTCGAGATGTTCATGCGCGGCGCCGCGCAGAGCTGACCGGCAGCAGATCGCAATGGTCGTTCTCACCCATCACCGAGGCATCCGCTGGATGAAATCCACGAACGCCCGCAGCGGCGCAGGCAGCAGCCGCCGGCCCGGGTAGTACAGAAACGGTCCCGAGAAGCGCAGCCACCACGGCTCGAGGATCGGCTCCAGGGCACCACTGTCCAGGTGCGGCCGCAGCCAGTCTTCGAACAGGTAGATGACGCCGGCGCCCGCGATGGCCGCATCCACCGCGAGGTCGGTCGTGCCGCCCAGCCGCACGATCAGCGGGCCGGTCACGTCGATGCGTAGCTTGTCGCCCTTGCGCTCGAATTCCCAGGGCGGCGTCAGGCCGCTGGCAAAGCGGCCGCGCAGGCAGGCGTGGGTCAGCAGTTCGCTCGGGTGCTTCGGGCGGCCGCGGCGATCGAGGTACTCGGGCGAGGCAGCGACGGCGAAGCGCTGGGTGCGCGGGCCGATGGGAACTGCGATCATGTCCTGCTCGAGCCGCTCCTCGTAGCGGATGCCGGCATCGCAGCCCGCCGCCAGCACATCCACGAAGCCATCCTCGGCGATCACTTCGAGCGAGATGTCGGGGTAGGCCGCCAGGAAGCCCGGCACGATCTTCGGAAGCACCAGGCGCGCCGCGCTGATGGGCACGTTCAGCCGCAAGGTGCCGGCCGGCCGATCGCGAAAGCCGTTGACCACGTCGAGCGCGGCTTCGACCTCGGTGAACGCAGGCCGCAGCCGCTCGATCAGGCGCTGTCCCGCTTCGGTGGGCAGCACGCTGCGCGTCGTCCGGTGCAACAGCCGCACGCCCATTTGCGCCTCCAGCCTGCGCACGGCTTCGCTCAGCCTCGACGCGCTGACGCCACGCAGGCGTGCGCCTTCGCGAAAGCCCTTGGCTTCTGCGACCGCGACGAATGCATTCAGATCTCCGAGGTCGACTTTCATTGTCTGGAATTCCGCACAGCCTGTGCCGATTATGGTGGCTTATCAAGCAGCCGCGGGCTCCCTAGACTGATTGCCAGGGTTCGAAAAAGCAGGCGCTCCATGCTCGTTGCGCGGACCCCGACCTCCTCCCTTCAAGTCCAGGAACCAGCAAAGGAAGCACCATGTCCAGCACTCCCCTCCCCACCCAATTCACCCTCGGCGACCGCACCGTCAAACGCGTCGGCTACGGCGCCATGCAACTGGCCGGCCCCGGCGTCTTCGGACCGCCCAAGGACCGCACGGGCGCGCTCGCCGTGCTGCGCGAGGCGGTGGCCCAGGGCGTCAATCACATCGACACCAGCGACTACTACGGACCGCACATCACCAACGAGATCATTCGCGAGGCGCTCGCGCCGTACCCCGATGACCTCGTCATTACCACCAAGATCGGCGCGCGGCGCGATGCCAAGGGCGCGTGGCTGCCGGCAGCGTCGGCCAAGGAGCTCGAGCAGGCCGTCCACGACAACCTGCGCAACCTGGGCCTGGGCGTGCTGCATGTGGTCAACCTGCGCTTCATGTTCGACGCGCACGGCCCGGCCGAGGGCGCGATCGAGGAGCCGCTGACGGCCCTGGCCGAGCTTCAGCGCCGCGGACTGGTCCGCCACATCGGGCTGAGCAACGTCACGCCACGGCAGGTGGCCGAGGGCCGGCGCATCTGCCCGATCGTCTGCGTGCAGAACCAGTACAACCTGGTGCACCGGCATGACGATACGTTCATCGACGAGCTGGCGCGCGCGGGCATCGCCTACGTGCCCTTCTTCCCGCTCGGCGGGTTCACGCCGCTGCAGTCCTCGGAACTCTCCGACGTGGCCGGCCGCCTGGACGCCACGCCGATGCAGGTGGCGCTTGCCTGGCTCCTGCGCCGCGCGCCCAACATCCTGCTGATTCCGGGCACCTCGTCCGTCGCGCATCTGCGCGAGAACCTCGCGGCGTCGATCGAGCTGCCGGCCGACGTGATCGCGACGCTGGACCGGCTGGGCGCCGCCCAGCCGGCGTGAGGAAGCGTTCAGTCGCGCCCAGCCGCCAGAATCGCTCGGGCCAGCACTGGCGGATTGCTGAACCACATCTCGTGGCTGCCGTCGCATTCGACCAGCCGGAAAAGACCCAGCCGTTCCGACAGCCTGGGATGCCACGGCAGCCCGTGCGGCATCGCGGTGTCCTGCCGGCAGTTCACATAGGACTTGCCCAAGCTCAGCTCGGCCAGCGGCCGGGCTAGCCGGATCTTTTCCGTGAACGTGCGATAGGGATGGGGGTTGAGCTTGCCGAAGCTGCTCTGGGCCAGCGCCAGGTCGGCGTCGTTGATGAAGGCTTCCCGCCAGACCTCGAAGGGCAGCATCACGGTGTTGCCGTTGGCTTCGGCCATGGCGTCGAACAATGTGACGTAGTGCGGCGGCACCAGGTCATTCAGGCTTTGGCCATCGAGCGGGACGAAGGCGTTCACATAGATCAGTCGCCGAAGACGTTCGGGCGCGCGGTCCGCGGCGCCCGAGATGACCATGCCGCCATAGCTATGCCCTGCCAGTCGGACGTCGCGCAGGTCCCGTTCCTGCAAGTAGTTAACCAGCGATTCGATGGCATCCGTCAGGTCCGATGTGGCGCGGTCGTCTCCGGGTCTGTTGCCAGCCAGCGTGGGACAGTGCACCGTGTGGCCCGCCTCGCGCAGGCAGGCCGCCGTGGCTTCCAGTTCATCGCCTGTGTGCCAGGCGCCGTGGACAAGAACATAGGTGTCGGACATCGCAGTCTCCTTGGTTGGAAATGGAAGACTGCAATCTAGAAGGGCATCCTGCGATCGGGTGGCCGCCGCGTGCCATTCTCATGGCCGCGTCGCGCCACGCGCTCGTCACCCTTGAGGCTTGCGGCGGAACCGTGCCGGGGTCGCACCCAGGTGCAACCGACATGCGCGCACGAAGTGCGATGCGTCGAGCAGGCCCACGCGCCGGCCGATCTCGGCCACGGTGAGCCGGCCGAATCGCGGGTCGGACAGCAGGCGTGCGGCGACGCTCATTCGGCAGGCCATCAGGTGCTCGGCGAATGTCATGCCGCCCTCGGCCAGGCAGCGGTGCAAGGTTCGCGGTGAAATGCAGAGGGACGCCGCGACGGCGCCGGCCGTCAACCCGGGCTGCGCATGCTGCTCCCGCACCTGGTCGAGGATGCGCTGTCGCAGTGATGGGAAAGCATGGCCCCGTGCGGCTGCCGCTGGCGCGCCCATCGCCAGTGCCATCAGCGCCCCCAACTGATCCATGAGCAGGCGCGACGGCAGCGGCGGCGCCGCCGCCAACTCCGGCGTGAGTTCGCGGGCGAATGCGCTCAGAACGGCGCCCCAGCCGGCGCTGCCATCGATCCGCTGGCCCAGCGCGGCCTGGACGTCGGGAAGCCAGGCGGCCAGCCACTCGGGATGCAGTTGCAGTGAGACGGTGTTCGCCGAGGTCGGAAAGTGAAATTCATAGCGCTGCCTGGAGTCCACCAGCACCAGGTCGCCCGGCAACAACCGCGCGCCGCGCTGCTCCTGGACCGCCGTCCAGGCCGAGTCGCTCTTGCAGAGCAGGTAGAGGTAGTTGTCACGGCTGCGCGCGATGGCCGCGCGTGTGCGGTAGACGTCCTGGGCGCTGCCGCACACCCGGTTGACGGCGACGTTGCCCCATGAAACCGACTCCAGGCTCGAATGAAAGACTGCCGCCGAGGGGCTCGTGGCCTCCATTTCCAGGAAGCCTTCGCAGATCGCGCCCACCCAGTAGTCCAGTCGCTGTGCGGGCGCGGCGGCGTCTGTGGACCAGCGCCGAATGCAGGCGCTGGCCGGAAGAGGCGCTGTCGAGGTGGCGATCATGGGCGCAAGTGTGGCCGATGAAGGCGCCGTCGCCGGCTCAGCTTCGCGGCGACGGCTTGATCACGGCCACCAGCGCGCCCTGCGGGTCGCTCAGCATGCCGATACGGCCGACGCCCGGGATGTCGGTCCCCGGCATGCACACGGTGGCGCCGAGCTGCCCGGCCTTGGAGAGCGTCGCGTCGCAGTCGGCCACGTGAACATAGGGGACCCACTGCGAAGGCATCTTCTCGTCCGGCGACTTCATGACGCCGCCGCGGCCCTTGTCGCCCTCGGTCTTCAGCAGGTGGTAGCTGCCGCCGGCCTCCATCGGCATCGTGTCCTGCGTGTAGCCGATGAGCCCGGTATAGAACTTCAGCGCAGCCTGCGGGTCCGAGGTCGTCAGTTCGTTCCAGACCCAGCCGCCTACGGGCACGTCCTGGTCCGGGCGGTCTGCCTGCGCACTCTTCCACAACGAAATGCGCGCGCCCGTCGGATCGATCACCGCAGCGCCGCGGCCCACCGGTCCGTAGTCCATGGGCGCCGATTCACTCCTGGCGCCGGCGGCGAGTGCGGCCGCATAGGCCTTGTCCACGTCGGGAACCGAGACATAGGAAACCCAGCGCGCGCCGCCATCGGCCTGGACGAAGCCGCCGATGCCGTCGGCGCCGTTCATGATCATCGTGTACTGCATCTGCCCCATGGGCATGCTCTCGGCATGCCAGCCGAACAGCGACGCGTAGAAGGCTTGCGCCTTTGCAGGATCGCCGGATGCATGCTCGAACCAGACGAATTTTCCGGGAAGGTAGCTCATCTCGAATCTCCTTTTCACCGCGCTTGGGCGGCAGGGGTTGCATCGTGCGGGGCGGTGGCCGCGGCGAAGCTGGGCCGTGCCCGCATGTTGTCGAGTGCGCGACGGATGTTCGGCCGGTCCGACAGCAATTGTCCCCCTTCGGGGAAGCGGCCGAGGTAGTCGAGGATCGGCGTCACCAGGATGTCCGCGTACGAGGGTGCAGCGCCGCCGATGAACTCGCGGCCCTGGAGGCAGCGCTCCAGCGCATCGAGCGGGCAGACCATGTCGACCGCTGCCTTGCCGATGACGACACGATCGGGCGTGCCGCCCTCGCCGCGCGGAAACACATATTGCAGCACATAGCGCCGCACCATCGCGTCGTAGATGTAGGCGCCGACCGCGCTCACCCACGTTTCGGTGCGCGCCCGGTCGACCACCATGCCGGGGTTGAGGCTCGGGCCGTCGAAGCCCTCGTCGATATAGCGCAGGATCGCGCTGGTCTCCCAGATCTCGGTCTCGCCGTCGCGAAACGCCGGCATCTTGCCGAACGGGTGGATCGCGTCGATCTCCGGGCTGTGCGGTGTGGCGCGCTGGAATGTGTAGGCGAGGCCTTTTTCCGCGAGGCCGATGCGCGCACTGCGCACGTAGCTGCTCGCGGGCTCTCCGAGCAGGATGAGCGTGGCGGCAGTTCCGCGTTCATCGAGCAGGTCGGTCAGACGATTGAAGACCGAGTTCCATCCCTGGGCATGACCGTTGCGGGCGGCCTCTGCCGGGAAGCCGCTGTGGCGCATCTGGATTTCCGTGCCGCCGTCGCGGGCCACGAAGTCGATCTCGATGAGCGTCTGCAGGCCCGCCATGCCATCGACGCCCTGCTCCCACACCCAGGTGTAGACCAGGCGCTCCGCACGCTTGATCTCGCGGTAGCGTCCGCCCACCGAGTGGTTGGCGTTGTCGCCGGTACGCATCTCGATGCGCCAGGCGCCATCGACGCGGGCATCGACCGTGGCGCTGGCCACCGACATTCCGCGCGGACAGTGCCAGCGCGACAGCGCAGCCTCGTCGACGAAGGCGTCGAACACCTTTTCGCGCGGGGCACGGATGAAGCGGGTGAGGTTCAGAGTGAAGTCCTGCGGGGCATTCATGATGGGCGGCTCCTTCGGTGACGAGGGGATTTGGCAGGAACGGCGGCGCGAGGGGCCTTGCGGCCTTTCGTGTCGCCAGGCAAGGGCGGCGCTTCGAGCAACTCGGCCAGCCGGTCCAGGCTCTCCTCCCAGAAGGCGCGATAGGGCTCGAACCAGTCGTGTGCGGTGCGCAGGCCGGGGCCGTGCAAGCGGCAGATTCGCCACTGCGCGCTGGCCTCGCGCTCGATCAATCCGGCCTGTTCGAGCACGCGCAGGTGGCGCGAGATGGCCGGCCCGGAAATCGGAAACGGTTCGACCAGTGCGCCCACATGCGTGGGACCCTGGGCCAGCCGCGCCAGGATCGCGCGTCGCGTCGGGTCGGCCAGGGCGGCGAAGGCAGTGCTGAGCGCATCCATTCCTTATTTAACTCAATGTTTAAATACAAGTCAACGCTCGGCGCGATTGCGCGCACCGTCGACCGGGTCAAGTGATAGAGTCGATTCGAAAAGCGCCAGGAACACCATGCCGACTCTCCATTCGCGTGTCCTCGTCACGGCAACGGCGTTGTTCGCGGTGGCCGGCTGTGCAACGAGCCCGGTCACGATCCCGCCGGACCTCCCCGCGCAGCTGCGGGCGCCCGCAGGCGAGTTGCCATTCCTCGAGGCGCTGGCCACGGGCGTGCAGATCTACGAGTGCGCGCCAAAACCTGGTGAATCGTCGGCCTTTGCGTGGACCTTCCGCGCACCGGAGGCGACGCTCAGCGATCGATCGGGCCGCGCGCTCGGCAAGCACTATGCGGGGCCGACGTGGGAGTCGCTCGACGGCAGCAAGGTCGTCGGACAGGTGAAGGCGAGCGATCCAGGGCCGGGCCCGGCGGCGATCCCCTGGCTGCTGCTGACTGCGAGATCGTCCAGTGGCACGGGGCCCCTCGCTCAAGCGGCAAGCATCCAGCGGGTGAGGACGGCCGGAGGTATCGCGCCCACCGAGCGCTGCAGTGCGACGAATGCCGCGCAGATCGCGCGCGTGCCTTACAGCGCCACGTACTACTTCTATCGCGTGGGTCCGTAGGGCGCTGAGGGGCCGGATCCTGGCGCTGCTTGCAGCGCCCGCGTCGCCGCAGCCTCGGTGCCCGGCATCTGCAGCAGGTCCTTCGTCAGCACCGCGTTCGTCTGAATGATGCGCGCCACGCAGCCGGTCCAGCCGGTCTGGTGATTCGCGCCGATGCCCGCCCCCGTGTCGCCGTGGAAGTACTCGTAGAACAGCACCAGGTCGCGCCAATGGGGATCGTCGCGAAACCTCTGCGCCGGTCCATGCGCAGGCCGCCGGCCCTCGCCGTCACGCAGGAAGATTCGGCTCAGGCGCTCGCCCAGTTCCTTCGCGACTTCGAGGAGGGTCATCATCTGCCCCGATCCGGTCGGGCACTCGACCTTGAAATCCTCGCCGAAGTACGCGTACAGGCGCCCCAGCGACGTGTAGAGCAGGAAGTTGATCGGCATCCAGACCGGACCGCGCCAGTTGGAATTGCCGCCGAACATTCCCGAGTCGGAATCGCCCGGCACATAGGCCACCTGATACGACTGCCCCGAGTGCTCGAAGACGTAAGGGTGTTCGAGGTGGACGCGCGACAGTGCGCGAATGCCGTGCGGGCTGAAGAATTCATTCTCGTCCAGCATGCGCGCGAGGATGCGGCGCAGCTTCTGCGCGTTGACGATCGCCAGCATTCGACGATTGGCCACGCCGGGCTCCTGCGGCAGATGAATGTTCGCCGCGAGCTCGGGGTGCCGAGCCAGGAACACGCGCGCGCGCTGACGGAACCTCGGCAGTTTTTCGATGATGTTTTCCTCGAACACGGCAACCGCGGCCAGCGGCAGCAGCCCGACGATCGAGCGGACCTTCAGGCGCGTGGCGCTGCCGTCCGGGAGGCGCAGCACGTCGTAGAAGAAGCCATCCTCCTCGTCCCACATCTCGTCCTGGCGCTCGCCGACGCGGTCCATTGCGCCGGCGATGAACAGCGTGTGCTGGAAGAACTTCTCGACGAATTCCTCGTACAGCGGCTCGCTCAGCGCCAGCTCGACCGCGATGCGAAGCATCTGTTGGCTGAAGAAAACCATCCATGCCGTCCCGTCGGCCTGGTCGAGGTAGCCGCCCGTGGGCAATGGCGCGGAGCGGTCGAACACACCGATGTTGTCGAGCCCGAGGAAGCCACCCTCGAACACGTTTGCGCCGGTGCGGTCCTTTCGGTTGACCCACCAGGTGAAGTTGACCAGCAGCTTGGAGAAGGCGTACTTGAGGAACTCGATGTCGCCGCCGTCGCCGCGACGCTCCCTGTCGATCAGGAAAAGCTGCATCGTGGCCCATGCATGCACCGGTGGATTGACGTCGCCGAAGTTCCATTCGTAGGCGGGCAGCTGGCCGTTCGGATGCAGGTAGTCGTTGCGCAGCATCAGGTCGAGCTGTTGCTTGGCGAAGTCGGGGTCGACCATCCCGAGCGGGATCATGTGGAACGCCAGGTCCCACGCGGCGTACCACGGGTACTCCCATTTGTCCGGCATCGAGATGATGTCGTCGTTGAACATGTGGCCCCAGTCGATGTTGCGCACCTGGCGGCGCTCCGACTGTGGCAGTTGGGTGCCCGCGCCGTGCTCGTCGAGCCAGAGATCGAGGTCGTAGTAGAAGTACTGCTTGGTCCACAGCATGCCGGCCAGTGCCTGGCGCATGACGTTCGCGCGGTCCGGGTCGTCCCGCACGGCGGGCGGCGTCATCGACGCGTAGAACTCGTCCGCCTCCTTCAGTCGGTCCGCAAAGATGGCATCGAAGTCGCCGAAAGGCGCCGTCAACGTGTCGGGCCCTTTGGTCGTCAACCGCAGGCGAAGGGCCTGCGACTGCCCGGGGCCGACATTGCGCTGGTAGTGGGCCGCCACCTTGGTTCCCTGGCCCGCGGGATTGACCGCAGCCGCCTCGCCGTGAATGACGAAGTTGTGAATGGCGTCCTTTACGTAGGCACAGGCGTTGGTCCCGCCGAACAGCCGCGCGTTGTTGGTTTCGTTCTCGGTGAAGAGCAGCGGCACGTCTGCATCGCAATAGAGGTAGTACTCGTCCAGCGATTCGAGGAACAACGGATCGGTATGACGGGCGCGCACGGTCGCGATCCCGGCGGAGGCAACACGCTCGACGGTCGGCTTCGAACCACCACCCGCCTGCGTCCACGTGTTGCGGAACCACAGCGTCGGCAACAGATGCAGGGCCGCTGCATCAGGACCGCGATTGAAGGCGGTGATCCGCACCAGCACGTCGTCAGGCAATGCCTTCGCGTATTCAACGAAGACGTCGAAATAGCGGTTGTCGTCGAACACGCCGGTGTCCAGCAGTTCGTATTCTGGATCGTGCTTGCCGCGGCCTCGATTGGTGGTGACGAGGTCGTTGTACGGATAGGCTGCCTGCGGATACTTGTACAGGTACTTCATGTACGAGTGCGTCGGCGTCGAATCGAGATAGAAGTAGTACTCCTTGACGTCCTCGCCATGATTGCCTTCACTGTTGGCCAATCCGAAGGCGCGCTCTTTCAGAATCGGGTCGCGCCCGTTCCACAGCGCCAACGCAAAACACAAGATCTGGTGATCGTCGCTGATGCCTCCCAGGCCGTCTTCGCCCCAGCGGTAGGCGCGCGAGCGGGCCTGGTCGTGGGTAAAGTAGTTCCAGGCATCGCCGTTGTTGCTGTAGTCCTCGCGAACCGTTCCCCATTGCCGCTCGCTGAGATACGGGCCCCACTTTTTCCAGGCTGCGAGGTTCGCATGCGCATCGTCGAGTCGGCGCTTTTCCGCTGGTCCAGTGCTCATGGCAGGTTCTCCTTGAGGAGAGACGATTGGGCCTCATCTCGGCATGTTTGATCAAGGCTCCAAGCGTTCCAGTCGGCTGGCGCCGGCCGGGGCCGGGATGGGCTGTGCTGAGGTCCAAAGAGGCATCGAATGACCCCAGCAACATGTCCGAAGTCTGAGACAGCGATGACTGTCAACGCCGGCCCGATCCTCCTGGCAGCCCCCCATGTTCACCGATGGCGCGTGAGCGCGCTACGGCGCGCTGCTCAGGTGATGCTTGACCGCATAGACATACAGTTCCAGGCGGCTGGTGACACCGAGCTTCTGATAGATGGAGCTGAGCTGGTTAAGCAGGGTATGCTCGGTCACGAGGAGTTGCTTGGCAAGGACCTTGTTCGGTGCGCCGTTTCGATCGACAACCTCATCGATGATCCTGCGTTCCTTGGCGGTCAATGTCTGCTGCTTTTGAGATTCCGCATCCATGCTGCGCGCGCTCCTGGAATCCGCCGAATTCACGAAGACGCGTGCGACGGTGGCACCATTCAGCCAGACCTCGCCCAGATGCATCTTCTCGATGGCAAGAATCACGTCCTCGGCCGCAGCGTCCTTGCGCAAGACGCCGCGAGCGCCGCGCAGCACCGCACTGTCGAGCATCGTCTGACCGCGTTCGGCGGTCAGTATCAGGACACGAGAGATTGAGTTCGATACCAGGGAAGGCAATATGTCCAGCGCGCCTGTGCCTTCGAGGTCCAGATCCAGCACCACGACATCCGGCACGAGCCGCGCGACCTTTTGAAGCGCTTCTTCGCAGCTTCGTGCCGTACCCGTCACCTGCATGCGAGGTCGCTCTCCATCGATGAGCCTGGATAGGCCCCACAGCATGGTCTGGTGATCATCGACAAGCATGACGTTGATCGGCCTTGCGGCGGTCTGTGTGGGTTCCAACATGACCTCCAATCTTCAAATTGGAATCTCGACGTGAACTTCAGTACTTCCACCGAGACCGCGGCACACGTGTGCCCTGCCCCCGAGCGCCGCCGCCCGCTCGCAGATCGATCGCGGAACAAAATTCATCGACACCGAATTCCCGGCCTCGTTTTCGATGAGGATCCGCACGCAGTCCTCGGCACAATGCAGCCGCACCGCACCGCGCTGCGCGAACGTATGCCGGCAGATGTTGCTCATGCCTTCACGTACGACATTGAGCACTTCGGCGGCCAGGCGATCTGCAAAGCCAAGCTTTCCTTCAACCTGCACATCTATCTCGATCCCGTAGAAATCGCGCATGTTGGCCGCTTGCTGCTTCAGGGTCGAGACGATCATCTGCTCGGTTTCGTGGGCACCATCCCGAACAGTTCCGGCAAAGCGGCGAAGATCGGAGACGACTTTGGTGGCCTGTGCCGCGATCTTGTCCAGATCGTCGTTCAAGGGGTTGTCCTGCGCGGCTTTCTTGCGAAGGGCGCTCAGTGCGAGCTTGAGGCCGATGTAGGGCTGGATCGCCGTGTCGTGCAGGTCCAGCGCGAACTTCTGGCGTTCCCTCAGGGCGGCACCCGAAGCCATGCTGTCAAGCAGTTCGATGGTCCCGATGACTGGGAACACCTGGGCGCCGACGTAGTTGAAGAACATGGCATCGGACCTGCTCAGGTCGTGGTCGGACGAGAGTAGGTAGATTCGACCGTGACCTTGGCGCACGCTTAACGGGGCGCTGATGAAGGAGCGCGCCTCCAGGAGCTCTGCAAGCATCTGACAAGCACTGTCATTGGACCGCGTCCATCGACGAGACTGAATGTTGTAGGTGCCTGCCTTGCGCAACCAGACCGGCCGCCACCAGGAAGGCGATGAATAGGCGACTACGAGGTTCTCATCCACTCCCATCAATGGAGACGCCGCCTCGATCGTGATCGGTACCGCGCGCAGCGACTGACCACTCGACCCGGCTTTGATGATGCGCATGGAGTAGCTGCCGTTGTGCTTGTCGCGCAGGACGAGAATGCAGCTCGATCCCGAGAAGAAGTGCACCGTTTTCTCGAGGATTTGCGTTACCGTGTGGTCGACGCCGAATCGAGGATTGGACACACGGCTGACGTCGCGCAAGAGCTCCATCCGCCGTCTCAATTCGAGCCTGGAGCCGCCCCAATACACACTCATGTAGCCAAGCGCCAAAAGGAATGTTGCGCGCATCAGCAGGCGCGAGTACTCGGGTTCAGTTGCATGCACGATGCCGGACATCGCAAGAAGCACGATGGATGCGACAGTGACGCGCGCACCCTCCTCGAACCCCCATCGGAATGAGGAAGTCAGGATCGCGAGGAAGAAGAACAGGAAATAGAAGCCGTGAATTCCGCTGGCCGGCATCAAAAAGAGCCCGTACCAAAAGACATCCAGCCAATGGACCCACTTCGTCCTTTGCCACGGAAAGCGAAAGAACTCCGTGAGCGCGCAAATCACGAGGCTGTAGCAGAAGTAGAAGCTTGTGACGGCGCGGGTTCCGACATCGAGATAGATGTCGTCCTGACCCGTTTGATGAACAAAAAGCGCAAGGAATGCCGACGTCGCCAGCACCAATCTCATGCGGGCAATCATTCGGGCATCGGCGACATCTGCCGCCGCGCCCGCATCGGCCTCGATCTCTACAGCTTCCTTCATGGTCCCCACCAAGCCGCACGGCCCCCCGCTCCTGTGTTGGTTACATTAGGCTACAACATACGTGCTACCCCGCACACCGAGGAATGCGACTAAAGCGAAGTCGAAGTTCGCATTAGTGTGATTTTTTCCCATGGAATTGGCGCCGGGGAACCCAAGCTCGGGGAAACCTCACCGGAAACCGGACGGTTCTGGACTACAGGCTGGCTGCGGATGTCACGATCTACTCTTTGTCTTCTCTTCTGCGAGGGGATGCTGAAGGACGTACGCGTACAGTTCAAGCCGATTCGCAATCCCAAGCTTGTGGTAGATCGAGGTCAGGTGATTGCGCAGGGTTGCTTCAGCGATGCATAGCCGCCTGGCCAAGGCAGCGTTTGACTCCGTTCCTTCCACAGAGCAGGCGACAATCTTGCGCTCCCGAGCAGTCAGGCGGGAATATTCTTCCATCGGAGCTGAACGAGTTTCCATAACTTGGCTGAAAAGGCGCCCGAGCGCTTGCTGCTCGAGCCAAAGATCGCCCCGGTGCGCCGTCTCAATCGCTTTCAGAACCTCCTCCGCCGGACCGTCCTTCCTCACGATACCGCGGGCACCCCGCAGCATTGCAAGATCGAGAAGCTCCTGATCGCGTTCGCCGGTCAAGATCAAGACACGCGCCGACGATTTGGAGACGATGCAGGGCAGCAGGTCCAGCCCGTTTTCACCCGCAAGATGCAGGTCGAGCAGGACGACGTCAGGCCTCAGTTCAAGCAACTTGGTCTCAGTTTCTCCGCTCGTGGTTGCGGTGCCGGCAACCTCCATGCGGGGCTTCCCGCTCTCGATCAGCCGCTCCATGCCCCAGAGCACGGTACGGTGGTCGTCCACGAGTAGAACGCGAATTGGCTTCGTGCTAGCTTCCATGCGCTCGCACAATGCCATGCTCCACCTATGATCCGAGGCACATCGCCTCGTGGGCGGCGGCTTTTAAGCGAGGCTGCTCACCCAAAGCGTCCGCTATCACGCTTGCTGCCATGGCGATCAGACAATCCAAGTCCTCGCTCAGCAAGTTATTCGCGCCAGCCTTGATTCGCAGTGCGCCGAGCCCGAACTGAAGCCCGATGTACGGCTGTATGGAAATGTCGCGTTGCTGCACGGCAAACGCTCGGGAGCTCACCCCGCCAGGAGCCTCAGCGTCGCCAATGGAAGAAAAGCCCAAGGCCACAATCTGATTCAGAAACATCGCATCCGATCGTCTCAATGCTGCATGGCCTGAAGAGACAACGTAGATGCGCGCTGTTGCCCGTGTCGAATGTACCGGAACGCTAACAAAAGAACTCGCTCCAAGCAGATCGACGAGACACTGAATGCCGTCGACATTCAATCCGACCCATGCGCGTGCTCGGAGGTCGTACGCCGCGCATCTGGCCTTTGCATCATGATGCAGTTGTTGGTAGGTGACGAGATGCTCGTCGGGCAAACCCACCAAAACCGCCGCCGCGCCAGCATCAAAGGGCAGGGAAACGGACTCGACTTCATTCTCTTTGACGATGCGCAGCGAGTAGCCGGACGAGCGGAAGTCACGCGAGACCATGATGCAGAGCGTGGCTGAGAAGAATTCTCGGATTAATCCGAGCACACGCTCCAATGCGAGCTCCCGCCCCAAACTCGGATTCGAGGCGCGGGCAATCTCACGCAGGAGCATCAGGCGCCGACGGGCCATCAGGCCCAACTCAAAGCGGATGCGGGCGATGTTTCGCACGGTGGCGCCCCCATCTATATTTCGATTGAGTGCGATGGCGTCCATTGTTTTGTTCTGAGACGTTGGTCCGTGACTGATTGCTGTGCATGCCGCTCGAATCGTGTTTTTAGCGCAAAGGCAGTCATAAGTTTCCTATTGCAGATGAAATAAAGAACTGAATTCTTTGAAAGCCATGCGATGCGTGAAATTTGCCGCAGCCTCCAGCCTTCGCACTGATGGGATCCGGACGTTGAGGAATGTCGGCCCGAGAGAACACCGGATTGCGCGGACAGTGTCTGAGAGCGCGCCTCTAGCGCAACCCGCCGCCTAGCATCGGCAGTAGCGTGCGCACCACCTGGATCGCGGCCGGACCGATGACCACCATGATGATCGACGGGAACACGCACACCACCAGCGGAAACAGCATCTTCGTC